>NZ_CP097800.1:2408750-2712500 GCF_000612545.2 Streptomyces sp. PCS3-D2 | reverse complement strand
CAGCCACGCCGCCGAGGCGCCCTCTTCCAGCGCGCGCCGGGCCAGGGCGGCCATCACCGCCGTTGCGAGTCCTTCCCGCCGGTGCCCCGGATCGACCGTCACCGCCGCGAAGCCGGCCCACCGGCCGTCCACCACGCACCGGCCGATCGCCCGCCCGCCGTACAACGAGGCGAACCAGACCGACGGCCCCTCCACCAGCACCCGCCGGGCCACGTCCGGGTCGGAGACCCTGCCGTAGCGCCCGAGCCACTCCCCGTCCGGGACACGGGTCAGGGCCACGGCCCCGCTCGCGGGCGCGTCCATGTCACCCACCGGGGCCAGCGCCCCGATCCGTACCTCCGCCGATGCCTCGGGCACCCAGTTCCGGCGCTCCAGCTCGGCGCAGAGCAGCTCCTGCGTGCCGGCGGCCCCGGTGGCGGCCTGCACATAGGCCGGAAGTCCTCGCGCCGCATACCAGGAGGTCACTCGCGCGAGTGCATCGTCCAGCGGTGTCCCCGGGTCGCCGAGCGGCAGCACGGAGTTGGCCCGCCGGGTGAACCCGGCGGCGGCCCGCAGGGTCCACCCGCCCAGCGACTCGCTCTCCAGCGGCTGCCAGGCCCGCGCCGAGACCCTCGTCAGCTCCTCGAAGGAGGCTGCCGGCCCCCGCCGCCGGGCCGGCGCCGCGGGTACGGTCTTGCCCGCCACCAGCGAGGATTCCGGGATGCGGACGGACTGTCCGTTCTTCTTTGTGATCAGCAGCACACCCTGATCCCAGGATGTGAGAACGCCGACCGTGTCCGTGAACTCGGGTGATCCGCTCAGTCCGGTCTCCACCCGTCGTACAGAGACACGTTTACCCACGTCAGCCGGGGTGATTCGGACCTCCAGCAGCCCTCCGGCAGTGATTTCCACAGCTCTGTCCGCCCCTCCTGTTCGGATCGTGCCCGGGAACGGAGATACTAGGGGCGGGCATCGACGACGCCGCGCTCCCGCGCGATATGGAAAGCCCTACCGAGGAGGAACGAGAGCGTGACCTACGTCATCGCGGAGCCTTGTGTCGACGTCAAGGACAAGGCATGCATCGAAGAGTGCCCCGTCGACTGCATCTACGAGGGCCAGCGGTCCCTGTACATCCACCCGGACGAATGCGTCGACTGTGGTGCGTGTGAGCCGGTCTGCCCGGTCGAGGCCATCTTCTACGAGGACGACACCCCGGAGGAGTGGAAGGACTACTACAAGGCGAACGTCGAGTTCTTCGACGAGCTCGGTTCGCCCGGTGGTGCCTCCAAGCTGGGCCTGATCGAGCGTGACCACCCCTTCGTCGCGGGGCTGCCCGCCGGCATCAACGGCGAGCACTGACCCTTCACGGCAGAAGCGCCCCGGTCCCGTACGGCCTTTCCCGCCGCACGGGACCGCGGTGTTTTTCCGACCCGCTACCAGCCAGTACCCGGAAGAGAGCAGAGACCACGTGGCCGCAGTATCCGACCGTCTTCCCGCCTTCCCCTGGGACAAGCTGGAGCCGTACAAGAAGACGGCGGCGGCCCACCCGGACGGCATCGTCGACCTGTCCGTCGGCACGCCCGTGGACCCGGTCCCGCAGCTGATCAGGCAGGCCCTGATCGACGCCGCCGACTCCCCGGGCTACCCGACCGTGTGGGGCACGGAGGCCCTGCGCGACGCCATCACGGGCTGGCTGCGCGGCCGGCTCGGCGCCGGCGCTGCCGGGCATCGCAACGTCCTGCCGGTCGTGGGTTCGAAGGAGCTGGTGGCCTGGCTGCCGACCCAGCTCGGGCTCGGCGCCGGTGACAAGGTCGCCTACCCGCGGCTCGCCTACCCGACGTACGAGGTCGGCGCCCGGCTGTGCGGCGCCGAGGCGGTGGTCTACGACGCCGAGACCTTTGCGAGTGACCCCGCGGGGGCCGGGCTCGACCCGGCCGGCGTGAAGCTGTTGTGGCTCAACTCCCCGTCCAACCCCACCGGCAGCGTCCTCGGCAAGGACGAGCTCGTACGAATCGTGGCCTGGGCGCGCGAGCACGGCATCCTGCTCTTCAGCGACGAGTGCTACCTGGAGCTGGGCTGGGAGGCCGAGCCCGTCTCCGTGCTCCACGACGACGTGTGCGGCGGCTCCTACGAGGGGATCGTCGCGGTCCACTCGCTCTCCAAGCGCTCCAACCTGGCGGGCTACCGGGCGGCCTTCATCGCCGGTGACGCGGACGTGCTCGGCGAGCTGCTGGAGATCCGCAAGCACGGCGGCATGATGACCCCCGCCCCGGTGCAGGCGGCCACGGTGGCGGCGCTCGGCGACGACCTGCACGTGGCGGAGCAGCGCGAGCGCTACGCGGCCCGTAGGGCGGCGCTCCGCACGGCCCTGGAGGCGCACGGCTTCCGCGTCGAGCACAGCGAGGCGAGCCTCTACCTGTGGGTGACCCGCGACGAGCCCTGCTGGGACACCGTCGCCCACCTCGCCGACCTGGGCATCCTGGTCGCTCCGGGGGACTTCTACGGCGAGGCCGGCGCACGCTTCGTACGGGTGGCGTTCACCGCCACCGACGAGCGCGTGGAGGCGGCCGTCAAGCGCCTCGGCTGACCGTTCCGTGACAGCCCGAGGGGGCCGGGAGTGCGAAACTCCCGGCCCCCTCGGTGTTCCCCGGGCGTCAGCCCTGCAGCGCGCCGCCGGGCAGTCCCGCCGGCAGGACACCGCCCACGGGCAGCGCGGAGACCGGCAGCTCCTGTGCGGTGGGCAGTCCGCCGAGCAGGCCGCCCGCCTGGCCGGCCAGGTCGGAGGCGGGGGCCGGCAGGGCCGTGGTGGCGGCACCCGCGTCGCCGAGGGCGTCCGGGGCGGTGAGTGCGCCCAGCTGCGGCACGGACTCCAGACCGGCGGCGCTGGCCGCGCCGGCCGCACCGACCACGGGCGCTGCCCCGGCTGCGACGAGCAGCGCGGCACGGGCGATCCGACGGGTCAGGGGGAGGGACATGATGCTCCTAAGCGGTAGCGGCTGAGTACGGCCTGACTAACCGCTCACGGGGCGGGTGGAGTTGCGGCGCCGCCGGGTAAAGAATCGGCAACGCATCGTTTAATCGGCTTCCGCGACAAGAGCATTGGATGCGCACCCACCAGGGAATCCGTCCCGTCGCGGGGGCTGCAGGGGGGTCGGTGACCACCCCCGCGGGGGTGATCACCCGTACACGCGGCCGGGTGCTCCCGGCTGCCCCGGCCGACCCCGTTCGACCCGGCCGTCGGGGCCGGGCGGCCGTGCCGATCAGCGGGCCATGAAGATCCGCACCTCGCCGCGGGCCGCACCGTAGGGGGCACCGTCGCCGTTCTTGGCGTCGGCCTCTCCCTGGTCCTGCCAGCGGCCCCGGTCCTTGCCCGCGACCCAGCCGCGCAGGTCGTAGGACACCCTGGCGATGCCCATCTCACGGGAGTTGGCCACCGCCCAGTGGGCCATCGCCCGGCTGCGGCGCGTCGCGGCCTCGCCCGCCTCCTGCTTCTCCACCATCGTGATCTCGGGCTCCGGGACGGCCCGGCCACCGCCGCCGTTGCGGCCGGCCTGGCCGGCCTGGCCGCCCTGCGGGCCGAAGGTGTGCATCCCGTCCTTGCCGAAGATCCGCACCAGGCCCTCCCGCACCTTCTCCGGGTCACCGGGCTGCGTGGGCGCCGGACCGCCGCAGTCCAGGCTGCCGCCGCCGGCGAACGCGGCGGTCAGCACGGTCGCGTCCGGCTCGTGCTTGGCGTAGGCCTGCGGGTAGCCGCTGCGCTGCACCTTCTGCGCGGCCACCGTCAGCGGTAGCCGCGAGTACCCCGGCACGTCGACGAGGTGGTCGTAGAAGATCCCCGCCGAGTAGACCGGGTCGGTGATCTGCTCCGGCGTACCCCATCCCATCGAAGGCCGCTGCTGGAACAGGCCCAGCGAGTCCCGGTCGCCGTGGTCGAGATTGCGCAGGGCGGACTCCTGCATGGCGGTCGCCAGAGCGATCGTGACCGCCCGGTCGGGCAGCCCCTTGGCGATGCCGACGGAGGCTATCGTCGCCGCGTTCGCCGCCTGCTCGGGAGACATCTCGTACTTTTCGGACTGGCCGTCACGGTCGGACGCGTCCGCACTGGCGACGCAGAAGGGCGCGCCACCGCCGACCGAGGCGCGCTGCACGGCGAAGTACCCGATCACCGACAGGAGAACGAGCAGGCCGACGACCACACGCGGCAGCCTGCGGCGGCGGGAGCGGGGAACACGGAACTCGGACACGCGGCCCACCGTACTTGAGGCATATGGCGCGTCCACCGGCCGGACGAGGGACGCTTCGCCACACCCCGGGGCGTTAGGGTCAGTTCCATGTCCGAATCCGAGCTGGACCTCACCCTCGACGCCGCCGAGCTGACCGCCCGGCTCGTCGACATCCCGTCCGTGAGCGGCGACGAGAAGGTACTCGCCGACCTCGTGGCACACGCGTTGCGCGGCCTGCCCCACCTCACCGTGGACCGCTTCGGCAACAACGTCGTCGCCCGTACGCACCTCGGCCGGGCCGAGCGCGTCGTACTGGCCGGCCACCTCGACACGGTGCCGATCGCCGACAACGTCCCGTCGCGCCTCGACGAGAACGGCGTCCTGTGGGGCTGCGGCACCACCGACATGAAGTCCGGCGTCGCCGTGCAGCTGCGCATCGCCGCGACCGTGCCCGAGCCCAACCGGGACCTCACCTTCGTCTTCTACGACCAGGAGGAGGTCGCCGCCGACCTCAACGGCCTCGGCAAGGTCGCCGAGGCCCACCCCGACTGGCTCACGGGCGACTTCGCGGTCCTGCTGGAGCCCTCGAACGCCGAGGTCGAGGGCGGCTGCCAGGGCACCCTGCGGGTGCTGCTGCGCACCTCCGGCGAGCGCGCCCACTCCGCCCGCAGCTGGATGGGCTCCAACGCCATCCACGCCGCCGGCCCGATCCTCGCCCGGCTCGCCGCGTATGAGGCCCGCAGGCCCGTCATCGACGGCCTGGAGTACCACGAGGGGCTCAACGCGGTCCGCATCGAGGGTGGCGTCGCCAACAACGTCATCCCCGACGCCTGCACCGTGACGGTCAACTTCCGCTTCGCCCCGGACCGCAGCATGGACGACGCGATCGCCCACGTCCGGGAGGTCTTCGCGGACTGCGGCGTCGAAGAGTTCGTGATCGACGACTTCTCCGGCGGGGCCCTCCCCGGCCTCTCCCACCCGGCCGCGGCCGCGTTCATGGAGGCGGTCGGAGGCCGGGCGATGCCGAAGTTCGGCTGGACGGACGTATCCCGCTTCAGCGCTCTGGGCGTTCCCGCGGTGAACTACGGCCCGGGCGACGCCCTGCTGGCCCACAAGGTGGACGAGCGGGTGGAGACGAAGGCGATCCTGCACTGCGAGGAACGACTCCGCGCCTGGCTGACCTCCTGAATTCCGCTTCCCGTCACCTTTGTGCGCCTACCCTGATCCAACGATCAGCAGGAGGGAGCACATCATGGGCAACCCCGAAGGCAACGCTCGTCGTCGGCCCGAGGAGCAGCAGCTCGGGCCGGTGCTGAGGCGGCGCGGCCAGGTGCAGGCGGGCAGTACGACGGACCAGCGGCTGCTGGACACCGCCGGGCCCTCCGAGTGGGTGCACACCGATCCCTGGCGGGTCCTGCGCATCCAGTCGGAGTTCATCGAGGGCTTCGGCACGCTGGCCGAGCTGCCCCCCGCGATCAGCGTGTTCGGCTCTGCCCGCACCCCGGAGGGCTCGCCCGAGTACGAGGCGGGGGTGCGGATCGGCGGTGCGCTCGTCGACGCCGGGTTCGCGGTGATCACCGGCGGTGGTCCGGGAGCGATGGAGGCGGCCAACAAGGGCGCCCGCGAGGCGAACGGGATCTCGGTCGGCCTCGGCATCGAGCTCCCCTTCGAGCAGGGGCTCAACCAGCACGTCGACCTGGGGCTGAACTTCCGGTACTTCTTCGTCCGCAAGACGATGTTCGTGAAGTACAGCCAGGGCTTCGTCGTGCTGCCCGGCGGTCTCGGCACGCTGGACGAGCTGTTCGAGGCGCTGACCCTGGTCCAGACCCAGAAGATCACCCGCTTCCCCATCGTGCTGTTCGGCACGGAGTACTGGAGCGGCCTCGTCGACTGGCTGCGGGGCACGGTGATCGCCCAGGGCAAGGCCTCGGAGAAGGACCTCTACCTCTTCCACGTCACCGACGACGTGGACGAGGCGATCGCCCTGGTGACGAAGGAAGTCGGGAAGTAGGCCGCTTTCGCGCCCGGTCCCGCGCCCGGCCCCGCGGTCGGCCCGCGGGACCGGGCGCGCCGGTCTCCGCGCGCCGGGCCTCAGGCCAGGCCGCGGCGGGCGACCGCCGGGGGCCGGTGGCCCTGGATGGAGCGGACCATGTCCAGGATCTGACGGGTCTCCGCGACTTCGTGGACGCGGTAGACCTGGGCGCCCAGCCAGGCCGAGACGGCGGTGGTGGCCAGGGTGCCGAGCAGCCGTTCCTTGACCGGCTTGTCGAGGGTCTCGCCGACGAAGTCCTTGTTCGACAGGGAGACCAGGACCGGCCAGCCCGTCGCCGTCATCTCCTCCAGCCGCCGGGTCGCCTCCAACGAGTGGCGGGTGTTCTTCCCGAAGTCGTGACCCGGGTCGATCATGATGGCGTCCCGGCGGACACCGAGGGCCGCGGCGCGTTCGGCGAGGCCGACCGTGACCCGCAGGATGTCCTCCATCACGTCCTCGTACGCGATCCGGTGCGGCCGGGTCCGCGGCTCGACCCCGCCGGCGTGCGTGCAGACCAGGCCGACGCCGTGGCGCGCCGCGACCTCGGCCAGCCGGGGGTCCACCCCGCCCCAGGCGTCGTTCAGCACGTCCGCCCCGGCCTCGCACACGGCCTCGCCGACCTCGTGCCGCCAGGTGTCCACACTGATCACCACGTCCGGGTGGCGGCGCCGGACCTCGGCCACGAAACCGACCGTGCGCCGCGCCTCCTCGGCCGCGTCCACGTGCTCGCCCGGTCCTGCCTTGACCCCGCCGATGTCGATGATCGCGGCGCCCTCGGCCACGGCCTGCTCGACCCGGTCCAGGGCGGGCTCGTCGCGGAAGGTGGCGCCCTGGTCGTAGAAGGAGTCCGGAGTCCGGTTCACGATGGCCATGATCACCGGCTCGTGGGTGTCGAACTCGCGCCTGCCCAGTCGCAGCATGCTGGTCTTTCCTCCTTCGGCGGCCCTCGCGCCTCGCCAGCGACCTTAACCTGGTGGCCGGAGTCTCTCAGGGGAGTTGATCGTGTTCTTCTTCTTGATGATCGCGCTGGTCGTGGTCGTGGCAGCGGTCACCCTCGCCGTGATCGGCGGCGGCTCGGAGGCCGTCCTGCCGGAAGCGGAGCCGGACCGGGTGGCGGACGGGCTGCCCGAGAGTCGCCCGGTGGTGCGGGGGGACATCGACGCGCTGCGGCTGCCGGTGGCGCCGCGCGGCTACCGGATGGCCGAGGTGGACGACGTACTGGAGAGGCTGGCCGCGGAGCTCGCCGAGCGGGACGCGCGGATCGCCCAGCTGACGGCCGCCGCGGACGTGGGCAGCCGGGTCGACCTGAACAAGGCGGGTGAGCGGTGAGCGGGCCGGTGGCGGGCGCGGACGGGCTGCTGCGCTGTCCGTGGGCGCTGTCCACGGGTTCCACCGGCGAGTACGTCGCGTACCACGACTCGGAATGGGGCCGCCCGGTCCACGGCGACGACGCCCTCTACGAGCGGCTGTGCCTGGAGGCCTTCCAGTCGGGGCTGTCCTGGCTGACGATCCTGCGCCGCCGCGAGGGCTTCCGGAAGGCCTTCGGCGACTTCTCCATCGCGGCGGTCGCGGAGTTCGGGGCGGCGGACGCGGAGCGGCTGATGGCCGACGAGGGGATCATCCGCAACCGGGCCAAGATCGAGGCGACCCTGGCCAACGCCAAGCTCCTCGCCGGCTGGGAGCCCGGCGAGCTGGACGCACTGATCTGGTCCCACGCCCCGGGCGAGCCGGGCCCGGCCCCGCGCACGGTCACCGAGGTCCCGGCGATCACCCCGGAGTCGACCGCCCTCGCCAAGGCCCTCAAGAAGGCCGGCATCCGCTTCGTGGGCCCGACCACCGCCTACGCCCTGATGCAGGCGTGCGGACTGGTCAACGACCACCTTGCCGCCTGCGCCCTGCGCGACCCGGCCTGACCGGGCCGCGCGGGGCCCGCGGCTCAGCGCCCCAGGTACTTCGGAGGCTGCTTCGACAGGAAGGCCTGGACGGCGATGGAGTGGTCCTCGGAGGCTCCGGCGCGGGTCTGCAGGACGTCCTCGTGGACCAGGGACTCCGCCAGCGGGTGGGAGGCCCCGTACGCGAGGGACTCCTTCAGCGCGGCGTAGGCGACCGTCGGGCCCGAGGCCAGTGCGCGGGCGACGGCCTCGGCCTCGGCGTGCAGGGAGTCCGAGGGCACCAGGCGGTTGACGATGCCGAGCTCGTACGCCTCCTGCGCCTTGACCGAACGGGGGAAGAGCAGCAGGTCCGAGGCGCGCGAGGCGCCGATCAGACGGGGCAGGGTCCACGAGACCCCGGAGTCGGCGGTCAGGGCCACACCGGCGAACGAGGTGTTGAAGGAGGCGGTGTCGGCCACCACCCGGAAGTCGGCCGCCAGCGCGAATCCGAATCCGGCGCCGGCCGCGACCCCGTTGACGCCCGCCACCACCGGCTTCGGCATCTCGGTGAGCGCCCGCACGATCGGGTTGTAGTGCTCCTTGACCGTGTTCATGGTCAGCGAGGAGCCGCTCTCGCGGTCCGCGGCGAGGTTGCCGATGTGCTCCTTGAGGTCCTGGCCCACGCAGAAGGCCCGGTTCCCGGCGGCGGTCAGCAGGACCGCCCGGACCGCGGTGTCCGCGGCCGCCGCCAGAGCAGCGTCGCGCAGGGCGACCTTGGCCTCGGTGTTCATCGCGTTCATCGCGTCGGGACGGTTGATCGTGATGGTCGCGAGTCCGTCGGTCACTTCGTAGAGCACACTGTCGGCCATGGCAGGGGGTCCCCCTTCGTCGCGGGCTTGGCTACCGGTCGGTACCGGCCGGTCCAAGGGTCAGCATGGCGGACCGGAGGGGGAGCGCACATGTGATGTGTGTCAAAGAAAGCCGCGGCCGTTCCCCAGGTGCGGCGGCGAAGTATCGCAGGCGGATCCCCGAAATGAGTGGTTTTGGCCGAGCGCGTTGCCCAAGCGTTCCCGGGTGATGTTGGTCATCGGGTCCTGACATGCGGGATAATGGCCGGGAAGCAATGTGTTCGATGCCGGGTACTAGGCGCCTGAATGGGGCCGTCGGCTGACGATGAGCTGGTTTCAGGAAGGGGAACGAGCATGGCGGCCATGAAGCCGCGGACGGGCGACGGCCCGCTCGAGGTCACCAAGGAGGGGCGGGGCATCGTCATGCGCGTACCGCTCGAGGGCGGCGGTCGGCTTGTCGTCGAGCTGACCCCCGACGAGGCGGACGCCCTGGGTGACGCCCTGAAGAAGGTCGTCGGCTGACCCGCTGACAGCACTTCCACCTTCTGCTTTCGCATTCTCTGCGCTGCCCCGGCCGCGATCCGCGACCGGGGCAGTGTTGTGCCGTGTCCGAGGACCCCTGTCCCCGGCGACCCAGCGGAGCCGCACGTGCCCTTCTCCCCGCCCGCGCCCCCGGCCTTCGCCGACTGCACTCCGCGCCAGAAGGCCGCCCGCCTCCTGTCCGACGTGCTGGCCCCGGCGAACCTGGTCGTCGCCCTCCTGCTGCTCGTCGGGTGGCACAGCACGGGGTCGTGGACGGGGCTCGGCTGGGGGCTGCTCGCCGCCCTCTTCTGCGGGGTCGTCCCGATCGGCATCATCGCCGTCGGGGTCAGGCGCGGGTCGCTGACCGACCAGCACATCCGGGTGAGGCGCCAGCGGGTGGTGCCGATGGCGCTGAGCCTGGTCTCCGTCCTCGCCGGCGTCACCCTGCTGCGCGTACTCGGCGCCCCGGCCGCGGTCTTCGCGCTCGTCGTCGCGATGCTCGTGGGGCTGGTCTCGTCCCTGCTGGTCACGGTGGGCTGGCAGATATCCCTCCACATGTCGGTGGCCGGCGGCACCGTGATGATCCTGCTGCTCGTCTTCGGCCCGGCCGTCCTCCCCGCGGTCGCGGTCGCAGCCGCCGTCGGCTGGTCCCGCCTGGAGCTGCGGGCCCACACCCCGGCCCAGCTGCTCGCCGGCACCGCCCTGGGCGGTACGGCGGCCCTCACCTTCGCACTCCTGGGCTGACCCGGCCCGGTCGCGTACGGCGGTCAGCGGCGCACGGCGCACAGCAGGCCGTCGCCCACCGGGAGCAGCGCAGCCTCCAGCGCTGGGCTCTCCCGGACGCTGCGCAGCAGCTCACGGACGCGGAGCACCTCCACCGGCTGGGCCGCGGAGTCGACGGTACGGCCGTCGGAGAAAACCCCCTCGAAGCACACCAGCCCCCCGGGGCGCAGCAGGCGCAACGATTCAGCGAGGTAGTCGAGGGACTCGGCCGGGTCCCCGTCGCAGAAGACGAGGTCGTAGCCGCCGTCGGCGAGGCGGGGCAGGACGTCGAGGGCGCGGCCGGGGATGAAGCGGGCGCGGTTGCCCGCGAAACCGGCGGCGCGGAAGGCCTGGCGGGCGAACGCCTGCCGGTCGGCTTCGGGATCCACCGTGGTCAGCACCCCGTCGGGCCGCATGCCGTGCAGCAGGTGGATGCCGGAGACGCCGGTGCCCGTGCCGATCTCGGCGACCGCCTTGGCGTCCGCGGTGGCGGCCAGCAGGCGCAGCGCGGCGCCGGTCCCGGGGGAGACGGAGCGCAGGCCCGCTTCCCTGGACCGGTCGCGGGCCCATCGCAGAGCGTCGTCCTCGGCGACAAACGCGTCGGCGAACGCCCAGCTCGTCTGCCGGTTGCCGGTAATGACCCTCTCCTGTCCCCATAGTTGGCGCAACGGTGACTGTATCCGTTGACGTCGGGAACCCGCAGATGGGACCGGGCGTTGTGAGGGGTGGAGGCGGGACGAGAAGGACGGCGCCGGGCAGATCGGCGGCGGGTACCGCCCCGCGGCCTAAGGCTTGCGTAAAGATACTGCAAAAACCCTTATCCGGAGCTGACAGAGGGGGTGGCTATGGTAGGGACTCCACTGGACACCACCAGAGCCGACAGGGGAGGTGCGGCTGCGCCTGTGGATCGTGGAGGCGTGTTCAGACGCCTCTTCTGGTCGGCGGGTGAGCCGAAATCCGTGACCTACACTGCTGACCGCTTCCACACCACAGACACCGCAACCACCGCGACCTTTGCCGCAGATGCGGGATCGCAGGCGTGGACCCCTCCCTCGTGGGAGGAGATCGTCAGCACGCACAGCGCGCGGGTCTACCGCCTCGCCTACCGTCTGACGGGCAACCAGCACGACGCCGAGGACCTCACCCAGGAAGTCTTCGTCCGCGTCTTCCGCTCGTTGTCCACCTACACCCCCGGCACGTTCGAGGGCTGGCTGCACCGCATCACCACCAACCTGTTCCTGGACATGGTCCGCCGCAAGCAGCGGATCCGCTTCGACGCGCTCGCCGACGACGCCGCCGAGCGGCTGCCGAGCCGTGAGCCGTCCCCCCAGCAGGTCCTCCACGACACCCACTTCGACGCGGACGTCCAACAGGCGCTGGACACCCTCGCCCCCGAGTTCCGCGCGGCCGTGGTGCTGTGCGACATCGAGGGCCTGTCCTACGAGGAGATCGCCGCGACGCTCGGCGTGAAGCTCGGCACCGTGCGCAGCCGCATCCACCGGGGCCGCTCGCACCTGCGCAAGGCGCTCAAGCACCGGTCTCCGTCGGCCCGGGCCGAACAGCGGGCACTGGCCGGAGTCGCGACGGGCGCGCCGGGCGCCGGGAGAGAGGGCGGAGCCGAGTGACCGGAGCCAGTCCCTCCCCCGCCGAACAGCACCTGGGCGACCGGCTCGCCGCCCTGGTGGACGGGGAGCTCAAGCACGACGCCCGTGAGCGGGTCCTGGCCCACCTGGCGACCTGCGCCCGGTGCAAGGCCGAGGCCGACGCCCAGCGCCGTCTGAAGACCATGTTCGTGGAAAGCGCCCCGCCGCCGCTGTCGGCGGGCCTGCTCGCGCGCCTGCAGGGGCTGCCGGGAGGCGGTCTCGACGCCCCGGCCGGCCCCGTGGCCCCGCCGGGACCGGGAGCCGACCGGCCCGACCCCTTCGAGGCCTTCGCCTACGGACTGCCCGCAGCCGCGGGCGCCCGGCCGCGGCAGGAGGGCTTCCCCGTCCACGAGGTGGGCCGCCCGCGTCGCAGGTTCGCCTTCGTCGCCGCCGGCGCGGTGTCGCTGGCCGCGCTCGCGCTGGGCGGCACGCTGCCGCAGGAGGTCACGGAACCGAACGTCCGGGGTGATGCTCCGGCGCCCGCCTCCCGGCCCGGCCCCGCCCTGCCCGTGACCGATGCGGCGGTCCGCGACCGGCTGCCCACCCCCGCGGCCGTACCGAGCCTCCTGACGGCCGTCGGGAGCCCTCTGCCGCCGCCCCCGCCCTCCCCACCGGCTTCGGCCCGGCCGGTGTCCCTGCTGCGCTGACCCGGGACCTGGTTGAATCGGCCGGACATGCGCACAGGTACGCGGGGAGCGCCGATGGCCGACAGGCAGCAGACCGACCCGGCTCCACAGTGGTGGAGCCGGCCCGAGGGCACGGCGGACAGCCGTCGTGACGGGCTTCCGGCCCCGCGCCCCGAGACGGGCGACGCCAAGGGGGACGGCGGTGTTGCGGCGGACGGCGCGGCCGGGCCGGCGGCCCCCGCCGAAGAGCCGCCGGCCGTCGAGGCCCGCTACGACCCCTGGGGTGCGCAGCCCCTCCAGGTCGTGGACCGGGGCCATGACCGGCGAGGCCTGCGCCTGTGGCAGGCGGCCGCCCTCGCCGCCGCCGCGGCGCTGCTCGCCGGCGGTATCGGGGGCTACGTCGGCGTGCTCGCCGAGCGGCGGAGCAGCACCCGGCTGGAACTGCCTCAGGCGGCCGTCGCGGACACGGGCCGGGCGCCCGACAGCGTGGCCGGGATCGCGGCCGCCGCGCTGCCCGGCGTGGTCACGCTGCACGTGAGGGGCGCCAAGAGCAGCGGCACGGGCACCGGCTTCGTGCTCGACCCGCAGGGGCACATCCTGACCAACAACCACGTGGTCGCCGACGCCAGGGAGATAGCGGTCACCTTCAGTACCGGCGAGAGCGTCACCGCCGAGCTGGTCGGTCGCGACTCCGGCTACGACCTGGCCGTGGTCAAGGTCAGCGGGGTGCGCGGACTGCGGCCGCTCAGCCTGGGCAACTCCGAGAACGTGCGGGTCGGCGACCCGGTCGTCGCCATCGGCGCGCCCTTCGACCTCTCCAACACGGTCACCGCGGGCATCATCAGCGCCACGGGCAGGCCCGTGACCGCGGGTGGCGACAAGGGGGACGGCAGCGACATCAGCTACGTCGACGCGCTCCAGACCGACGCCCCCATCAACCCCGGGAACTCCGGCGGCCCCCTGCTGGACGCCAGGGCGCACGTCGTCGGCATCAACAGCGCGATCCGTGGCGCCGACAAGAACGACCCGGACCGGCAGGGCGGTTCCATCGGCCTGGGCTTCGCCATTCCCATCAACCAGGGCAAGCGCGTCGCCGAGGAGCTCATCGCCACCGGTCACGCCACGCACCCGGTCATCGGGGTGACCCTCGACATGGACTACACCGGCGACGGAGCCCGGGTGGGAGCCGAGGGCGAGGACGGCAAGCCGTCCGTGACCCCCGGCGGGCCGGGTGCCCGCGCCGGCATCAGGCCCGGTGACGTGATCACCAAGGTGGACGGACAGCGGGTCCGTGGCGGCGACGAGCTGATCATCAAGATCCGGGCCCACCGCCCTGGCGACCCGCTCACGCTCACCGTGCTGCGGGACGGCCGGGAACGCACGCTGGGCGTCGTCCTCGGGTCGGCGAACGGCTCATGATCATGGGGTGGCCGGGTGGTGAAACCCTCACGGGTCCGGACCGCGTGTACGGGCCCGCGGGCAAGGCCGGGTACCGTGTGTTCGGGCCCGAAGTGACAGAGAGCCGAGGAGCGGCAAGGTGTTCAACGACATAGGCGCACTCGAACTCGTCACGATCGTGGTTCTGGCCGTTCTCGTCTTCGGCCCGGAGAAGCTGCCCAAGGTGATCCAGGACGTCACGAGCTTCATCCGCAAGGTCCGTGCGTTCTCCGACAGCGCCAAGAACGACATCCGTTCCGAACTCGGACCGGACTTCAAGGACTTCGAGTTCGAGGACCTGAATCCGAAGACCTTCATCCGCAAGCAGCTCTCGGAGAACGAGGACCTCAAGGAGATCCGCAGCAGCTTCGATCTCCGCAAGGAGCTGAACGAGGTCTCGGACGCCGTCAAGAACCCGGAGCCCGACCCCGCCCCGGCCTCCCCGCCCGCCCAGGACGCTGAGGCCGCCGCGGCCACCCCGTCCGCCGCCGGTCCGGACCTGCTGAAGAAGCCCGCGGCCCCGGCCGCCGAACAGCGCGTGCGCTTCGACGCCGACGCCACCTGACGCAGCCTGCCCGGCGATCCGGGGTCCGATGGCTATCCTCCATCTGTCCGGATCGCGGGACGCCCGAGGGAGGGGGTCCCCCCAGCGCAGCGAGGGGGAGGGCCGTTCCGGACCCCATGGAACGAGAGGCCGCCCAGATGGAGACGACGAGCAGCAGCATGGCAGGGGCGCACAC
Organism: Streptomyces sp. PCS3-D2; assembly: GCF_000612545.2. GTDB lineage: Bacteria > Actinomycetota > Actinomycetes > Streptomycetales > Streptomycetaceae > Streptomyces. The sequence continues at coordinate 2,697,817 of NZ_CP097800.1, read as the reverse complement.
CGCCGAGGCACCCGCCGCCGCGGACGCCGTGCAGGAACCCCATACCAGCCCGCACGGGAGTCCGCATACCGGCGCCCCGGCCGGGGAGCAGCAGCCGCAGGCCGCCGCACCCGTACCGGCGGCCCGCCGGACGGCCGAGGGCTTCCTGGCAGCCGACTTCCCCTGGTACGGGCTGGACGGAGCCTTCACCGGCCGCCGCTGGCTGATGCAGGTCGGCACCGCGGCCGACGGAACGGTGGAGCACGGCTCCACCGGCCACGGCGACGAGCCCTCCGCCCGGGGCGAGATCGCGACCGGCGAGAAGGAGCGCTTCGCGGTGGTCATCACCGTGGCGAGCAGCCCGCTGCGCCGAAGTGGCGACGGCACCGGCGTCCTGGAGGCCACCTCGGTCTCCTCGGCCGCCTGGCTGGCCGGCTCGGGGCTGCTGGCCTACAGCTGGCCCGGGCAGATGGACCACGCCCTGCGCAACGACTGGCTCGACCAGCAGACCGAGGCCGCCTGGGAGCTCGCCGACGACCTCGACGGCGAGGACTGGTCCACGCTGTCGCTGCCCGTGGACGGGGAGCCGACGACCTTCCACTACCGCGAGTCCGAGTTCGGCTGGGTGCTGGCCGGCTCCACCGGCAGCGGTGTCCACCTGGGCGCCTACGGCCGCGGCATGAGCGCCTACGGCCTCGGCTTCGCGGCCATCTCGGACCTCGGCACGTACGAGTAGCCGGCAAGCGGCCCGACACCGGCACCGGTACGCGAGAGGGGGCACCGCCGACCGGGACGCTGTTGGTTAACCAACAGCGTCCCGACCGGCGGTGCCCCCCTCTCGCGTACCCCGGAGGGCCTAGAACTTGTTGCGCGGGGTGATGCCCAGGGACATGCCCGACAGGCCCCGGGCCCGGCCGCCCAGCTTGCCCGCGATCGACCGCAGGGCCGCGCCGGCCGGCGAGTCCGGGTCGGACAGGACGACGGGCTTGCCCTCGTCGCCGCCCTCGCGCAGCCGGACGTCGATCGGGATCTGGCCCAGCACCGGCACCGTCGCGCCGACCGTCTTCGTCAGCCCGTCGGCGACCTTCTGCCCACCGCCCGAGCCGAAGACGTCCACCATCTCGTCGCAGTGCGGGCACGGCAGGCCCGACATGTTCTCCACCACGCCGACGATCTTCTGGTGGGTCTGCACGGCGATCGAGCCGGCCCGCTCGGCCACCTCGGCCGCGGCCTGCTGCGGGGTGGTGACGACCAGGATCTCCGCGTTCGGCACGAGCTGTGCCACGGAGATGGCGATGTCGCCCGTACCCGGCGGCAGGTCCAGCAGCAGCACGTCCAGGTCGCCCCAGAAGACGTCGGCCAGGAACTGCTGGAGGGCCCGGTGCAGCATCGGCCCGCGCCACACGACCGGCGCGTTGCCCGGCGTGAACATGCCGATGGAGATGACCTTCACACCGTTCGCCGACGGAGGCATGATCATGTTCTCGACCTGGGTGGGGCGGCCGTCCACGCCCAGCATGCGCGGCACGCTGTGGCCGTAGATGTCCGCGTCGACCACGCCGACCTTCAGGCCGTCCGCAGCCATCGCCGCGGCCAGGTTGACCGTGACCGAGGACTTGCCGACACCGCCCTTGCCGGAGGCGACCGCGTACACGCGGGTCAGCGAGCCCGGCTTGGCGAAGGGCACCTCGCGCTCGGCGGTACCGCCGCGCAGCGTGGCCGCCAACTCCTTGCGCTGCTCGTCGCTCATCACGTCCAGCGACACCGACACGGAGGTGACACCGGCGACCTTCTCGACCGCCTCGGTCACGTTCCTGGTGATCGTCTCGCGCATGGGACAGCCCGACACGGTCAGGTAGACCGTGACGGCGACGGCGCCGCCGTCACCGATCTCCACCGATTTGACCATGCCGAGCTCGGTGATCGGCCGGTGGATCTCGGGGTCGTTCACCGTCGCCAGAGCGTCCAGGATCGCGTCCTGCTCAGGCACGGCGGCGGAGCTTGTGTCGGTAGCCATGCCCTGATGGTACGGCTCGGTAGCACGCCTCAGGAAAGCCGTTCAGCGGTCGCCTTCATCACGTTCCGCCGGGAATAGGCGCCGCTCGTCCATCTCCTTGATCAGGTCCTGGAACTCCGACCTGATCCAGTCACGGGTGGCGACCTCGCCGAGGCCCATGCGCAGGGCCGCGATCTCCCGGGTCAGGTACTCCGTGTCGGCGATGGACCGCTCGTTCTGCTTGCGGTCCTGCTCGTGGGTGACCCGGTCGCGGTCGTCCTGCCGGTTCTGCGCGAGCAGGATCAGCGGAGCGGCGTAGGAGGCCTGCAGCGACAGCATCAGCGTCAGGAAGATGAAGGGGTACTTGTCGAAGCGCAGCTCGTCCGGCGCGAAGACGTTCCACAGCACCCAGACGATGATGACCAGGGTCATCCAGACGATGAACCGGCCCGTGCCCAGGAAGCGCGCCACCCGCTCGGAGAGCCGCCCGAAGGCCTCCGGGTCGTATTCGGGCAGCAGCGACCGGCGCGGCGCGCGCGGCAGGTCCAGGCGGACCCGAGGACGCGTCAGCGCGCTCGCCCCGGCGGGCGCGGACTTCGCCGCGGACGCGGCGGAACGGTCCGCCGTGTCCGCCAACGGACCGTGCTCACGTGCCGCATGCGGCCGCGCCTGTTCGCGCCGCTCCCGGATCTGCTCCCGGCGCCGCTCGCGTCCCTGCTCGCCGCGCCCCCGCTCAGTGGCCACGCAGCGCCTCCTCGGAGTGGAATTCCGTCTCGCGCCAGTCGTCCGGCAGGAGGTGGTCCAGTACGTCGTCCACCGTCACCGCGCCCAGCAGCGATCCGCTCTCGTCGACGACGGGCACCGCGACCATGTTGTAGGCGGCCAGGTGCGTGGTCACCGACGGCAGGGAGGCGTCCGGCCGCAGCGGCGGCAGGTCCGTGTCCACGATCGAGCTGACCAGCGTGAAGGGAGGGTCCCGCAGCAGCCGCTGGAAGTGCACCATGCCCAGGTACTTGCCCGTCGGTGTCTCGTCCGGCGGGCGGCACACGTACACCTGAGCCGCCAGCGCCGGTGACAGGTCGGCTTGCCGTACCCGGGCCAGCGCGTCCGCGACCGTCGCGTCCGGGCGCAGCACGATCGGCTCGGTGGTCATCAGACCGCCCGCGGTGTTCTCCTCGTAGGACAGCAGGCGGCGCACGTCGGCCGCGTCGTCCGGCCGCATCAGCGTCAGCAGCCGCTCCTTGTCGTCCTCGGGCAGCTCCGAGAGCAGGTCGGCGGCATCGTCCGGGTCCATGGCCTCCAGGACGTCGGCGGCGCGCTCCTCCTTGAGCTTGCCGAGGATCTCCACCTGCTCGTCCTCGGGCAGCTCCTCCAGCACGTCCGCCAGCCGGTCGTCGTCGAGGGCGTTGGCCACCTCGGCCCGCCGTTTCGGCGTCAGGTGGTGCAGGACGTTCGCCACGTCGGCCGGCCGCATCTGCTCGAAGGTGGCCACCAGGTTCTCGGCGCCCTGGCCGTGCTCCTCCAGCGAGAAGCCCGTCACCGCGGACCACTCCACCGTCAGGGCCTCGCCGCGCCGGCGCAGCGCACCGGACTTGCCCTTGCGTACGAAGATCCGGTCGATCTCCCAGTCCCGGCGGGCCGGCAGCTGCTGGATGGCCACGTCCAGGACGGTGACCTCCTCGCCGCTGGCGACCAGGGTCACCCGTCGGTCCAGCAGTTCGCCCAGGACCAGCCGCTCGGTCGGGCGCTGCTCGAAGCGGCGCATGTTGACGACGCCGGTGGTGATGACCTGCCCGGACTCGACCCCCGTGACGCGGGTCATCGGCAGGAAGATCCGGCGCCGGCTGACCACCTCGACGACCAGGCCCAGCAGGCGCGGCGGGCGGCCGCCGACCCGCAGCATCGCGACGAGGTCGCGGACCCGGCCGACCTGGTCGCCGTTGGGGTCGAAGACGGGCACACCCGACAGATGCGAGACGAAGATCCGCGGGGCGCCTGCAACCATCCGAGCGCCTCCTAGAGCGTCGATCCACCGTCGTGCCGCCCCTCAGGCTAGCCCGTGCCGCGGGCAAGCGTCCTGGTGGGGAGGTCCGCCCGGGGCCCCGCGGACCCCGGGGAGCGGTCGCGGGCCGCGGCACACGGACGGGTACGCTGCCTGCTGCCCGCAGACGAACGACGAGAGGCATCTGCCCGTGACCGCCTACTTCCCCGCCGCGCGGCTGCGCCGGGCCGCCTTCATCGGTGTGCTGTGCGCGGGTCTCGCCGTGACCGGTACGGGTTGCGGGGAGGACCCGGACGAGGGCACGAACGGAGTTGGCAAGCTCTCCGCCGACAAGATCGAGGCGAAGGCGAAGGCGGCCGCCGGCGAAGCCGAATCGGTACACCTGTCCGGCACGCTGGTCAGCGGCGGCAAGGCCTTCAGCCTCGACATGCGGCTGAAGGCCGATGGCGGCTCGGGCGAGGTGAAGTCCAAGGACGACACCTTCCAGCTGCTGCGCGTGGGGGAGCAGCTCTACCTGAAGGCCAGCGCGGCGTTCTGGGGCCAGACCGACTCGGCGGGCAAGCTCGGCGACAAGTACGTCAAGGTGCCCGAAGGCGACCCCTCCTACAAGCAGTTCCGCGGCTTCACCGACATGGACGTCCTGCTGGACGGGCTGCTGGGTCTGGAGGGCGAGCTGGCCAAGGGTTCCTACATCAAGGTCGGGCCCACCCGCGCGGTCCAGGTCACGGCGGACGAGGGCAAGGGCGGCAAGCTCTCGGTGTCCTTGGAGGGGCCCCCGTACCCACTGCTGATGGAGCGGGCCGGCGGCGCCGGCCGGGTGGAACTCGCCGAGTGGGGCAAGCCGTTCCAGCTGGACCCGCCGGCGCAGGAGCAGACGGTCGACTACGGCAGCCAGCTGCCGACGACCAAGGGGGAGGGCGGCGATGGGGCCCCGGCTCCCGCCAAGGGCTCGGGCCAGGGCGCGAACCCCGCGACACCCTAGGGACCCCGGCCGGTCAGCCCCGGGCCGCCTTCCCGCGCTTGAGCAGGAGCTTCGGCAGGGCCGCCGGGACCGGGCGGCGGGTGACCGCCGGAGAGCCCAGCGGGACCGCGGCAAGCGATCCGTCCGGCAGGGACCCGCGCACCGACTCCGGCTCCAGGCGCAGCAGCCGGCACTCCCGGGCCCACCGCTCGGTCATGGCCTCGGAGTCGGGCGCGTTCAGCCGCTTGCCCTTGAGCTCGGCGACGGCGGCCTGCCACTCCTCGCCGCGGGGCGGGAGCTCCCGTACGGTCGCCGTCCAGGCCACCAGCCGGCCGCCCTTGTCCTTGCTCCGCACGGTCACCTCGGCGCTCGCGCCGTCCGCCAGCCCCGGGAACGGCTGCTCGCCCGGCCCGTCGCCCAGCACGTGGGCCGCGCCGTCCACCCAGGCGTGCCACAGGGCGCGGTCGGCCCCGGCGCCGCGGACCCAGATCAGGCCGGACTTCTTGGTGGCCTCCTCGACGAGGGCCAGGTCGAGCGCGCTGAGAGTCATGCCGACAGGGTAGGGGGTCGCCCCGCGGGCCGTGCGGGGCGTCCCGCGCGTCGGGCCGGCTCGGGCCGGACCTGCGGGGACCCCCTACAGCCAGCCGTGGCGGCGCAGCGCCCGGTGGATGGTGAAGCAGGCGCCGAAGATCGTGGCCATCACCATGGGGTAGCCGTACTCCCAGCGGAGCTCGGGCATGTGCTCGAAGTTCATCCCGTACACGCCGCAGATCATCGTCGGCACGGCGATGATCGCCGCCCAGGAGGTGATCTTGCGCATGTCCTCGTTCTGGGCGACCGTCGCCTGCGCGAGGTTGGCCTGGAGGATCGAGTTCAGCAGCTCGTCGAAGCCCACGACCTGCTCGTGCACCCGCGCGAGGTGGTCGGCCACGTCGCGGAAGTACTTCTGGATGTCCGGGTCCACCAGCCGCATCGGCCGCTCGCTGAGCAGCTCCATCGGACGCTGGAGCGGCGAGACCGCCCGCTTGAACTCCAGGACCTCGCGCTTGAGCTGGTAGATGCGTCCGGCGTCGCCGCCGCGCGCACGGCCCTTGGCGGGAGCCGCGAAGACGTCGCTCTCGACTTCGTCGATGTCGTCCTGCATCGCCGCCGCGACCGCGATGTAGCCGTCGACGACGTGGTCGGCGATGGAGTGCAGGACCGCCGAGGGCCCCTTCGCCAGCAGCTCGGGGTCGTCCTGGAGGCGGTGGCGCAGCCCCTTGAGTGAACCCTGGCCGCCGTGCCGGACGGTGATGACGAAGTCGGGGCCGGTGAAACACATCACCTCGCCCGTCTCCACCACCTCGCTGGTGGCGGTCAGTTCAGCGTGCTCCACGTAGTGGATGGTCTTGAAGACGGTGAAGAGGGTGTCGTCGTACCGCTCCAGCTTCGGCCGCTGGTGCGCGTGCACCGCGTCCTCCACGGCCAGGGGGTGCAGGCCGAAGGTGGCGGCGATTCCCGCGAACTCGTCCTCCGTCGGCTCGTGCAGCCCGATCCAGGCGAAGCCGCCGTCCTCGCGGACCCGGCGGATCGCCTCACGGGGCGTCAGGCACGCCGGCCCCAGGACCCGGCGGCCGTCGCGGTACACGGCGCAGTCGACCACCGCGCTGCTCGCCGACGGGTCGCGGGTGGCGTCGTAGCCGGGCTGTACGGGGGTGGACCTGCGCAGGGACGGGCGCACGGCCGCACGCAGGTAGGGCAGCATCGACATGGCAGGCTCCTTCGCACGCACGGCTGCGGACCGTGCGGGTGGGAGACCCTCCACCACCGCGCGCGGGCAGCACCGTACGGACGGGAGGGAACAGGACGGGAGGACAAGCGTTCTGCCGTCGCTCTTCTACTGATCAGAAGATCACAGAGGGCGGGAAGCGCCCGCCGGAGGAGCGGAAGAGCGATTGGTACTGCACGATCGACTTCGGTCCACCGCAGCCCCACCTCCTCCGGCCGGTCCCCCGTAGGGGACGTCCTGTCTCCGGGGCCTTGAAACAACGCTTCTGCGTGCGGCCCCGAACAGCTGTCAACACTATCAGCCGACGGATGGTCAAGACCCGCCCTTTACCCGGCTGATACGAGTTCTATGCTCGTTTCATGGCAGAAATTCTGGCCCTCGTCGAGGCCCGGCTGCGCACCGCGTTCGGTGAACCCGACGCCCGCGCCGCCGTCACCTTCCTGGGCACCGACCGCATCGAGGTACTCCGCTTCGCCGAGGGCGACCTCGTGCGGTACGCAACCCTCGGGATGTCCGCGCATCCGATGACCGATCCGACCGCCGTGGTGGCCGACCCCGTACGGGGCCCGCGCGCCGAACTGGTGCTGACCGTGCGGGGAGGCCTTGCGGACACCGACAAACTGCTCCGGCCGCTCGCGGTGCTGGCCGCCTCGCCGCAGGTCGAGGGACTGGTCGTGGCCCCGGGGGCCTCGCTCGACGTCGGCGAGCCGCTGTGGGAGGGAGCACCGTTCAGCTCCGTCCTCGTGGCGGAACCGGGCGGTCTGGTGGAGGACCTGGAGCTCGACCAGCCCCTGGAACCGGTGCGGTTCCTGCCGCTGCTGCCCATGACGGCGAACGAAGCCGCCTGGAAGCGGGTCCACGGCGCGGCCGCCCTTCAGGAGCGCTGGCTCGCGCGCGGAACGGACCTGCGCGACCCCCTGCGCGCCGCTGTCGCGCTGGACTGACAGCCCGGACGGGTGACCATGCCTTGACGGGCGGCCGGGCGGGGAGGAGCGTGGCTACCTATGAGGGGTGAACCAACTTGCCCGAAGTGCGGTGGCCGGGTCAGGGCGCCCGGACTCTTCTCCGACTCCTGGCAGTGCGCGGTGCACGGCGCCGTCCACCCCCTGCAACCCGTCCTCCCGCCGAGCGTGGAGGGCCTGGGCGTGGTCGTGCACCGGGCGCGCGTGCCGGTGTGGATGCCGTGGCCGCTGCCGCTCGGATGGCTGTTCACCGGGGTGGCCTCCGCAGGCGATGACCGCAGTGGGGGCCGGGCGACGGTGGTCGCCTGCTCGGGCCCCGGACCAGTGGGGGGCATGGGGGAGCTGCTGCTGATCGCGGAGGAGCTCGGCGTCGGCCTCGGTGCGCGCTATGCCGGGATCGACGGCCTCGACCCGGGCCGGTCCATCAACATGGCCGGCCCGCCCCACACCAAGGTGGTCGCGGCGGGCCGGCCGACACCGCTGTGGCACGTGGGCGGGGGCCCGGACGACCGGGCCGTCTTCGCCGGCGAGGCGCGCGGCCTGTGGCTGTGGGCGATCGTCTGGCCGCAGCAGTCCGGTCTCCTGCTGTACGACGAGCTGGTCCTGACGGACCTACGCGAAGGCGGCGCCGAGGTCGAACTCCTCCCGTGCGGAGCTCTGAGCCCGCGCATCCTGGGTCCCGTGTAGACCGCTCCGGGCGTCCCGGCGCGGACCCTTCCGGCGAAACCGGCTCTTCTACCCGGTTATCCTGGGGTGTCCCCCGCCCGTACGACCCATGGAGCTCGGCTGTGCGCATCGACCTGCACGCCCACTCCACGGCCTCCGACGGCACGGACACCCCCGCCGAGCTGGTGCGCAACGCCGCCGCTGCCGGGCTCGACGTGGTTGCGCTGACCGACCACGACACCGTGGGCGGGTACCGCGAGGCCCTCGCCGCCCTTCCGGCCGGGCTGACGCTGGTGACCGGCGCCGAGCTCTCCTGCCGGCTCGACGGGATCGGCCTGCACATGCTCGCCTACCTCTTCGACCCCGAGGAGCCCGAGCTCGCCCGCGAGCGCGAACTCGTCCGCGACGACCGGGTCCCGCGGGCCCGCACCATGGTCGGCAAACTCCAAGCCCTCGGCGTGGATGTCACCTGGGACCAGGTGGCGCGGATCGCCGGTGACGGTTCGGTCGGTCGGCCGCACATCGCCACCGCCCTCGTCGAGCTGGGCGTCGTGGCCACCGTCTCGGACGCCTTCACGCCGGACTGGCTCGCCGACGGCGGCCGGGCGTACGCCGAGAAGCACGAGCTCGACCCCTTCGACGCCGTACGCCTGGTCAAGGCGGCCGGCGGTGTCACCGTCTTCGCGCACCCCGCTGCCGTCAAGCGCGGCCGGTGCGTGCCGGAGTCCGCGATAGCCGAGCTGGCGGCAGCGGGACTGGACGGCATCGAGGTGGACCACATGGACCACGACACCGACACCCGGGCGCGCCTGCGTGCTCTGGCGGCGGACCTCGGGCTGCTGACCACCGGCTCCAGCGACTACCACGGCAGCCGCAAGACCTGCCGCCTGGGCGAGTACACGACCGACCCCGAGGTCTACGGCGAGATCACGCGCCGCGCGACCGGGGCCTTCCCCGTGCCGGGCGCCGGCGGACGCGAGCGCTGACCGGCCGCTGCCCGGCCCGCTCGACCCGTCCCTGACTTCTTCTTCGTGACACCCCTCTCTCCTGCAAGGCATCACTGTGTTCGACTTCGCCGTCTTCGGATCCCTTTTTCTCACCCTTTTTGTGATTATGGACCCGCCGGGGATCACGCCGATCTTCCTGGCGTTGACCTCTGGCCGTCCCGTCAAGGTGCAGCGCCGCATGGCCTGGCAGGCCGTCTGCGTGGCCTTCGGCGTCATCGCCGTCTTCGGCATCTGCGGTCAGCAGATCCTCGACTACCTGCACGTCTCCGTCCCGGCACTGATGATCGCCGGTGGTCTGCTGCTCCTGCTCATCGCGCTCGACCTGCTCACCGGCAAGACCGATGAGCCCAAGCAGACCAAGGACGTGAACGTCGCCCTGGTTCCGCTCGGCATGCCGCTGCTCGCCGGGCCCGGTGCGATCGTCTCCGTCATCCTGGCCGTCCAGAAGGCGGACGGGCCGGCCGGCCAGATCTCGGTCTGGGCCGCGATCATCGCCATGCACGTCGTGCTGTGGGTCACCATGCGCTACTCGCTGGTGATCATTCGCGTCATCAAGGACGGCGGCGTCGTCCTGGTGACCCGGCTCGCCGGCATGATGCTGTCGGCGATCGCCGTCCAGCAGATCATCAACGGCGTGCTCCAGGTCGTCCAGGGAGCCTGACCGCACGTTGCCCTACGCACGCGAACGCCTCCGCACCGGTTCCGGTGCGGAGGCGTGGACGTTTCGCGCGGAGCGTCAGACGGACGCGCTCTCGGCCGGTCGGATCAGGATGCGCTGGCCGATCGACGCGGCCTGCTGCACGATCCGGTTGACGGAGGCCGCGTCCACGACGGTGCTGTCCACGGCGGTCCCGTCGACGTCGTCCAGGCGCAGAATCTCGAAGCGCACGGGGCTTCTCCCTTCGTCAGTGTTCTCCTTGCACTGGGTCAACGAAGTGTAAGCCGCAATCATTCCCTACGCTAAGGAAATTTTTTCACTGGCTAACTATACGCGGGGGGTGGATTCCCAGAACGAGACCAGCGCGGCGGCCGTCGCCGCCGGATCCTCGGCGTTCGGGGAGTGCTCGGTTCCCGGGACGACCACCCGCAGTGCACCGAGCCGCTCGGCCATGGCGTCCATCAGCGGGACCGGCCAGGCGTAGTCCACGGCCCCGGACAGCACCAGCTTCGGCAGCGCCACCCGGCTCAGCTCGTCTACCCGGTCGGGCTCGCAGATCAGCGCCCGGCCCGTGACGATCAGCTGCTCGGGGACGGTGGCCAGCCACCGCGCGCGCAGGAAGCGCGTCAGCTCGGGCGAGTCCCCGGCGGCGTCCTGGGGGTCGGCCGCCCGCATCGCCGCCCAGATCCCCGGCATGTCGTCGCCCATCGCCTCCAGTGCCGCGACCAGCAACTTCGTCCGCGCCTGCTGCTCCTCGGCGATCGCCGCCGGACCGCTGCTCAGCAGGGTGAGCGAGGCGAAGGGCGACGGGTCGCGCAGCACGGCGGCCCTCGCGATCAGCCCGCCGAGTGAGTGGCCGACGAGGTGCACGCGGCCCGCGCCCAGGGCGCCGGCCTGCGCGAGGACGTCGCCCGCCAGCTCCTCCAGGCCGTACGCCGCCTCCTCACGCGGGCCGGGCGTCTCGTACTGGCCGCGTCCGTCCACGGCGATCACCCGGTAGCCGGCGGCGGCCAGCGGTTCCAGCAGGGCGATGAAGTCCTCCTTGCTGCCCGTGAAGCCGGGGACCAGCAGGGCGGTGCCGCGGACCGGCTCGCCGGCCTCGTGCACGGCGAAGGGTCCGCGGTCGGTGGACAGGCGGTACGCACGGGCGGCGGACGGCAGCGTGAGGCGCGGGGGCTTGCTCATGGCCCGAGGTTACCGGTCCGTAGATACCGGCGCGGCCCGGGTACGCGGACGGCCCCGGCCTCCTCGGAAGGGGGCCGGGGCCGTCCGCGCAGGTGCCGGGTCCTATGCCTCGGGCGCGGCCGCGGTCTTGCGGGTGCGGGTGCGCTTCGGCTTGGCCGGGGCCTCCTCGGCCACGGCGGTGGCGGCCGGGGCGGCTTCGGCGGTCTTGCGGGTGCGGGTGCGCTTCGGCTTGGCCGGAGCCTCCTCGGCCACGGCGACCGCCGGGGCCTCGGCGGCCGGGGTCACCGGAGCGGCCGCGGCCCTGCGCGGGCGGCGCGCCCGAACCGGCTCGACGGGCGGAGCCATCTGGAAGTCCGGCTCCGGCGTCGTCTCGACGACCCTGCGCGGGCGGCGCGCCCGGACGGGCGCCGGCTCGACGAGGGGGGCCATCTGGAAGTCCGGCTCCGGGGCCGTTTCGACGGCCTTGCGGGTGCGCGTGCGCCTCGGCCTGGCCGGGGCCTCCTCGGCGACCGGGGTCACCGCCGCCGCGGGGGCCTCGGCCACCGGGGCCTCGGCCACCGCCGCCGGGGCGGACTGCACCGGTACCGCACCCACCCGGGTCCGGCGGCGGCGCGGCCTGCGCGGCTCGTCACCGGCCGGTGCCTGCGCCTCCTCGACCACCGGGGACACGGCTGCGGCCTCGGCGCCGACCTCGGCCCCGCCCCGCGTACGGCGACGCTGGCGCGGCGTGCGGGTACGGGCCGGACGCTCCTCGACCACCGCGGCGGCCTTGGCGGCCCGGCCGCCGCGGCCACCGCGGCCGCCGGTCTCGCCCAGGTCCTCGAGCTCCTCGGCCTTCAGGCCGGCCCGCGTGCGCTCGGCGCGCGGCAGGACGCCCTTGGTGCCGGCCGGGATGTTCAGCTGCTCGAACAGGTGCGGCGACGTGGAGTAGGTCTCGACCGGATCGTGGAAGTCCAGCCCCAGCGCCTTGTTGATCAGCTGCCAGCGCGGAATGTCGTCCCAGTCGACGAGGGTGACGGCGGTGCCCTTGTTGCCCGCGCGGCCGGTACGGCCGACACGGTGCAGGAAGGTCTTCTCGTCCTCCGGCGTCTGGTAGTTGATGACGTGCGTCACACCCTCGACGTCGATGCCGCGCGCGGCGACGTCGGTGCACACCAGCACGTCGACCTTGCCGTTGCGGAACGCCCGCAGGGCCTGCTCGCGCGCGCCCTGGCCCAGGTCGCCGTGGACGGCGCCGGATGCGAAGCCGCGCCGCTCCAGCTGCTCGGCGATGTCGGCCGCCGTGCGCTTGGTGCGGCAGAAGATCATGGCCAGGCCGCGGCCCTCGGCCTGCAGGATGCGGGAGACCAGCTCCGGCTTGTCCATGTTGTGTGCACGGAAGACGTGCTGCGTGATGTTGGCGACGGTCGCGCCCTCGCCGTCCTCGGAGACGGCGCGGATGTGCGTCGGCTGCGTCATGTACCGGCGGGCGAGGCCGATGACCGCGCCCGGCATGGTCGCCGAGAACAGCATCGTCTGACGCTTCGCGGGCAGGTAGGCCATGATCTTCTCGACGTCGGGCAGGAAGCCCAGGTCGAGCATCTCGTCGGCCTCGTCCAGGACCAGGGCGCGCACGCGCGACAGGTCGAGCTTTCGCTGCCCGGCCAGGTCCAGCAGACGGCCCGGGGTGCCGACGATCACGTCGACGCCCTTGTTGAGCGCCTCGACCTGGGGCTCGTAGGCCCGGCCGCCGTATATGGCCAGGACGCGGACGTTGCGGACCTTGCCGGCGGTCAGCAGGTCGTTGGTGACCTGGGTGCACAGCTCGCGGGTCGGAACCACCACGAGGGCCTGCGGGGCGTCGGTCAGCTGGTCGGGCGTGGCCCGCCCGGCCTCGACGTCGGCGGGGACGACGACCCGCTCCAGCAGGGGAAGGCCGAAACCGAGCGTCTTGCCGGTTCCGGTCTTGGCCTGGCCGATGACGTCCGTGCCGGAAAGGGCGACGGGGAGGGTCATCTCCTGGATGGGGAAGGGGGACACAATGCCGACGGCTTCAAGGGCTTCGGCGGTCTCGGGAAAGATCCCGAGGTCTCGGAACGTAGTCAGGGTGCTGCCTCTTCTGTGAGACGCGGCGCGAGGCGGCGATGGGGGTCCTACCGTGCTGTGCTTGCAGTACTGCCACGTACGAAGCTGCGCGGGACCACTGGCCTTCGCTCAAGCGCTCTGCCGCTGAGGGGGCCCCTCGTGGGAGGCGGTACGCATGGACGTACGCACCACACCGAGGGCGGTCGGTTGGAGCCGATCGGGCCACCGACCGGGCATCCTCATTCGGATGGCCCGCCGAGTATTCGGCAGGCGCATTACCACTGTACCCCGGAATCGCGCAGGTGTGTCGGGTGAATTCACCGGGTAGGTGCGTTTAGGTGGACAGTCGGTGAGTAGACGTGGTGCTTTGAGGTGGCATTCGGCGGGCTATTGTGCGGAGCATGCCGACCGTAGAAAACGCCTCGCCCGCCGACGACAGCAGCCCCGCCGAGGCCACCGGGATCGCCTCGCAGGACTGGGCGACCGCATCTGCCTCGCCGCAGTACCGGGCCGCCGTCGTGGACCTGCTCGGTGCGCTCGCCTACGGGGAGCTCGCGGCCTTCGAGCGCCTCGCGGAGGACGCGAAGCTCGCGCCCACCCTGGACGACAAGGCCGAGCTCGCCGCGATGGCCTCCGCCGAGTTCCACCACTTCGAGCGGCTCCGCGACCGCCTCACGACGATCGACGCCGAGCCCACGGCCGCCATGGAGCCCTTCGCCCGGGGCGTTGACGCCTTCCACCGCCAGACGGCCCCGTCCGACTGGCTGGAGGGCCTGGTCAAGGCGTACGTCGGCGACTCCATCGCCAGTGACTTCTACCGCGAGGTCGCCTCCCACCTGGACACCGACACCCGCGCCCTCGTGCTCGGTGTGCTCGACGACACCGGCCACGGCAACTTCGCCGTCGAGAAGGTGCGCGCCGCGATCGAGGCCGACCCCCGCTGCGGCGGCCGGCTCGCCCTGTGGGCCCGCCGCCTGATGGGCGAGGCCCTCTCGCAGGCACAGCGCGTGGTCGCCGAGCGCGACGCGCTCTCCACCATGCTGGTGGGCGGCGTCGACGGGATGGCGGCGGGCTTCGACCTCGCGGCGGTCGGTGAGATGTTCACCCGGATCACCAAGGCCCACACCAAGCGGATGGCGGCCCTCGGCCTCGCCGCCTGACCGGGCGGTCCCCGAACGCCGTCGGCCCCGGCGCGCCATGTGCGCGCCGGGGCCGACGTATGCCGTGCGGAGGCCTCCGAGACGGGCCTCATGGGCCCGCTTCAGGGGTCATCCCCGCGACGGGAGCGAAAACGGAGTCCTGTGGGGACGCCTGCGGGGCCCGCGGGCCGGACGGAGCAGCAGCGACAGCACCACGGCCGACACCAGCACCGAGCCGATGAACGTCGCCAGCAGCGTGTTGTGTCCCGGGCCCAGCGCGAAGTGGGTGAGATAGGCCCCGAACAGCGCTCCCAGCACTCCGCTGACCAGCACCACCCACCGAGAAGGAAGCCGGGGCGCGAACCCTCGGACGGCTGCGGCGGACAGGGCGAGCCCCAGCAGCGCGGAGCCGAGCACTTCCAACAGCAGCATCAGGTCTCTCCCATACGTCAGGGCAAACCGGGTCACTGCGGTCCTACCCGAAGCGGAAGAAACGGAAACGGCCCGGCGGAATCAACCACCGGGCCGTTTCGGACAGTTCTCAGAGCGCCCCGAAACCGACCTTGCGCGTGGTCGGCTCACCCAGGTCGACGTACGACAGGCGGTCGGACGGCACCAGGACCTTGCGGCCCTTGCTGTCGGTGAGGCTCAGCAGCGGCGCCTGGCCGGACAGCGCGGCGGCGACGATGCCCTCCAGCTCCTCGGCGCTCAGGTCGCTCTCCAGCACGATCTCCCGGGGTGCGTGCTGCACGCCGATCTTGACCTCCACGGCTTTGTCCCTCCGACGATCCGGTTCGCGCGATCAGCCGCGCCGTACGCGGTCCACATTAGCCCGGAGAGGGGATGCGGACCGCGCGGAGCGGACACGCTGGCAGCGAACACCGGCGGGGATCCGTCGAGGACCCCGCCGCGTCACCGCCCGGACGGCGTCAGGACTCCGCGCCGTGCAGCGGGAAGCCGGCGATACCGCGCCAGGCGAGCGAGGTCAGCAGCCCGACCGCCGTCTCACGGGCGACCGGGCTCTCGCTGGAGAGCCAGTAGCGGGCCACCACCTGCGAGACCCCGCCCAGGCCCACGGCCAGCAGCATCGACTCGTCCTTGGACAGGCCCGTGTCCTCGGCGATGACGTCGGAGATGGCCTCCGCACACTGGAGCGAGACGCGGTCGACGCGCTCGCGCACCGCGGGCTCGTTCGTCAGGTCGGACTCGAACACCAGTCGGAAGGCGCCGCCCTCGTCCTCCACGTACGCGAAGTAGGCGTCCATCGTGGCGGCCACGCGCAGCTTGTTGTCCGTCGTCGAGGCGAGCGCGGTGCGCACCGCCAGCAGCAGCGCCTCGCAGTGCTGGTCCAGCAGGGCCAGATACAGGTCGAGCTTGCCCGGGAAGTGCTGGTAGAGCACCGGCTTGCTCACCCCGGCACGCTCGGCGATGTCGTCCATCGCGGCCGCGTGGTAGCCCTGGGCGACGAAGACCTCTTGGGCCGCGCCCAGCAGCTGATTGCGCCGGGCTCGGCGCGGCAGTCGCGTGCCCCGCGGACGCGCTGCCTCGGTCTGCTCGATGGCTGTCACGCCGCCTCCCACTTTCTCTCAGAACACAGGCGCTCTGCGCCGCGCCGCCATCGTACTTTTCGGTAACCGAATCTGGAGGGTTCGAGCCGACTTTTCTCGCGGTACGGACGGCCCGGAGGCGCTGGTCAGCGGTCGGTCGACGGTCGGTCAGCGGTAGTCGTCCTCGTCCAGCTGCACCACGCGCGCCTGCTCGGCGGCGTCGCCGTCCGCAGCCTGGCCCGCCTCGCGGCCGGAGTCGGGGTCGTCGTCGCCGGGCCGGAGATCGGCCTGCTGCTCCGCCACATCAGCCTCGGGTGCCTCAGGATCGAGGGATTCCGGAAACCGCTCCCGGAAGGTGTCCGGCTCCGCAGGGTCGACAGTCATGCCGCTCCCCTCGCTTCCTTGTGTCACTTACGAGCCTAGGAGGATCGCGGGGGCGCCGCTATGCGGATCCGCGATGAGACTGTGACCGCGAACACAACAAGTGGAACGTGATCGTCTCGTAACATTGCCCGCATGTCTTCGACCGAGCTGCCGGGCGTGCGGTCCAGCGCCGAACCGTCCTCCCCCGCCGGAGCGGTCCGGCTGGCCGACGGGGAGCAGCTGCGCACCGCCGCGCTGCCCGGGCTGGAACTGGCCGTCCGGGTCCGCCCGCCCCGGCGTGACGGCCTGCCGCCCGCCCTCTTCGTGCACGGCCTGGGCGGCTCCTCGCAGAACTGGTCGGCGCTCATGGAGCAGCTGGCGGACACCGTCGACGCGGAGGCGGTGGACCTGCCCGGCTTCGGCTGGTCCCCGCCGTCCGCCGACCGCGACTACTCCGTCACCGCGTTCGCCCGCGCCGTCATCCGCCACCTCGACGCCGCCGGGCGCGGGCCGGTCCACCTCTTCGGGAACTCCCTCGGCGGCGCCGTCTCCACCCGGGTCGCGGCCGTCCGTCCCGACCTCGTCCGCACCCTGACGCTCGTCTCACCCGCCCTTCCCGAGCTGCGCGTGCAGCGGTCGGCCGTGCCGACCGCCCTCCTGGCCCTGCCGGGGGTGGCCGGGCTCTTCAGCCGGATGACCCGGGGTCTCAGCGCCGAACAGCGCACCCGGGGGGTGACGGACCTCTGCTACGGAGACCCCTCCCGGGTGACTCCCGAAGGGTTCCGCAACGCCGTCGAGGAGATGGAGCGCCGGATGGCGCTCCCGTACTTCTGGGACGTGATGACCCGCACCTCGCGCGGCATCGTCGACGCCTACACCCTCGGCGGCCAGCACGGACTGTGGCGGCAGGCACAGCGGGTGCTCGCCCCGACCCTGCTGGTCTACGGCGGCCGGGACCAGCTGGTCTCGTACCGTATGGCGCACAAGGCCGCCGCCGCCTTCCGCGGTTCGCGGCTGCTGAGCCTGCCCGAGGCCGGGCACGTGGCGATGATGGAGTACCCCGAGGTGGTGGCCGCCGCCTTCACGGAGCTGCTGCGCGACACCGGCGCGGGGGCTGCGGACCGGGACACCGAAGACGGCAGGGGCTGAGAGCCGTGGGACGACACAGTCGAAAATCCGGGGCGCCCGCTCCGGAGTCCGTTCCGGCGCCGGCGCCTGCCGCGGTGCGCCCGCAGGCGCAGCCGGATCCCGACGGGCACGGGGACGGGGGCGGGTACGCCTACGACGCGTTCGGCAACGACGTCCCGGGCGGCGACGGCTTCGGCGGCCGCGACCCGTTCGCCGGGTGGCCCGAGTCGACCGTCACCCACCACGGATACGTGGCCCAGGACCGGCCCGCCGACGGTGCGCGGGCCGGCGGCCACCCCCAGCAGTACGAGGGCGGCGCCCCCGGCGTCGGACCCGACTCCGTGTACGGGGACTGGCGGGGCGTACCCCGCCCGCGCTCCGGCGACCGTCCCGCCCCCGCGGCACGGGCCGGGTCCCCCGCCACCCCGAGGGACTACGACACCCCGGCCTTCGGCACGCCCGCGGTGGGCTTCCCGCAGGTCACGCTCGAAGAGCCGGCTCCCCGTGCGTCCGAGCCCGCGACCGCGCCCGGGCCGGCCCCCGTCACCTCGGCCGGCCCGCACCGCCTCGTGCCCGGCCCCCGGGTGCCGGCCGATCCGGTCGAGGAGCGGCCCGCCTCCGGCCGCGGCAAGAAGGCCCTCGCCTACACCGGCATGGCAGCGGCCGCGGTCACCACCGTCCTCGCGGTGGTCGTCGCCGGCCAGGGGTTCCTCGACCCGGACGCCGACGAGACCAGGGCCGGCGCGCCCACCGCCACCGGCAAGGACCGCAGCGACACGGCCGCGTCCCGCTCGGACGGCCGGCCCACCCCGAACGGCGGCGTGGCCGCCCCCGTCGCGCCGTCGGCCGACGCTCCCGCGCCCGAGCTGACGTACGAGCAGCAGCTGGCCGCGCAGCTCCCCATCGATCCGAAACTCACCGGTCCCGGCACCTTCGACACCGTGCCCGGGGTGGCCAAGGCTCCCGGCAAGGGCAGGGTGGTGCGCTATCGCGTCGACGTCGAGCAGGGCCTGGGCCTGGACCCGATGTTCTTCGCCGAGGCCGTCCACCGCACCCTCAACGACGACCGGAGCTGGGGCCACGGCGGTACGAAGACCTTCGAGCGGGTGCCAGGCGGCGAGTCCGACTTCGTGATCACCCTGGCCAGCCCCGGCACCACCGGGGTCTGGTGCGCCAAGTCCAACCTCGACACCGTCGTCGGCAACGTCTCCTGCGACTCGGCCCAGACCGAGCGCGTGATGATCAACGCCTTCCGGTGGGCCCAGGGCTCCGAGACCTACGGTCCGGACCAGATGGCCGCCTACCGCCAGATGCTCATCAACCACGAGGTCGGCCACCGGCTCGGCAACGGCCACGTCAACTGCCGCACCCCCGGCGCCCTCGCCCCGGTCATGCAGCAGCAGACCAAGTCCCTCAACATCAACGGCATCGAGTGCAAGCCCAACCCCTGGGCGTTCCCGGGGAACTGACCCGGAGCCCGGTGGGCGGGTGGCGGCCGCCCCGGCACGGCGTCCGCTCACCGCGGTGCGGCCGCCCCGGCGTGGCCGACATCCTTCGGCGCCGACACCGGCCGACCGCGCGGCGCCCCCTCTCCCCCCGACACGTGACCCCCGTCCCGGTACACCCTGGATCCGGAGCCGGCCGGACACCGGATCCGGTAGCGCCGGAAGCTCCTCGCCCCCGCCGGGCGCAAGGCCGTCCGAGGCTGTACTTCTAGCGTGCTCGAACGCGAACCGTACGGGAAAGTTACGACTCTTCACCCCTTCCGGTGGCGCGACGGACAACCGTCCGTCGCGCCTCCGGTCCATCCGCTTGAGTTCTCCCGCAGCGGGTCGCCTGACCGACGGCGACCGCCTGAACGGGAGATCGGGGGTGCCGCTCGTGCGGATCGGACTGCTCACAGAAGGTGGTTATCCGTATGCCACGGGCGAGGCCGCGCCGTGGTGCGACCGGCTCGTGCGCGGACTCCCGCAGCACGAGTTCGAGCTCTACGCGCTGAGCCGCAGCGCCGAGCAGGAGCGCGCCCGGGTCCCGCTGCCCGAGCACGTCACCCACGTCCGCACGGCCCCCCTGTGGGCCCCCGCCGACGACGGGCGCAGCTACTCCCGGCGTGAGCGCCGCCGGTTCACCGACTGCTTCCAGCAACTGGTCCACGGGGTCTGCTCCGGCGCGCCGGAGCCCTTCGCCACCGGTCTGTACGGTCTCGCCGGCCTCGCCCGCGAACAGGGCGGGCTGTATGCGGCATTGCGCTCCGAGTCCGCGGTGCGGGCACTGGAGGCCGCCTGTCGGGCCCCGGGCGCGAGTCGCACCGTGCAGGTCGCCCAGGTGGCGGACCTGCTGGAGTTCGTGGACGAACTGGAGCGCATGCTGCGCCCGCTGTCCCTCGACTGGTACGAGGAGGACGCCCGGGGCGAGGGCCTCGGCGCCGTCGACGTCTGCCACGCCGGCGCGGGTGGGGTGGCGGCGCTCCCCGGTCTACTGGCCAAACGCTTCTTCGGAGTCCCGCTGCTGGTCACCGAGTACGGAGTCCAGCTGCGCGCCCACTACCTGTCCCACCTCGGCGCGGGCGGGGGCGAGGAGCCCCGCCCCGCGGTACGGGCCCTGCGCGCCGCCTTCCACCTGCGGCTGGCCTGCGAGATCTACGCCCGGGCCGACTTCCTGACCCCCGGCAACGCTCACGCCCGGCGCTGGCAGGAGCGCTGCGGCGCGACCCGTGACCGGCTGCGGACCGTCTACCCGGGGATGGAGGCGGACCGATTCGCCACCGTGGGGGAGTCCGCCGACTGCGGGGACCCCCACACGCTCGTGTGGGTGGGCCGGGTGGAGCCCGCCAAGGACCTGATCGCACTGCTGCACGCCTTCGCCGAGATCAGAAGGGCCGAGCCGGGCACCCGCCTGCGGATCTTCGCCACGGCCGCGGACCCCGGCTACCTCGCCGACTGCCTTAGCCTCGCCGCGCAGCTGTTCCCCGATGAGGCCGCGGACCGCGTCACCGTCGGGGAGAACCCGGTCGCCTTCGAGCAGATCGGCGGACCGGAGGCACCTTCCACGGCCGAGGCCTACGGCGCCGGGCGGATCGTCGTGCTGTCCTCCGTGATCGAGGGCTTCCCCCTCGCCCTGGCCGAGGCGATGCTCTGCGGGCGCGCCACCGTCTCCACCGACGTGGGCGCGGTCCGCGAGGTCATCGGAGGTACCGGGCTGGTCGTCCCGCCGCGCAACCCGAAGGCGCTCGCCGAAGCCTGTCTGTCCCTGCTCGGGGACGCCGAGCGGGCGGAGCGCCTGGGAGCCGCCGCCCGGGCACGGGCCCTGGAGCTGTTCACCGTCGAGCAGAACGTCACCGCCTTCCAGGAGATCTACCTGCGGCTGCTCGCCAGGGGTTCCGAACGGCCCGACGGCGGCGTCCCCTTCGCCCGCCCCCCGGAGGCGCGGGTACCCGGGCACTGGACCAGCCCGACCTGGGCGAAGCCCGCACCGGAACCGACCGCGGAGGCCGCCGTATGACCACCGTCGACCCCGAAGCCGTCGCCCCCGAAGCCGTCGCCCCCGAGGCCGTCCGCACCGAGACGCCCGGCCCCGACGCCCCGGTCCCGGCCGCACCCTTGCCGTCGCCGGTCGCCGGCCAGGCCCGCCGGCGGGCCGCGGGGGATCCGGTCAAGGCCCTGCTGCACCGGCACCGCGAGCTGTGCGAGCGGGCCGTGGACCCGCTGGAGATCGCCGCCGGGCTGGAGGCGCACGGCATCACCGACCGCACCGCCGCCCGCTTCCGGCACCGCGACGTCTTCTCCCTCGCCGAGGAGCTGTACGCCCGCAGCCCGCGCGGGGAGGCGCCCGCCGCCGCGCCGGCCCTGGTCCCGGCCGGGCCGTCCGCCTTCCGCCGGTTCGGCTGCGCGCTGCTGCCCGGGGCCCTCGCCGCGGCCGCGGCCGGTGCGGGCCAGGCATGGGCCGGGCCCGCCGCCGTGGCCGCCATCGTCGCCGCCCTGGTGTGGCCGGGGCGGGCCGCCGGAAGCCGCGTCCCCTGGCTCGCGCACCTGCTCGCCGCCGCCGTCGCCGGCTGGGCCGTGTACCGGTACGGCACCGCCCTCGCGGTCTGCCTCGCACTGGCCGTCGCCCCCGGGCACCTGCTCGCTGCGGCCTTCGCCGCCGGGGCCCGGACCCGGCTCGGCGGGAGCCGCGCCCTGGAGGACTTCGCGGCCCGGGCGCGCCCCCTGCTGCTGGCGTCCGTCGGCGTCTTCACCGGGGCCGCCGCGGGGGCCGCGGTCCTGGCCGGGACACCGCTCGCGGCGGCCGTGCCGCTCGCCCTGCTGCTCTTCCTGACCAGGCTCCAGCTTCGGCACGGAACCCGCCCGGGGCCCGTCGCCGCCGCACTCGCCGTCGCTCTGGTCCCGGCTCCGGCGGCGGCCACCGCCGCCGCGGCCGCCCTCCTCGTACACACCGTCCTCGCCCTGTCCCGCGCCTGCGCGCACGCGAGGACCTGACGCCCCCGGGACCACCACAGCCCTTCGGAGCCGGCGCCGAGGCACTCAGCCTGTACCCCGCCCCGTCCATCCACACGTCCGCAAGGAGAAACAGACATGACCGGCCAGCCAACCGACCAAGGGGTCGCGCGATGAGGGTGCTGCTGATCGGAGCCAACGGATACCTCGGCCGCTACGTCGCCGACCGGCTGCTCGCCGACCCGGCCGTGCAGCTCACCGCACTCGGCCGCGGCGACGACGCCGACGTCCGCTTCGACCTCGCCACCGGTAGCCCCGGAGCGCTCACCCGCTTCCTCGACGCCGTCCACCCGGGCGTCGTCATCAACTGCGCCGGAGCGACCCGGGGCGGGGCCCGCGAGCTCACCCGGCACAACACCGTCGCCGTCGCGACGATCTGCGAGTCACTCCGCCGCAGCGGCTGCGGGGCCCGGCTCGTACAGCTCGGCTGCGCCGCCGAGTACGGGCCCAGCCAGCCGGGGTCCTCCACTGCCGAGGACGCCGTCCCGAGACCCGGCGGACCGTACGGCGTCAGCAAACTGGCCGCCACCGAGCTGGTGCTCGGCTCCGGTCTGGACGCCGTCGTGCTGCGGATCTTCTCGCCCGTCGGCCCGGGCACCCCTGCCGGATCCCCGTTGGGCCGACTGGCCGAGGCCATGCGCCGGGCGATGCAGTCCGGCGACGGCGAGCTCAAGCTCGGCGGGCTCGGCGTGCAGCGCGACTTCGTCGACGTACGGGACGTCGCGCGGGCCGTGCACGCGGCATCCCTGTCCGCCGCCCAGGGCGTGGTCAACATCGGCACCGGCCGTGCCGTCCGGCTGCGCGACGCGGCCGCCGTCCTGGCACGGGTCGCCGGCTACGGAGGAGCCCTGCACGAGCTGGACGTGCCGCACGGCGGTTCCCAACAGGCGCACGGGCACCCCGGCCGCCCGGCCGGGCTCGCCTCCATCGGGAGCCCCCGCTCCGAGGCCACTGCCGAGCAGATGGCCGCAGCGGCTCCCCAGTCGTATCCCTACCCGGACGGATGCGGAGCCTGGCAGCAGGCGGACGTGCGAACCGCCCGCGACCGGCTCGGCTGGCGGCCCCGGATCGGCCTGGAAGAGTCCCTCGCGGACATCTGGATGGAGGCGGCGTGCCGCATCTGACCACTCCGCCCGGCGCCCTGACGGCAGCCGCGACCGGTGCGGGCCGTCTCGGGCTGGGCATCCCCGGCTACGCCCACCCGCTGCTCGCCCCCGTCGAGTGGGCCGAGCTGACCCGCCCGGGCACCCCGCTGCACTGGGCCGTGCTGAACGTCACGGACGGCCCGGGAGGCCGGCCCGACCCGCACTGCACCGAAGCGGCCGCCAAGCTGCACCGCGCGGGCGGCACGGTCCTGGGCCATCTCGCGATGCGGGACGGGGCGCGGTCCTTCGGTGAGCTGGTCTCCGACGCCCACCGCTTCCGCGACTGGTACGGCGTCGGCGGCTTCTACCTCGCCGAGGCCCCGGCCGACAAGGCGGACCTGGACGCGGTGCGCCGGGTCGTCGACGCCCTGCGGAGCCTGGGCGAGGACCTGCGGATCGTCCTCGGCCACGGCACCCACCCGTACGCGGGCTACGCGGAGGCCGCCGACCAGCTGGTCACCTTCTCCGGGGCCTGGACCGACTACCGCTGGTCGCAGGTGGCGGAGTGGACGGCGGAGTACCCGCCGGAGCGGTTCTGCCACCTGGTCCACGGAGTCCCGCGCACTCATCTGGAAGAGGCGATGCGGATCGCCCGCTGGCAGGGCGCCGGCACGATCTGGTTCACCGACCGGCGCGCCGTCGGGGACCGCGACCCGTGGGCCTCGATGCCCGGCTACTGGGACGAAATCGTCTCACGTATCGGAACAGGTGTCTTGGAATGAAGACGGGCGTGGCAGTGTTACGGAGAGAACCACCGTTAAGTCGTCACATCTACGGAGTCCCCGTGTCGCTGCCACCCCTGGTCGAGCCGGCTGCTGAGCTCACCGTTGACGAGGTCCGTCGGTACTCCCGCCACCTGATCATCCCGGATGTCGGGATGGACGGTCAGAAGCGCCTGAAGAACGCCAAGGTGCTGGCCGTGGGCGCGGGCGGCCTCGGCTCGCCCGCCCTCATGTACCTGGCCGCGGCCGGCGTGGGCACGCTGGGCATCGTGGAGTTCGACGAGGTCGACGAGTCGAACCTGCAGCGCCAGATCATCCACAGCCAGTCGGACATCGGCCGCTCCAAGGCCGAGTCCGCCCGCGACAGCGTGCTGGGCATCAACCCGTACGTGAACGTGGTCCTCCACGAAGAGCGGCTCGAAGCCGAGAACGTGATGGAGATCTTCAGCCAGTACGACCTGATCGTCGACGGCACGGACAACTTCGCCACGCGCTACCTCGTCAACGACGCCTGCGTGCTGCTGAACAAGCCGTACGTCTGGGGTTCGATCTACCGCTTCGACGGCCAGGCCTCGGTCTTCTGGTCCGAGCACGGCCCCTGCTACCGCTGCCTCTACCCGGAGCCCCCGCCGCCGGGCATGGTGCCCAGCTGCGCCGAGGGCGGCGTCCTCGGCGTGCTCTGCGCGTCCATCGGCTCCATCCAGGTCACCGAGGCCATCAAGGTCCTCACCGGTGTCGGCGAGCCGCTGGTCGGCCGCTTGATGATCTACGACGCCCTGGAGATGCAGTACCGCCAGGTCAAGGTCCGCAAGGACCCCGACTGCGCGGTCTGCGGCCCGAACGCGACGGTCAAGGAGCTCATCGACTACGAGGCCTTCTGCGGCGTGGTCTCGGAAGAGGCCCAGGAGGCGGCCGCCGGCTCCACGATCACTCCGAAGCAGCTCAAGGAGTGGATCGACGGCGACGAGCTGATCGAGATCATCGACGTCCGCGAGGTCAACGAGTACGAGATCGTCTCGATCCCCGGCGCGAAGCTGATCCCCAAGGGCGAGTTCCTGATGGGCACGGCCCTCCAGGACCTGCCCCAGGACAAGCGCATCGTCTTGCACTGCAAGACGGGTGTCCGCAGTGCGGAAGTCCTGGCGGTCCTGAAGTCGGCGGGCTTCGCCGACGCGGTGCACGTCGGCGGTGGCGTCATCGGCTGGGTCCACCAGATCGAGCCCGAGAAGCCGGTCTACTGATCCTTCCGCGAAGGGGCTGTACCCGCTCTGCGAGCGGGTACAGCCCCTTCGCGCTGCCTGCGCGTCCCCGGCCCCGGCCCCGGCCCCGGTCGGTCAGGCGCCGAGGGGTTCCACCGAGGCCGAGGCCGACGGTGGCGCGGGGGACTGGGAGGGGTCCGGGGGCGGGGTGCAGACGGTGTTCGAGGGCGGCACCTTGCCGTCCAGCAGGTAGGAGTTCACGGCGCCCTGCACGCACGGGTCGCCGCTGTTGTAGGCCCCATGCCCCTCGCCCTTGTACGTGAGCTCCACGCCGACGCCGGGGCCGAGCCGCTCGACCATCTTGCGGGCGCCCTCGTACGGGGTGGCCGGGTCTCCCGTGTTGCCGATCACCAGGATCGGGTCGGCCCCCGGGGCGGAGACGTCCGGGGTGGACGCCGTGCCGGGGACCGGCCAGCCGGTGCAGCCCATCATGGCCCAGCCGAGGAAGTCGCCGAACACCGGTGAGGCGGCCCGGAAGGCGGGCAGCTTGGCCTTGGTCTGCTCCAGGGTGTAGCGGTCCTTGGAGTCGACGCAGTTGATCGCGGTGTTGGCGGCGCCGATGTTGCTGTAGGCGCCGTTCTGGTCGCGGCCGTTGAGGGCGTCGGACAGCGCCATCAGCAGCTGCCCCTGACCGCCCTCGGCCTCGTCCAGGCCCTGTTCGAGCAGCGGCCAGAGTTCCTCGGAGTAGAGCGCCTGGGCGATGCCGTTGGTGGCCGCGGACTCGGTCAGCATCCGGTCGCCGATCCCCGGGACGGGTTGGGCGGCCAGCCGCTTCTGGAGCTTGATGATGTTGTCCTCGATCTCCTTGGCGGTGCTGCCCTGGAGCCGGCACTCGTCGCCGCGGTCCACGCAGTCCTGCGCGAAGTTGCCGAGGGCCAGCTGGAAGCCCTTGGCCTGACCGAGCGCGCCTTCCTCGGCGGTCGCGGTCGGGTCGACGACGGCGTCGAAGACGGCCCGGCCGACCTTGTCCGGGAAGAGGTGGGCGTAGACCCCGCCGAGCTCGGTCCCGTAGGAGATCCCGAAGTAGTTGAGCTTCTCGTCGCCGAGGGCCTGGCGGATCCGGTCGAGGTCGCGGGCGGCGTTCCGGGTGCCGACGTAGGGGAGCACCTTTCCGGACTTGGCCTCGCAGGCCTGTTGGTACCTGCGGGTGTTGTCGAGGTAGGCCTTCTCCGCCTCCGGGGTGTCGGGGGAGGAGTCCGAGGCGTAGTAGGCGTCGAGCTGGCTGTTGTCCAGGCACAGGACGGGGGAGCTGCGGCCCACCCCGCGCGGGTCGAAGCTCACCAGGTCGTAGCGTTCGCGCAGGGCCTCGTACTCCTTGGCGGCGCCGGGCAGGGTGGCGATGCCGGACCCGCCGGGGCCGCCGAAGTTGAACACGAGCGAGCCGAGGCGCTCGTCCTGGTTTCTGGCCTTCGCCCGGATCAGGGCCAGAGGAATCGTTTCTCCTTCGGGATCCGCGTAGTCGAGCGGCACGTGGAGCGTGGCGCACTGCCAGTCCTTGGGCGGTGCCTGCCCGCCCCCCTCGGCGGCCGTCGGAGGCTCACAGTCCCCCCATTTCAGCGGGGGCGCCCCCTCGGTGCCGCCGGCCTTGGGGGGCTTCTCCTCCCCGCCTCCGGAACAGCCACTGGTACTGGCCGCCCCGGCCAGGAGGGCGACGGCGACGGCGACCCGCAGGAGGTGTTTGGGCATGTCACCATCGTGCGTGACCCCGTCCGCCCCCGCCCGCGCGCTGACCCGTTCGGGTGGGCCGGGGACGGCCCGCGTCCGCACCCGCACGGACCCGCGGCGCGGGCGGCGCCCGGCGGCGAACGCCGCCCGCCGCAGATCACGCCTCAGATCGCTTCCTTGCGGGTCAGGAAGTTGAAGGAGATCCACCCCGGCAGCACCGGCAGCCAGAAGGTCATCAGGCGGAACAGCAGCACGGCCGAGATCGCAACCTCCTTCTCCAGCCCCGCCGCGATCAGCCCCAGTGTCAGCGTGGTCTCCACCGCGCCCATGCCGCCCGGCGTCGGCGCCGCCGAACCGAGCGCGTTGCCCGCCAGGAACACCACCGCGATGCTCGCGTAGCTGATGGCCTCGCCGCCGCCGAACGCCCTGATCGACGCGTCCAGGCACATCACGAAGCAGCCCGTCAGCAGCAGCATCCCGCCGATGCCCGTCACCAGCTTCTTCGGCCGCTGGAGCACGTCCAGCATGCGCGGCACCACGCCCGCGAACAGCGCCCGCACCCGCGTGACCACGAACTTCCGCATGAACGGGACCGCCGTGACCACCAGCACCAGCACCGCCACGGTCAGCAGCCCCGCGATGACCGCCCGGGACGGGGTCATCTCCGGCGTCTTCTCCGTTCCGGTCAGGTAGCCGAAGGACAGCAGCAGCAGGATGTGGCTGGCCAGACCGAACAGCTGCGAGGCGCCCACGCTCGCGACCGCCAGACCCGGCCGGACGCCCGCGCGCTGGAGGAAGCGCGTGTTCAGCGCGACACCGCCGACCGCCGCCGGGGCCACCAGCTTCACGAACGACCCGGCCACCTGCGCGACCACGGTCCGCAGGAACGACACCCGCTCCGGCACGAAGCCCAGCAGGCTCATCGCCGCCGCGAAGTAGGTGAGGGCCGAGAAGGCGAGCGCCGCCCCGACCCAGCCCCACTGCGCGTCGGCGATGATCGTCCCGAAGTCCACGTGCGCCAGCTGGGTGAGCAGGAAGTACGCACCGAACGCGCCCGCGATGAACGACACCAGGGTGCGCGGCCTGATCCGCTCCAGCCGGGCCGGCTCCACCGGCGCCTGCGGGCGGATCAGCAGCACCTGCTGGCGGATCTGGCTCAGCAGGTCCTCCTCGCGGGCCTCGTCCAGCGCGTCGTCGAGGGCCTTCTTCTCGGCCTTGCGTTCGGCGGCGGCCGAGGTCGGCGCGGAAGGGGGCGCGGAGCCCGCCTCGCGCGCGGCCTTCGCCGCGCGCGAGGACTCCAGTACGGCCTCCCGCTCGCGCTCCGCCCGCTCCCGGGCCAGCTTGCGCAGCGACGCCCGGGTGGACCGGCTCAGCGCGATCGGCTGGAGCAGCGGCAGACAGTCCGCCACGATGTCCGGGCCGAGCACCGACACCGCCGAGGCCACCGACCGCTCCGCGCCGACCCGCAGGCCGAGCGTGGCCAGCAGCTGTGCCACGTCCATCCGGAGCACCAGGTCGCCGGCCGCGATCTCGCCTCCGCGCAGGTCGGTGAGGGTGACGTTGCCGGAACGATCCACCACCAAGGCGTCCCCGGTGAGCCTGCGGTGGGCGATCCGCCGTGACTGCAGGGCGTGCACCTGCTCCCAGGCGTTGCGGGTCAGCTCGTCGGTGATCTCCTCGTCGGGGAGGGAGTCCAGGGGCCGGCCGCCCAGGTGCTCGTACACGAGCATCACCGCGTCCGGGCCCAGCTCCGAGGTGGCGATCAGCTTCGGCGCGTTCGCCCCGGCCGCGATGGCCGCGTACGCGAGGAGCGCCTCCTGCTCCAGGGCCTGCCGCAGCGACTGCAGGCTGCGGCGGGTGGTGATGCCGCGCAGGGTGAGACGGCGCCAAACGCGGTAGAAGAAGCCCTGGGCCTGCTGTTCCCGGTCGACGACGGTGACGTCGAGCGGAGGGCCGTCCTCAAGGGTGACGTGGTAGCGCCGGCCGCGGTCGCCCGCCTCGGACGCCTCGGGGCCCTCGGCCGTCTCGGCGCGCATCGCGCTGACCGGCTGGAAACCGACCCGGCGGAGCCCGGCCAGGAGGTTCTGCCCGGTGGGTCGCACGTTGGGGGAGCCGACGGCGTACAGGGTGCCGTAGGCCACGCTCCAGCCGATCAGCACGGTGAGGATGATCGAGAAGGGGGTGGTGTAGCCGTTGACCAGCATCGTGAACGCGTTGAGCAGCAGGACCACCCACAGCGCGACGCGCCAGTGGGGTCTGCGGGTCATGCCGACGGCGGTCATGTACGCGATCACGGGCGCGAGGTAGCCGTGCACGGGATCGGTGAGGGTCCCGCCGCCCGCGGGACGGGTCAGGGCGTCCTGGATGGTGCCGGGGGCGGCCTGGGAGACCCACAGGTCGGTGGCCAGGGTGACGCCGTGCGCGAGGACGGCCGCGAGCACGCCGTCGGCGATGCGCAGCCCGTCGCGTTTGATCAGCCGCTCGATCGCGAAGGCGACCGGGAGCAGCAGCACCGCGATGCTGGAGACCAGCGCCGCGACCTTGATCAGCAGGTCCGGCGCCTGGCCGGTGCCCTTGCTGATGTCCTCCTCCAGCCCGACGGTGGTGCCGTGTGCGAAGGCGGCGATGCCGAGCAGGACGGCGATGCCGAGGATGCCCACGAGCAGGCGTACGAGGTCGGAGGGCCGGTGCACGCGGGCGGCGAGCAGCGGTTCGTCGACCTCGACCCGGTCGGCGTCGGTCGGGGCGTGGCCGTGCGGGGCCTGCGCGTCGCCGTCGGGGGCGCGGCCGGCCGGGAGGTCGGGGGCGCGGTCGGGGGCGAGGTCCTCGGGGCGGTTCTGCGGGCGGGAGGCGGGGCCGTCGCCAGGGCGCGCGCCGTCGTCCCCCGCCGCGCCTTCCGGAGGGCTCACACCCTGCTCCTTAGTCGTCACATCCGTCTCTTCTTGATCACGTATCACCAGTCACCGCCCGGAAGATGGTGGCACGGACCGAGGGGCCGCCGGGGCATCAGGGTGCGCGCCGATCCGGAACCACAACATCCACCGGCGGGTGGCCGGTGTACTGCACCATGTGCTGAATGAGTGAGGAGCTGCCCGCGTACGCGGAGCGCGTACTGGAGGCCGTCGAGCGTATTCCGCCCGGCCGGGTGATGACATACGGGGACGTCGCCGAATGGCTCGGCGAGGGAGGGCCGCGCCAGGTCGGGCGCGTCATGGCCCTGTACGGGGGAGCCGTGCCCTGGTGGCGCGTGGTGCGGGCGGACGGGCTGCCGCTGCCCGGACACCAGGCGCGCGCCCTGGAGCACTACCGGATCGAGGCCACGCCGCTGCGCCTGGCGGCCGGCGGCGACCCGCGCCTGGACATGCGCCGGGCACGCTGGGACGGGTCCCCCGGGCCGGAGGGCGGTCCGGACACCGGCGGACCGGGCCCCGGACGGGACGACGGACGCGACGAGGCTCACACCTGACAGCTTCCGCCATGCGGCGCCGGGGCGGGCGATCGAGCGGCCGCGCGAACCCCCGTCCGGGGTACCCGGGGGGACTGCGCGGTACGCGCCGGTTGCCGTAGCGTTGCCTCTTCGGCTTCCACGCGAGCCGTCGCGGCAGCACCGCCACACCCCGCAGACCCACCAGGACCGGCACCTCACGTGATCACCTCTTCCTCGGACCGCACCGAACGGCGGCGTACGCGGACCTACGACGCGTACCGCCTCGTGCGCACCGGGCCGGAACGGGTGGATCCCCCTGTGCTGGACGCAGCGCAGCGGGCGGTGGTTGACCACCCCGGCGGACCACTGCTGGTGCTGGCCGGACCGGGCACCGGGAAGACGACCACGCTGGTCGAAGCCGTCGCCGCCCGCGTGGACGCGGGTACGGACCCCTCCCGGATCCTGATCCTCACCTTCAGCCGCAAGGCGGCGGTCGAACTGCGCGACCGCGCCGCCCTGCGGCTCGGCGGGGCGCGCGCCCCACAGGCCACCACCTTCCATTCGTTCTGCTACGGACTGGTCCGCGCCCACCAGGACACCGACCTGTTCGCCGATCCGCTGCGGCTGCTGTCCGGCCCCGAGCAGGACGTGATGGTCCGCACCCTCCTGGAGGGCCAGCGCCGGATCCGCTCGATCCGCTGGCCGGACGACCTGCGGGCCGCGCTGACCACGCGCGGGTTCGCCGACGAGGTCCGGGCGGTCCTCGCCCGCGCCCGCGAGCTGGGCCTGGGCCCGGCGTCCCTCGCCGGCTTCGCCGACCGCATCGGCCGTCCCGACTGGAAGGCGGCGGCGGCCTTCCTCTCCGAGTACCTCGACGTCCTGGACATGCAGGGCACACTGGACTACGCCGAACTCCTGCACCGGGCGGTGCTCCTCGCGGAGCGGACCCCGTCGTTGGCCTCGGCCTATGACGCGATCTTCGTGGACGAGTACCAGGACACGGACGCCTCGCAGCTGCGGCTGCTGCGGGCGCTGACCGGGCACGGCGGCACGCTGGTCGCCTTCGGCGACCCGGACCAGTCGATCTACGCCTTCCGCGGCGCCGACATCAACAACGTGCTCGACTTCGAGACCGCCTTCCCGGGCGCACAGGTGAAAGCCCTGACGGCGGGCCGCCGCTCCGGCGCGGCCCTCCTGGAGGCGACCCGGCTCCTGACGACCCGCATGCCGCTGCCCCGCCTGCCGGCGGCCGCGGTCCGCGCGCACCGCGCCCTGCGGGCCACCCGGGAAGGCGGCCGGGTGGAGGTCTTCACCTACCCCACGGCCGGCGCCGAGCTGGACAACATCGCCGACATCCTGCGCCGGGCCCACCTGGAGGACGGGGTGCCGTGGCAGGACATGGCCGTCCTGGTCCGGGCCGGCGGGCGCGCCCTCCCGGTGATGCGCCGCGCCCTCGTCGCCGCCGGGGTCCCGGTCGAGACGGACGGCACGGACACCCCGCTGCGCCACGAACCGGCGGTGGCCCCCCTCCTGACGGCCCTCCGCCTGACGGCCACCGTCCCCGGCGGGCCCGGTGAGCGGACGGCTCCCGCGGGACCGCACCAGGCCACCGCCCCACCGGTTGCCGCAGGAGGGGCCGTCGCGGCGGCGGACCCCGTCGACGGGTCCTCGGGCGCGGCCGACGAGGCCGTCGTCGGGGGCGGACACGGCGCCGACGGTGACGGGGGCGTGGAAGCGGCGCTCACGCTCCTCGCCTCGCCGCTCGGCGGGATGGACGCCGCCGATCTGCGAAGGCTCGGCCGCGCCCTGCGCGAGGAGGAGCGGGCCGCGGGCGTCAAGGTGCCCGCACCGTCCGACGTCCTGCTCGCCCGCGCCCTCGCCGAGCCCGAGCGCCTCACCGCGCACGACCCGGCCCACGCCCGCGGCGCGCAGCGCCTCGGCCTGCTGCTGCGCAAGGCCCGCGAGCTCCTCCAGGGCGGCGGCACCGCCGAAGAGGCCCTGTGGATCCTCTGGGACGGCACCCCCTGGCCCGACCGGCTGGAGCGCCAGGCCCGGCGCGGCGGCGCGGCCGGCCGCAACGCCGACCGCGACCTCGACGCCGTCTGCGCCCTCTTCGACACCGCCGCCCGCGCCGAGGAGCGCACCGGCGGCAGCGGCGCGCTCAACTTCCTCGAACAACTGGAGGCGGAGGACATCGCCGCCGACACGTTGACGGCCCGCACCTCCCGCCCCGACGCGGTCAGGCTGATGACCGCCCACCGTTCCAAGGGTCTGGAGTGGTCCCTCGTCGTCGTCGCGGGCGTCCAGGAGGGACTCTGGCCCGACCTCCGCCGCCGCGGCTCGCTCCTGGAGGCGGACCGCATCGGCCGCGACGGCCTGGCCGAGCCCCTCACTCCCGGCGCCCTCCTCGCCGAGGAACGGCGCCTCTTCTACGTCGCCGCCACCCGCGCCCGCGACCGCCTCGTCGTCACCGCCGTCAAAGCCCCCGCCGAGGACGGCGACCAGCCCTCCCGCCTCCTCACCGAGCTCGGCGTCACCCCGAAGGACGTCACGGGCCGGCCCCGCCGCCCGCTCGCCGTACCGGCGCTCGTCGCGGAGCTGCGCGCCACCACCGTCGACCCGGACGCCTCGCCCGCCCTGCGCGACGCGGCCGCCCGCCGCCTCGCCCGCCTCGCCGCCCTCACCGACGACGAGGACCGCCCCCTGGTCCCCGCCGCGCACCCGCAGCGCTGGTGGGGCCTGTACGAGCCCACCCGCAGTAGCGTTCCGCTGCGCGACCGGGACCGGCCCGTCGCCCTCTCCGGCAGCGCCCTGGACCAGCTCGCGCACACCTGCTCCCTCCAGTGGTTCCTCGGCCGCGAGGTCAAGGCCGACGCCCCGTCCACCGCGGCCCAGGGCTTCGGCAACGTCGTCCACGTCCTCGCCGACGAGGTCGCCTCCGGCCGTACCCCCGCCGACCTGGCCGTCCTCATGGAACGGCTCGACTCGGTGTGGGACGCCCTCGCCTTCGACGCGCCCTGGAAGTCGGCCCAGGAGAAGGAGAACGCCCGCGCCGCCCTCGAACGCTTCCTGCGCTGGCACACCACCGACCGCGGAGGCCGGACGGCCGTGGCGACCGAGCACGAGTTCGACGTCACGCTCGAAGCCGGTGACGTCGCCGTCCGTGTCCGCGGCTCCATGGACCGCGTCGAGGCGGATCCGCAGGGGCGTGCGTACGTCGTCGACTTCAAGACCGGCAAGTCCGCGCCCAGCAGGGACGAGGTCGCCCGCCACCCCCAGCTCGCCGTCTACCAGCTCGCCGTCCGCGAGGGCGCCGTCGACGAGGCCTTCGACGGCCGGCGTCCCGCCCCCGGCGGCGCCGAGCTCGTCCAGCTCCGCCAGGGCGCCGCGCAGCGCGACGGCGGCGGCACGGTCCCCAAGGTCCAGGCCCAGGAGCCCCTCGACGGGGAGTGGGTGGGCGACCTGCTCGCCACCGCCGCCAGCCGCGTCCTGGACGAACGCTTCACGCCCGCCACGGGCCGCCACTGCGACCACTGCTCCTTCCGCAGCTCGTGCAGTGCCCGCCCCGAGGGCCGCCAGACCGTCGAGTGAGCCCGGCGGCCCGGCGGCCCGGCGGCCCGGCAGCCCGGCGGCCGGCTCCGGACGGTGCCCGGACCCGCCCGGTGGCCGCTTCGGCGGTCCGGGGCTGTCGGTGGGGACGGCTAGCCTTTTCACGTGTCCGCGCGTGCGTCCGTACTGAGCGATCCCGAGCAGCTCAAAGAGCTCCTCGGGATCCCCTTCACGCCCGAACAGATGGCCTGCATCACCGCCCCGCCCGCCCCCCAAGTCGTCGTCGCCGGCGCCGGATCCGGCAAGACCACCGTCATGGCCGCCCGCGTCGTCTGGCTCGTCGGCACCGGCGCGGTCGCGCCCGAGCAGGTCCTCGGCCTCACCTTCACCAACAAGGCGGCCGGCGAACTGTCCGAGCGCGTACGCACCGCCCTGGCGCGGGCCGGCATCACCGACCCGGACCCCTCCCCGGCCGATGCCGAGGCGGCCGGCGGCGAGCCGCGCATCTCCACCTACCACTCCTTCGCCGGCCAGCTCCTCAAGGACCACGGCCTGCGCATCGGCCTGGAGCCCAGCTCCCGCCTCCTCGCCGACGCCACCCGGTTCCAGCTCGCCGCGAAGGTGCTGCGCGACGCCCCTGGCCCGTACCCCGCGCTCACCAAGTCCGTCCCCGACCTCGTCGGCGACCTCCTCGCCCTCGACGCGGAACTCTCCGAGCACCTGGTCGACCCCGAGCATCTGCGCCGGTACGACACCGCGCTGCTGGACGTTCTCGCCGGTACCCGGCTGACCAACGAGGACCTGCGCAAGGTGCCCGAGGCCGTGCGCGGCCGCCTCGAACTGCTGGAGCTCGTCGGCCGCTACCGGGCCGCCAAGCGCTCGCGCGACCTGTTCGACTTCAGCGACCAGATAGCCCTCTCCGCGCAGCTCGCCACGACCCGGCCCGAGGTCGGCGCGCTGCTGCGGGAGGAATTCCGGGTGGTTCTCCTCGACGAGTACCAGGACACCTCGGTCGCGCAGCGGCTGCTGCTGTCCGGCCTCTTCGGAGCCGGCACCGGCCACGCGGTCACCGCCGTCGGCGACCCCTGTCAGGCGATCTACGGCTGGCGCGGGGCCTCCGTGGCCAACCTCGACGACTTCCCCGAGCACTTCCCGCACGCCGACGGCACCCCCGCCACCCGGCTCTCGCTCAGCGAGAACCGGCGCAGTGGCGGCCGCCTCCTGGACCTCGCCAACGGTCTCGCCGCCCCGCTGCGGGCCCTGCACGAGGGCGTGGAGGCACTGCGCCCCGCGCCCGGCGCGGAGAGCGCCGGACAGGTCCGCTGCGCCCTGCTGGAGACCCACGCCCAGGAGCTCGACTGGGTCGCCGACTCCGTCGCCCACCTGGTCCGCACCGGCACGGAGCCGCGCGAGATCGCCGTGCTGTGCCGGTCCGCCGGTGACTTCGCGCGGATCCAGGCCGTGCTCGTGGACCGGGACGTCCCGGTGGAGGTCGTCGGCCTGTCCGGGCTGCTGCACCTTCCCGAGGTCGCCGACCTCGTGGCCGTTTGCGAGGTCCTCCAGGACCCGGGCGCCAACGCCTCCCTCGTCCGGCTCCTCATCGGCCCGCGCTGGCGGATCGGCGCCCGCGACCTGGCCCTGCTGGGCCGGCGGGCGCGGCTCCTGGTGGGCCGGGCGCCGGCCGGGGCCGACCCCGACGAACGGCTGGCGGCGGCCGTGGAAGGCGTGGACCCGGCCGAGATCGTGTCCCTGGCCGACGCCCTGGAGACCTTCCTCGACGGCGCCGAACAGGCACCGGACGACCTGCCCTTCTCGGCGGAGGCCCGAGTCCGCTTCGCGCACCTCGCACAGGAGCTCCGCGACCTGCGCCGGTCCCTCGCGGACCCGCTGATGGACGTCCTGCACCGGGTGCTGTCCGCTACCGGCCTCGACGTGGAGCTGTCCGCCTCTCCGCACGCGCTGGCGGCCCGCCGGCGCGAGACCCTCTCGAACTTCATGGACGTCGCGGCCGGCTTCGCCGCGCTCGACGGCGAGGCCACGTTGCTGGCCTTCCTGGCGTTCCTGCGTACGGCCGTCCAGTACGAGAAGGGCCTCGACCACGCCCTGCCGGGCGGCGAGAACACCGTGAAGGTCCTGACCGCCCACAAGTCCAAGGGGCTGGAGTGGGACGTGGTGGTGGTCCCGGACCTGTGCGCGGGGTCCTTCCCCAAGGAGAAGGCGCCGGAGGCCTGGACCTCGTACGCGAAGGTCCTGCCCTACGCGCTGCGCGGCGACGCCCCCACCCTGCCCGCGGACCCGGCGTGGACCTCGGCCGGACTGAAGTCCTTCAAGGCCGCCCTCAAGCACCACAAGTCGGTGGAGGAGCTCCGCCTCGGCTACGTGACCTTCACCCGGCCCCGGTCCCTGCTGCTGGCGTCGGGCCACTGGTGGGGTCCGACCCAGAAGAAGCGCCGCGGCCCGTCGGGGTTCCTCACCGCGCTGTACGAGCACTGCGCCGCCGGCCACGGCGAGATCGAGGCATGGGCGGACGAGCCCGAGCCGACCGCGGAGAACCCGGCCCTCGCGAGCGGGTCCGCGGCCGAGCACTCCTGGCCGCTGCCACTCGACCCGCACTCCCTCGCCCTGCGCCGAGCGGCGGCCGCCCTGGTCGAGTCCTACCTGGCGGCTCCGCCCCCGCCGGAACCGCAGGACGCCTACCTCTGGCCCCCGGACTGCGAGGATCCCGCCTACGACGACGAGCCCTGGCCCGACGACCCGTGGTCGCAGCCCGACCCGGGCCCGGCCGAGGTCCGGGACGGCGCCGTCCTCCCGGGCGCCCCCGCCGCCACCCCGTGGCCGCACACACCGCCCGCCGCCGACGCCCGGGGCGACGCCGACCGCGCCGCGGGCCAGAGCCCGCCTGCCGTGCCCCAGCCGCGCGACGCCCGGGCAGACGACGCCTGGGAGGGGGACGCCTGGGAGGGGGACGCCTGGGAGGGGGACGCCTGGGCCGACGAGGCCTGGGCGGCCGACTCCGCGGCGCGGTCGCGCTCCGTGCCGCGGCCCGTGCTGCCCGCCCTCCCGGAGGAGGCGCGGCCCACGCCCGAGGAGGCGCGGGCCATCGCCTCCTGGGATCGGGACCTCGACGCCCTGGAGGGCGAGCTGCGCCGTGCCCGCGCGGCCGTCCGCGAGGTGCAGCTCCCCCCTGCGCTCTCCGCCAGCCAGCTGCTCCGGCTCGCCGCCGACGAGCAGGGCTTCGTCCGCGACCTCGCCCGCCCCATGCCCAAGCCCCCACAGCCCGCGGCCCGTCAGGGCACCCGCTTCCACGCCTGGGTCGAGTCCCGCTTCGACGAACTCCCGCTGCCCTTCCTGGACGTCCTCGACCCCGTCGCCGACCTCCCCGGCGCAGACTCCGGGCAGGACATCGCCGACGAGGCCGAGCTCGAC
Organism: Streptomyces sp. PCS3-D2; assembly: GCF_000612545.2. Taxonomy (GTDB): domain Bacteria; phylum Actinomycetota; class Actinomycetes; order Streptomycetales; family Streptomycetaceae; genus Streptomyces. Next base: position 2,660,706 of record NZ_CP097800.1, on the reverse strand, counting down.
GCCCTCAAGGCCGCCTTTGAGCGCAGCCCGTACGCGGACCGCCCGCCCCACCGCATGGAGGCACCGGTCCAGCTCACCCTCGCCGGCCGAGTCGTCCGGGGCCGGATCGACGCCGTCTACCGGACCACCGACGAGGACGGCATCGACAGCTACGAGATCGTCGACTGGAAGACCGGCCGGAGCACCGAGGCCGATCCACTCCAGCTCGCCGTCTACCGCCTCGCCTGGGCCGAAGCCACCAACACCCCGCTCGACCGGGTCACCGCGGCCTTCCTGCACGTCCGCAGCGGCCGTGTGATCCGCCCGCGGGACCTCCCCGGCAGGGCCCGCCTTGAGCGGATCCTCCAAGGCGAATCGGGTACCGGCGGTGACCACCGGGCGGACGGCTAGGCTCGGGGCATGAGCGACACCCAGCCGGACAGCGCCGTCCGCACGTACATCGACACCCACCGCGCCACGTTCCTCGACGACCTGGCCGAGTGGCTGCGCATCCCCTCCGTCTCGGCCCAGCCCGAGCACGCTGACGACGTGCGGCGCAGCGCGGAATGGCTCGCGGCGAAGCTCAAGGAGACCGGCTTCCCGGTCGCCGAGGTCTGGGAGACCGACGGCGCCCCCGCCGTCTACGCGCACTGGCCGAGCGAGGATCCGCAGGCCCCGACCGTCCTCGTGTACGGCCACCACGACGTGCAGCCCGCCGCCGTCGAGGACGGCTGGCACACCGACCCGTTCGAGCCGGTGATCCGGGGCGGCCGCATGTACGCACGCGGCGCCGCCGACGACAAGGGCCAGGTGTTCTTCCACACGCTGGGCGTACGGGCGCACCTCGCGGCCACCGGCGCCGCCGCCCCCGCCGTGCACCTCAAGCTGATCGTGGAGGGCGAGGAGGAGTCCGGTTCGGCCCACTTCCGCGAGCTCGTGGAGACCCGCGCGGCCGAGCTCGCCGCCGACGTCGTGATCGTCTCCGACACCGGCATGTGGTCCGAGACCACTCCCACCGTCTGCACCGGCATGCGCGGCGTCGCCGACTGCGAGATCGACCTCCACGGTCCCGACCAGGACATCCACTCCGGAGCCTTCGGCGGAGCCGTGCCCAACCCGGCCACCGCCGCCGCCCGCCTGGTCGCCGCCCTGCACGACGCCGACGGCAGGGTCACGGTCCCCGGCTTCTACGACGGCATCGCCGAGCTCACCGACGCGGAGCGCGCGCTCATCGCCGAGCTGCCCTTCGACGAGTCCGAGTGGCTGCGCACGGCCAAGTCCCACGCGGCCGCCGGCGAGGCCGGCTACTCCACCCTGGAGCGCGTCTGGGCCCGCCCGACGGCCGAGGTCAACGGCATCGGCGGCGGCTACCAGGGGCCGGGCGGGAAGACCATCGTCCCCGCCTCCGCCCACGTGAAGCTGTCGTTCCGACTGGTGTCGGGACAGGACCCGTACGAGGTCGAGGCGGCGGTCAGGGAGTGGGTCACCAGCCGGATCCCGGACGGGATCCGGCACTCCATCACCTTCGGGGCACCGACCCGCCCCTGCCTGACCCCGCTGGACCACCCGGCCCTGCAGTCCGTCGTACGGTCCATGGGCCGGGCCTTCGGCCAGAAGATCCGCTTCACCCGCGAGGGCGGCTCCGGACCCGCGGCCGACCTCCAGGACGTCCTGGGCGCGCCCGTCCTCTTCCTCGGCATCTCCGTGCCGTCCGACGGCTGGCACGCGCCGAACGAGAAGGTCGAGTTGGACCTGCTGCTCAAGGGCGTCGAGACGGCCGCGTACCTCTGGGGGGACCTGGCCGACGGCCTCCGCGGCCACCGCACGACCCGCCCACACGCCTGACCGGCCCACACACCTGTCGTACCGAGCCTGCCTGTCCCACCACCGGGGGAGTTGGAAGTACCAGTGAGCACCCATACCGAGCGACCTCTCTCGCTCACCGCGCCCAGCGGGATCGACCGCGCCGCGCACCACCGCCTCGACGAGGCCTGGCTCGCCGCCGCCTGGAGCCACCCGACGACCCGCGTCTTCGTCGTCTCCGGCGGCCAGGTGCTGATCGACGACACTCCCGACGGCGGCACCGGCATCGTGATGACCCCGGCCTTCGAGGCCCCGGTCACCGAGACCCACCGCTACTTCCTGGGTACGGACGAGGACGGCGTACGGTACTTCGCGCTGCAGAAGGACGCCCTGCCCGGCCGCATGGACCAGTCGGCCCGCCCGGCCGGGCTGCGCGAGGCCGGGTTGCTGCTGAACGACCGCGACGCCGGTCTGATGGTCAACGCGGTGGCCCTGGAGAACTGGCAGCGGATGCACCGCTTCTGCTCCCGCTGCGGGGAGCGTACGGTGGTCGCCGCCGCCGGGCACATCCGGCGCTGCCCCGCCTGCGGCGCCGAGCACTACCCGCGCACCGACCCGGCCGTGATCATGCTCGTCACCGACGAGCACGACCGCGCGCTGCTGGGCCGGCAGGTGCACTGGCCGGAGGGCCGCTTCTCGACCCTCGCCGGGTTCGTGGAGCCGGGCGAGTCGATAGAGCAGTCCGTCGTCCGCGAGGTGTGGGAGGAGGCGGGCGTCAGGGTCGGCCGGGTCGAGTACGTGGCCAGCCAGCCGTGGCCCTTCCCGTACAGCCTGATGCTGGGCTTCAACGCCCGCGCCACCAGCTCCGAGATCACCGTGGACGGCGAGGAGATCCAGGAGGCCCGCTGGTTCTCCCGCGACGAGCTGCGCGCGGCGTTCGCGTCGGGCGAGGTGCTGCCCCCGTCCGGCATCTCCATCGCGGCCCGGCTGGTCGAGCTCTGGTACGGCGAGCCGCTGCCGAAGGCCGCGGCGTAGCGTTGCGCCCCGGGCCCGCGCCCGGCCGGGCCCCGGTGCCCGCGCCGAGCGGCGGGCCCCCGCCTCGGCGGCGGTGCCCGCCGCGGACGACCGAGGGCCCGCTCAGACGGCGAGGGCCTGCTTTACCTGGGCCAGGCTCGGGTTGGTCATGACGGACTCGCTGCCGGCGGCGGACTTCACCAGCACGGTGGGCACCGTCTGGTTCCCGCCGTTGGCCTTCTCGACGAACGCCGCGGACTCCGGGTCGAGCTCGATGTTGATCTCGTTGTACGCGATGCCTTCCCGGTCCAGCTGGGTCTTCAGCCGACGGCAGTAGCCGCACCAGGTCGTGCTGTACATCGTCACGGTGCCCGTGTCCTGCATGGTGCGCTCTCCTTCGTGAAGGCTCTGTGGTCCGAGTACACGAACGTACGCGACCGCACGGCCATTCCCGTACGTGCGCATCCGTACCGCCGGTGTGACCGATACGACGAATCCACACCTCCTGTGGACGGATTTCCCGTCCGGCTCACGCGACCTGGCAGCATGGCGGAGTGACAGCAGCAACGCACTCCTCGTCCTTCCCCGCCGCCGCGGACTCGGCCGACGCGGTGCTCCTGGGCCTCGACCCGGAGCAGCGCGAGGTCGCGACGACCCTGCGCGGACCGGTGTGTGTGCTGGCCGGCGCCGGTACGGGCAAGACCCGGGCGATCACCCACCGCATCGCCTACGGCGTCCGGTCCGGGCAGCTCATGCCGGCCAGTGTGCTTGCCGTCACCTTCACCAACCGGGCCGCCGGCGAGATGCGCGGCCGCCTGCGCGCGCTCGGCGCGGGCGGGGTCCAGGCCCGGACCTTCCACTCGGCCGCCCTGCGCCAGCTCCAGTACTTCTGGCCGAAAGCCGTCGGAGGGGACGTGCCCCGGCTGCTGGAGCGCAAGATCCAGCTCGTCGCCGAGGCCGGCGCCCGCTGCCGCATCCGCCTCGACCGGGGCGAGCTGCGCGACGTGACCGGCGAGATCGAGTGGGCCAAGGTCACCCAGACGGTGCCGGCCGACTATCCGATGGCCGCCCTCAAGGCGGGCCGGGAGGCCCCCAGGGACATGGCCGAGATCGCCCAGATCTACGGGACGTACGAACAGCTCAAGCGCGACCGCGGAATGATCGACTTCGAGGACGTGCTGCTCCTGACCGTCGGCATCCTCCAGGACCGCCACGACATCGCCGAGCAGATCCGTGCCCAGTACCAGCACTTCGTCGTCGACGAGTACCAGGATGTCAGCCCGCTCCAGCAGCGGCTGCTCGACCTGTGGCTCGGCGAGCGCGACAGCCTCTGCGTCGTCGGGGACGCCAGCCAGACCATCTACTCCTTCACCGGCGCCACCCCCGACCACCTGCTGAACTTCCGCACGCGCTACCCGCAGGCCACCGTGGTCAAGCTGGTCCGCGACTACCGCTCCACCCCGCAGGTGGTGCACCTCGCCAACGGGCTGCTGAAGCAGGCCAGGGGGCGGGCGGCCGAGCACCGCCTCGAACTCGTCTCCCAGCGCGAGAGCGGCCCCGACCCGGTCTACGCCGAATACGCGGACGAGCCCGCCGAGGCCGAGGGCGTCGCCCGCCGGATCCGCGACCTGATCGCCGCGGGCGTGCCGGCGGGCGAGATCGCCGTGCTCTTCCGCATCAACGCCCAGTCCGAGGTCTACGAGCAGGCCCTCGCCGACGCCGGGGTGCCCTACCAGCTGCGCGGTGCCGAGCGGTTCTTCGAGCGCCAGGAAGTCCAGAAGGCCATCCTCGCGCTGCGCGGAGCGGCCCGTTCGGGCGGGAACGACCCGCTGCTCGACGACGTCGTCGACCTGGGCTCCCAGGTCCGTGCGGTGCTCAGCTCCATCGGCTGGACCACCCAGCCGCCCGCCGGTTCCGGCGCAGTCCGCGACCAGTGGGAGTCGGTGGCGGCGCTGCTGCGGCTCGCCGAGGACTTCGCGCGCAGTCGGCCCGGCGCCACCCTGGCGGACCTCACGGTCGAACTCGACGACCGCCGGGCTGCCCAGCACGCCCCGACCGTCCAGGGCGTCACCCTGGCCTCGCTGCACGCGGCGAAGGGCCTGGAGTGGGACGCGGTGTTCCTCGTCGGCCTCACCGACGGCATGATCCCGATCACCTACGCCAGGACCGACGACCAGGTCGAGGAGGAGCGGCGGCTGCTCTACGTCGGCGTCACCCGGGCCCGGCTGCACTTGAGCCTGTCCTGGGCGCTCTCGCGCACCCCCGGGGGGCGGGCCTCCCGGCGCCCCAGCCGTTTCCTGAGCGGTCTGCGGCCGGGCTCGGCGGCCCCGGGCAGCCGGACGGGCTCCGCGGGCGAGCGGGCGGCCCCCGGGCGCGGCCGCCGCGCACCGGTGCTGTGCCGGGTCTGCGGCAGGACGCTGACCGAGGCCGGCGAGCTGAAGCTGATGCGCTGCGAGGACTGCCCGTCCGACATGGACGAAGGCCTCTACGAGCGGCTGCGGGACTGGCGCGCCGTCCAGTCGAAGCGGCAGGGCCTGCCCGCCTACTGCGTCTTCACGGACAAGACACTGATGGCGATCGCGGAGGCCGCGCCCTCCGAAGCGGGGGAGCTGGCGATGATCTCCGGGGTGGGCGGTCGCAAGCTTGACCGGTACGGAGCCGATGTTCTGGCCATCTGTGCAGGTCAGGAGCCTGAGGAGGGGGATCCTGACGGCGCGTAGAAAATCGTCGGAAAAATAGTTTGCACATGCCCAGCGAAGACCCATAGGTTCTTAGCAACGGAAACGGTGGCTTCTCCGAAGCCCCGGATCCGTGCTGTACTTATCCGAATACGCATGGGACAGGCCCTCGGGCCGGGTCCCCGAGACGCCGAGAGGAGGCGAGACCAGTGACCAGCTTCATGACCTTCACCAAAATGACCGATCGCTCGGTTGATGCCTCCTGCCTGCTCGGTTCCGTCTCCGCTCTGGGCACCGGTGCGTCCGCGATTTCCGCCGGCCGCCCCGCCCTGCTCGCGACCCTTGCGATCAGTGAGCGCAACGAGCGACCGACCCAGGCACCGGTGGCAGTACTGGCAGCAGAAGCCCAGGCGCATGGCGCCTACGGATTCGCCGCCGCGGCCGGTGCCGGATCCCTGACGAAGCAGACGAAGCAGCAGTACCACCTGATGTGGGCCTTCCGCGGGCTCGAACCCTGGAGTGATCCAGCCTGATCGCATGATCAGGCCGGCGCCTTCAGGGCCGCGGAACCCCACCCGGGATCCGCGGCCCTTCTGTTTGTCCCCGACCGGGGGCTACAGCAGAGAAGGGGCCTCGGGACTGGCAGAACCAGGTACCAGCCGAACCCGGCCGACCGGCCGGAACGCCTAGCCGCACAAGACGAGGAAGAAACCACCGTGCAACTCGAAGCGCACGCCCCGTCCGTACCGCAGACCCAAACGATCTCCCCGCCCGCAGTCCCGGAGGACCACGCCTTGACCCCGCTCACCGCGCTCACCGCGCTCGACGACGCCATCGAGAACCTCGGCGTCCCGGTTCCCTGCCGCACCTTCGACCCCGAGGTCTTCTTCGCCGAGTCCCCGGCCGACGTCGAGTACGCCAAGTCCCTCTGCCGTACCTGCCCGCTGGTCGAGGCCTGCCTCGCCGGAGCGGTCGAGCGCCGCGAGCCCTGGGGTGTGTGGGGTGGCGAGCTCTTCGTCCAGGGTGTCGTCGTAGCCCGGAAGCGCCCCCGTGGCCGTCCGCGCAAGAACCCGGTTGTCTCGGCATGACCGCCATCGGAACCATCGACCGCCCCCTCACGCACGACCCCCTGAAGCAGGCCCTCATGACCGCCCACACCACGAGCGAGCAGCCCCACGGCGCCGCCCACGCAGACTTCATCACCACCGGCGCGATCACCTCGCGTCAGAACAGGACCCGAGAAATGCAACTCATCCCAGAAGCCCTGGCTCGCGCCCATATGGACGACCGCATGCGTGAGGCGGACGCCGAGCGTCACGCCGTCCGCCTGGTCGCCGCGCGCCGCATGCAGCGGCGGGCCGAGCGCGTCTCGATGCGCGCCCGGCGCGCACTGGCCATGGCCGTCATGCACTGAGAGCTGAAAGCCACTCCCCCGGGGGGACCGGTCCGAACGGACCGGTCCCCCCGGGGCGTTGCGCGGGCCCGGCCACCCCCGGCGGATGTATCGTCCGGAGGTGGACACGCCGACTCCCCAACCCGACCCGTCGGGATCCGAGGCCCAGCCCGTCGTCGTCTGCGCGCGCTGCGGCAGACGGTCCCCCGGCGGAGCCCCGCCCACCTGGACCTGTTCGGTGGAGAACGGGACCAGGGAGTACTTCTGCGTCGAGTGCGCCCGCGCCAACCTCAGGGCCATCGAGGGAAGGCTCGACTCCTCCTGGTGGTGACGGCCGAAGCCGTCATTCGGCCGCCGCGAACCCGGGCAGCCAGGTGTCCAGTTCGTCGCGCAGTCGCACGGTAGCGCCCAGCTGGCACAGCACGCCGATGGTGCTCAGCGTCACCCGGTGGATCAGCAGGTACGAGGGCGGCAGGTTGATCTGTCGGCCCAACTGGTGAGCGGGGGAGCGCGGATCGGCGATCCGTGCCGCCTGGCCGCGCAGCCACGGCCGGGTGAAGGTGAACTCCTCGGCCTCGGCCGGCTCGATGATCGGCTTCAGATAGTCCAGGACGGCGTCCGGTTCCAGGGCGACGGTGTCCTTCACGAACCCCTCGGCGCGCAGGTGGCCGTAAACCCCCTCGGCGTCGCCGTCCAGCGTCATCCGCAGGGACCTGCCGATCGGCCTGGGCCAGCCCCCGGGCAGCCGGTCGACCGTGCCGAAGTCCAGGACGCCCAGCCGCATCCGGCCGTCCGCCCCCGGTATCAGCCGGAAGTTGCCCGGATGCGGATCGGCGTGCAGCAGGCCCGTGCGCGCGGGACCGGAGAAGAGGAACCGGGCCAGCAGCTGCCCCGCGCGGTCGCGCTCCTGCTCGGTGCCGTCGGCGATCACCTCCGACAGCGGGGTCCCGTCCAGCCATTCGGTCACGAGCACCTGGTCGCCCTGGTGCACCACGTCCGGGACGATCACATCGGGGTCGTCCACGAAGGCGTCGGCGTGTGTCCGCTGGGCCTCGGCCTCCAGCTCGTAGTCGAGCTCCTCCGCCACCCGGTCGCGCAACTCCTTGATCAGCGGCTTGATCTCCATGCCGGGAACCAGCGGGCCCAGCAGCCCCGCGAACCGGCCCAGCTGCTTCAGGTCCGACAGCAGCGCCTCACCGGCCCCCGGGTACTGGACCTTGACCGCCACCTGACGGCCGTCGTGCCACACCGCCCGGTGCACCTGCCCGATCGAGGCGGCCGCCGCCGGCTCGTCCTCGAACTCCTCGAAAAGGTCCTGCCAGTCCGCCCCCAGACGGTCCGTCAGTACCTGGTGCACCGTCGCCGCGGGCAGCGGCGGGGCCGCCTCCTGGAGCTTGGTCAGCGCCGCCCGGTAGGGGCCCGCGACCTCCTCGGGCAGCGCCGACTCGAAGACCGAAAGTGCCTGCCCGAACTTCATCGCGCCGCCCTTCAGTTCCCCGAGCGTGCGGAACAACTGTTCGGCTGTGCGCTGCTGGAGCTCGCGCGCCACGATCTCGGCGGACTTGCCACCGATCCGCTTGCCCAGCCCCCAGGTGACCCGTCCCGCGATGCCGATCGGCAACGCGGCCAGCTTGACGGTGCGGGTGACCGCCTTCCGGGGAAGATCAGACATGCGCCCCTCCATTTCCCGGGCAGCTGAGCCGCAAGCGGCGGTTCGGCAGAAGCCCTCCGGTCCGGAGCATCCTGTCACGGCCCTCCGGGCGGGTCCGCTCCCGATCCTCTTCCCGCGGTCCGCCCGGCCGACCGGGCTCGCCCTGCGGGCTCCGGGGCCGCCCCGCAGGGGCAGTCGGGGTGGGGGCGGACCGCCGTCGGCTCCCAGTGAAGGCCGGGCAGGGCGGCCTCCCAGCGGGAGCCCGCGGAGGCGGGCAGCTGCCCGTCGAGGAAGGCGAGCGCATGGGCTGCTGCCAGCCCGGCCACCGCCGTGGACAGGCCCAGGTCGCAGGCGGCGCTCCCGCGGCGGCGGTGCGACGAGCGCCACTGCACGAGCATCCTCGGCCAGGCCGCGTCCCGGTCCACCCGGTCGCGCTCCATGCACCCGGCGCACGCCGTCGTGCCCGGCAGCACCAGCGGCCCCACCAGCCCCGTCCCCTCCAACACCCCCGCGTACAGGTGCGGAATCCCGGAGGCGACCCAGTCGGCCGCGGTGTCCGGATCCGGCGCCCAGGCATGCAGCCCGTCCCTCGGCGCGACCACGACCAGGGCCAGCCCGGGTTCCGGACCCTCCTCCGCTCCGGCCCGCGGACCCGGACCGGGTGCCGCGGAGCGGACCACCGAGGCCGCGGCCCCGGCCCGCATCCGGCCCACGCTCGCGGGCCCCAGGCCGCCGGGCGCCACGTCGGCCGGCTCCACCCGCCCCCCGTCGAGCACGTCGACCCGCCCCACACCGGCTCCCGCCAGGACGGCCGCGATCACCGAACCCACCCGGCCGCTCCCGCGCACCCGGACCCGTATCGCCCGGCGCGCCGCGACCCCCCGCAGGTCCCCGCCGGGCTCGCGGTGGACCAGGGAGAGGGAACCCAGGTCCGGGCCCAGTCGCTCCAGCGCCTCCGGATGGCTGCGCAGGGCCTGCGCCCGCGGCCCGCCCGCGGTGGCGTCGTCGAGCAGACCGGCCCCCGCCAGCCGTCGGACCAGTGCGTCGGCCAGCCCCTCCGGCAGCCCCATCCGGGTGGCCTCGGCCCGCAGCAGACCCATCCCCCGCGTCCCGTCGATCCGGTCGATGAGCGCACCCGTAGCCGTGTCCACGGGCCCGAGCACCACCGCGTGTGCCGGAGTCACCCCGAACTGCACCGTCTGCAGATCGCGCCAGGCCCGCGCCAGCGCGGGCTTCACCCTCGGAAACATGAACGCCCCCTCGATATCCGTGCGAACGAGCTCGGTCCCATTTCTCGCTCCCCGGCAACAATGCCCGTCCGTCGGATACCGCGCAGAAAGTTGTCCACAGGTACGAGGTGTTCGGCATATGGGATGAAGAGGAATGCCTTTCGGGTCCGACGACGAACCGCCCGTGTTCGAACCCCGGACGCGCGGGACTTCCGCCGCCGACACCGGGTAACGTCGTGGCGTGTCCGCCGACCCACCGCCGCGCGCCGTCGAAGTCCGCCGGAGCGCGCGCCGCCGCAGGACCGTATCCGCCTATCGCGAGGGTGATCGTACGGTCGTCCTGATCCCTGCCCGGATGTCCGAGGCCGAGGAGCAGCGCTGGGTGGGCGTCATGCTCGACAAGCTGGCCGCCCAGGAGAGCAAGCGCACCCTCGGGGACGCGGAACTCACCGAACGCGCCGAGCGTTTGTCCGAGCAGTACTTCGACGGCCGCGCCCGCCCCCGCTCGGTCCGCTGGGTCACCAACCAGAACACCCGCTGGGGCTCGTGCACCCCGGCCGAAGGCAGCATCCGGCTCTCGCACCGCCTCCAGGGCATGCCGGAGTACGTCGTCGACTACGTGCTCCTGCACGAGCTGGCCCACCTCCTCGTGCCCGGCCACGGCCCCCGCTTCTGGCAGCTGCTGGAGGCGTACCCGCGCACCGAGCGGGCCCGGGGCTACCTGGAGGGCGTGGTCGCGGCCGAGCGCCTGCCGCAGGTGCCCGCCGCCCGCGAGGAGTGACCCGGCCCACCGGAGCGGCCCGTCCGGGACCGGGCCGCGGCCCCACCCCGGACCACCCGTGGTGTCGCACTCCGTGATCTGTACCGGGTTGGTACCGGCTTGGTCGGATGCCGCCGTATGCCGTTAGCCTGAGCGGCACGAATGCTCAGTCGGGATGGGGGACGTCGTTACGCATGGCAAGGGAATTCCAGCGCGGCCACAAGGCCAAGGTCAGTGATCTCACAGCGGGCACCGATCTGTACGTGGGCGTCCAGATCGCCGGGCCCGGACTCACCCTCGACATCAGCTGTTTCGGTCTGGACGCCGACGAACGGCTTTCGGACGACCGCTACTTCGTCTTCTTCAACCAGCCCACGTCGCCGGAAGAGTCCATTCAGCTGCTCGGTGCGCAGGCCGGTGACACGGAATCCTTCCGGGTGACCCTGGACCGCGTTCCGGCGTCCCTCCACAAGCTGTCCTTCACCGCCAGCATCGACGGCGCCGGACAGATGTCGCAGATCGGCCCGGGCTACATCCGGATCGTGGCCGGTGGCGAAGAGGTCGTCCGGTACTCCTTCACCGGCTCGGAGTTCAGCACCGAGCGGGCCGTGATGCTGGGCGACTTCTACCGCAAGGACGTGTGGCGCTTCGCCGCCGTCGGGCAGGGCTTCGACGGCGGGCTGGAGTCCCTCCTGAAGAACTTCGGCGGAGAGGTCGCCGAGGAGCAGCCGCAGGAGCAGGCCCCGGCGGCCGTAGCCCCCGGCTTCGCCCCGCCGCCGCAGGCGGCCGCCCCGGCCCCCGCGCCGTCCTTCGGCGCCCCCGCCCCCGCCCCCGTCCCGGCCCCGGCGCCTGCACCGACGTTCGGCGCGCCCGCCCCCGCACCGTCCGCCCCGCAGCCGCCGCAGTACCCGCAGCACGCGGCCCCCGCCCCGGTGCATGCCGCGCCGACCATAGCCGCGCCGCTCGCCCCGCAGGCTCCCGCGCCCTACGGTCAGCTGCCGCAGCAGCCCTCGTACGGCCAGGTCCCCGGCCAGTACCCGGGCCAGGTGCCGCCGCCGGCCCCGGCCCCCGCCCCCTACGGTCAGCAGCCGGGCTTCGGCCAGGTCCCGGGCCAGCAGCCCGGCTACGCCCCGCAGACCGCCGCCCCGGCGGCCGGCCTCGCCGCGGCGCTCCAGCCGTACAAGGAGGCCCCGACCGGCTCCCGCTGGACCGCGCAGAACCAGCAGCTCGTACGCGTCGACCTTTCGATGGGCGGCCAGGCCGTCCTCGCCCGCCAGGGCAGCATGGTCCTCTACCAGGGCAAGGTCGACTTCGCCTACAAGGGCGCCGGATTCGCCGGTCGCATCGTCGGCAACGCCACGGGCCAGGAGATGCAGCTGATGCGCTGCACCGGCCGCGGCCAGGTCTTCCTCGCCGAGAACGGTGCCCACCTGCACACCATCGAGCTCCAGGGCGACGCCATCTGCGTCTCCGCGGAGAATGTCCTCGCCTTCGACGAGTCCCTCCAGCACGAGGTCCGCCGGATCGAGGGCCATGGCATCCCCGGCGGCGCGCTGTTCACCCTGCAGTTCCAGGGCACCGGCACGGTGGTCGTCAAGACCCACGGCGTCCCGGTCGTCCTGCCCGTCACCCCGACCACCTTCGCGGACAGCAACGCCATCGTGGCGTGGTCGGCCGCCTCGCAGGTGATCCTGTCCAGCCAGGTCCGGCTGCGGCGCAACGCCTACCCCGGCCACAGCGGGGAGACCGTGAACCTCCAGTTCCGCGGCGCTCCCGGAAACTTCATCGTCGTCCAGCCGTACGAGGTCTGAGGGAGCCCGGCATGAACGCAATGAACCAGCAGCTCGTGGGCTTCGCCCCGACCCCGGTGACGACCCGCATGGAAAACCACGGGCCGTCGATGCTCAAGGTCGCCATGCAGAGCGGCCAGGACCTCTTCGCCCGCACCGGCTCGATGGTCGCCTACGAGGGCTTCGTGCAGTACGAGCCGAACCCCCCGGCCGTCCGCCAGATGGCATCGCAGTGGGTCACGGGCGAGAGCGCACCCCTGATGAAGTGCACCGGCGACGGTCTCCTGTACCTCGCCGACTACGGCGCCGACATCGTCGTCATCCATCTCGACAACGACGCGCTGTCGGTCAACGGCACGAACCTCCTCGCCTTTGACGCGCACCTCCAGTGGGGCGTCGAGCGGGTCAAGGGTTTGGCCAAGTTCGCCGGCCAGGGCCTGTTCAACGTCCAGGTCGCGGGCACCGGCTGGGTCGCGCTGACCTCGCGCGGCACTCCGATCGTGGTCGACTGCGGCCGCGGCGAGGACGAGACGTACGTCGACCCCGACGCGCTCGTCGCCTGGTCGCCGAACCTGAAGGTCAAGGGCAAGCGCAGTTTCAAGGCCTCGTCCATGATCGGCCGGGGCAGTGGAGAGGCCTACCAGATGGCCTTCTCCGGCCAGGGCATCGTCGTCGTACAGCCCAGCGAGGACAGCACCGACCGGCTCCGGGTCCGGGGCTGAGGGGGAGCGTACACATCATGCAGAGCGCACTTTTCGCCCACTCCGAGGCGCAGTCCCAGGACCGGTACACCGTCCAGAACCCGCAACTGCTGCGGGTCTCCCTGACGGGCTCCGACGACGTACTCGCCCGCAAGGGCGCGATGGTCGCCTACCAGGGGCTGATCGACTTCGACGGCGAGTACCAGAGCAGCAACCAGCGGGGCGCCCGCCGCCGCACCGGTGAGGGCCTGGACCTCATGCGCTGCTCCGGGCAGGGCACGGTCTACCTCGCCAACCTGGCCCAGCACGTCCACGTCGTGGACGTCGAGCAGGAGGGCCTGACGGTCGACAGCAGCTACGTCCTGGCCCTGGACTCGACCCTGCACACCGAGGTCATCGCGGTGGACAGCCAGTACGGGATCTCCGGATCCGGCAAGTACCAGCTCAACATCTCCGGCCACGGCAAGGTCGCCCTGATGACTTCCGGGCAGCCGCTGATGATGCACGTCACGCCCGACAAGTACGTCAACGTCGACGCGGACGCCATCGTCGCCTGGTCCACTTCGCTGCGGGTGCAGATGCAGGCCCAGACGCACTCCAGCGGTGTCTGGCGGCGCCGCGGCAACACCGGCGAGGGCTGGGAGCTCAGCTTCCTCGGCACGGGCATCGCGCTGGTGCAGCCCAGCGAGGCGCTGCCGCCGCAGAACGCCCAGGTCGGACAGGGCCTCGCCGCGCAGTTCGGGATGGGCCAGCAGGGCGTCCACGCCCAGAACCACAGCAACGGCTGGAACTGATCCGGTACGGCGGAGGGGGCGGTCCCGCACGGCCGCACGGGACCGCCCCTTCGTCATGCCGCTGGGCAGCCCGCGGGCTCAGCCCGCCGCGGCGAGCCGCGCACGGGCCGCCTCCAGCAGCAGGACCACCGAGGTGTCGGCCACCGAGGCCACCTCCTGGTACGGGAACCAGCGCAGGTCCAGTGACTCCTCGCTGATCTCCGCCACGGCGTCGGCCGGGGCCAGTGCCGCGTACTGCACGTCCAGGTGCCAGTTGCAGGGCGCCGGGATGGGATGCCGGTCCAGGCGCACCGGACCGCCGGGCACCAGGGTCAGCCCGTGCTCGATGCCGGACTCCTCGCGGGCCTCGCGCAGGGCCACGTCCGCCAGGGTCGTGTCACCGGGCTCGCAGTGGCCGCCCATCTGCAGCCACAACCCCAGCTTCTTGTGCAGGGTCAGCAGGACCCGTCCGCCCACCGGGTCGATCACGAGCGCGCTGCCCGTGACGTGCCCCGCCTCGCAGGGCTTGTAGACCCCGTCCGGATGGGCGGCCAGATGTGCCAGGTACAGGTCGCGCAGCTCGCTCTGGTCCTCGTAGCCCTTCAGGACCAGGGCCGCGTCGTCGTGGAGGCTCACTTGTTCTCTTCGCCCTCGCCGTCGCCCTGCTGACCGCGCTTCTCGGCCGCCTCGCCGAGCATCTTGTCGATCTCGGAGAAGTCCAGCTGCTCGCGGTGCACGAAGCCGTCCGGATCGTCGAGGTCGGAGGCCGTCGGCAGCATGTCCGGGTGCTCCCACAGGCCGTCGCGGCCGTCCACCCCGCGCGCGTCGGTCAGCGAGGCCCACAGGCGCGAGGCGTCGCGCAGGCGGCGCGGGCGCAGCTCCAGGCCGATCAGCGTCGCGAAGGTCTGCTCCGCCGGGCCACCCGAGGCGCGGCGCCGGCGCATGGTCTCGCGCATCGCGTCCGCCGAGGCCAGCCGGGGCTTGGCGGCCTCGTGCACCACCGCGTCGACCCAGCCCTCGACCAGCGCGAGCGCCGTCTCCAGGCGGGCCAGGGCGGCCTTCTGCTCGGGAGTGTCCTGCGGCTGGAACATGCCGCCCTGCAGGACTTCCTGCAGCTGCTCCGGGTTGGACGGGTCCAGCTGCCCGACCACGTCCTCCAGCTTCGAGGTGTCCACCTTGATCCCGCGCGCGTAGCCCTCGACGGCTCCGAACAGGTGCGAGCGCAGCCACGGGACGTGCGCGAAGAGCCTGGCGTGGGCCGCCTCGCGCAGCGCCAGGTACAGCCGCACCTCGTCCGAGGGCACGCCCAGATCCCGGCCGAAGCCCTCGATGTTCAGCGGGAGCAGCGCGGCCTTGCCCGCCGGGCCCAGGGGCAGCCCGATGTCGGTGGAGCCGACGACCTCGCCGGCGAGGACGCCGACGGCCTGGCCGATCTGCTGGCCGAACATGGCCCCGCCCATGGAGCGCATCATGCCCAGCAGCGGGCCCGCCATGGCCTGCATCTCTTCGGGCAGCACGCTGCCCATGGCCGCGCCGACGCGCTCGGCGACCGGGTCCACGAGCTCCTTCCACACCGGGAGGGTGGCCTCGACCCACTCGGCGCGGCTCCACGCCACTGCCGTGGTGGCACCGGAGGGCAGCGAGGTCACGCCGTCCAGCCAGTGGTCGGCCAGGCGCACGGCCTCCTCGACGGCCGACTTCTCGGCGATGCCGACGCTGGTGTCCTTCACGCCGTCCGCCGTGCCCTGCGCGACGGTCCGGCGGGCGATGTCCTTGGCCATGTCCCAGTTCACGGGACCGCCCTCGTAGCTGAGCATCTGGCCGAGCTGCTGGAAGGCCGCACCGAGGTCGTTCGGGTTCATGGAACCGAACATCGCGGCGAACGGGTTGTCCGCGCCGCCGGGGGCACCGGCGCCCGGCAGCCCCATGCCGGGGAACCCGAAGGGATTCGCAGGGCCGCCCTGACCGCCCTGGTTGCCCTTCTTCTTGCCTTCGTCGCCGTTGTCCGGCTCCTCCGGCGGAAGGCCGAATCCGAATGGGGTGTCGCTCACGGGGTTTCCTCGGCTCGTAGGGCCGTCGGCGGGTGCCGACGGGCAATGGTCCGACAACACCACCCAGCGTAGACACCGGAGCCCGCATCCGGGCTCGGTGCTCCGCCGACTCCTGGGCTGCGGCAGGATGGACATCACCTGGTGGGTCCGCGTCACGGCGCGTCCCTACTGAAGACAACCGCTGGAGACGCCCGGTGAGTTCCCCAGATCCGCACGTTTCGGATAAGCGCAGCCGCGCGACGCAGGACGACGACCGCCCCGAGCACGGCGACGGCGCCCCCGGCGTTCGCCAGCCGCGAAACCCGGAAGGCCCCCGTCGGCCCAGCCCCGTGATCGCCGTGACCGGCGCCGCCTCGGGCGTCGGTGCAGCCCTCGTGACCCGCCTCGCCGCCTCCGACGAGGTCAGGCAGGTCGTGGCCATCGACGAGCGGCGAGGCGACTGCGCGGACGCGCAGTGGCACGTACTCGACGTACGGGACCCCGCGATCGCCGAGAAGCTGCGCGGCGCGGACGTCGTCGTCCACCTCGCCCTCGACCTCGACCTGGAGACGGACCCGGCGGCCCGTACGGCATACAACGTGCGCGGGACCCAGACCGTCCTCACGGCCGCCGCCGCGGCCGGCGTGCACCGGGTGGTGCTGTGCACCTCCGCCATGGTCTACGGGGCCCTGCCCGACAACGACATCCCGCTGTCGGAGGACTCCGAGCTGCGGGCCACCGCCGAGGCGACCGGTGTCGGCGACCTGCTGGAGATCGAACGGCTCGGCCGACGGGCCCCCCGCGCCCACCCCGGGCTCAACGTCACCGTGGTCCGCCCCGCGGTGCTCGTCGGCGGTACCGACACCGCCCTGACCCGGTACTTCGAGTCCCCGCGCCTGCTCGTCGTCGCGGGATCCCGGCCCACCTGGCAGTTCTGCCACGTGGAGGACCTGGTCAGTGCCCTGGAGTACGCGGCCCTGGAGAAGGTCGAGGGCGAGCTGGCCGTGGGCTGCGAGGGGTGGCTGGAGCAGGAGGAGGTCGAGGAGCTGAGCGGCATCCGCCGGATGGAGCTGCCCTCGGCGGTCGCGCTGGGCGCGGCGGCCCGCCTGCACCGCATCGGCCTGACCCCGTCCCCGGCCGGGGACCTGGCGTACACGATGCACCCCTGGGTGGTCAGCGTCAGCGGGCTGCACGCGGCCGGCTGGCGGCCGCGCTGGACCAACGAGGAGGTCCTCGCCGAGCTCCTCCAGGAGGTCGCGGGCCGCCACACCGTCGCCGGCCGCCGGCTGGGCCGCAGGGACGCCGCCACGGCCGCCGGTGCGGCGGGCGCGACGGTGGCCCTGCTCGGCGCGGCCGCGGCGGTCCTGTAGGAGGCTCCCAAGGCCGGCACCGCGGGCCGGGCGAATCAGCTATTCCGCCGGGTCGGCGGCTGGGGCACGATGGACGGTATGGCACCGCACTTCGACCACCCCGGCGAGCAGGCCGCCCAGGACCCCGTCCGGCTGCTCGCGATCCGCGACACCCCGCTCTCGATCGACGAGGTCTTCCGGGCCGTCGGCGACGACGCCACGGGCGGTACGACGCTCTTCGTCGGCACGGTGCGCAACCACGACGGCGGGGCCGACGTCGATGCGCTCGGCTACTCCTGCCACCCGACGGCGGAGGCCGAGATGCGCCGGATCGCCGAGCGCGTCGTGGCCAAGTACCCGGTCCGCGCCCTGGCCGCCGTGCACCGCGTGGGCGACCTGGCCGTCGGTGACCTGGCCGTGGTGGTCGCGGTCTCCTGCCCGCACCGCGGCGAGGCCTTCGAGGCCTGCCGGATGCTGATCGACGACCTCAAGCACGAGGTCCCGATCTGGAAGCACCAGACCTTCGCGGACGGCTCGGAGGAGTGGGTCGGCGCCTGCTGACGCCGTCGGCCCCGGTCGGCCGACCCCGGTCGCGGAGCGTGATCGTCGGGCGGATACCCTCACACCCGATCGGCCGCGCAACACGCCCTCGATTTGCGTAACCCCCCCATGGGCACGAGCGTTGAAGCCACCAACGAAACGCACTTCGGGGCAGGGAGGCGCGCCCATGGGATCTCTGGCGTGGTTGCTGATTCCGCTGTTCGCCGCGATCGGCGCGGCGATATGGGGCAGCTGGGCGGCACGGGACCGCACGCAGGGCGACATATCCGAGCTCGCGGGCTACGCGCGGTTCCGCGAAGCCATGGGCAACGGCCAGGGTCACGGCAGCGCGGATCAGGTCAGGGCGAAGGCCGAGGCCGCTTCCGCCTCCGACACCGTCTGACGCGGTCCGACCCGGCGCGGGGCGTCCACCCCGACCCCGCACCGTGAGATTCCGCTGAGAGTTTCGCCGACGAACCCCGTACGGACCGGCCCCGAGGGCCGCTCGCCGGGGCCGTCCCGTACTGTCGGATCCATGCCACGCCGCACCGCGACGATGCTCGCCTCCACCCTGGTGCTGTTCGCGCTGCTCTGCGCGGGGGTCTTCATCAAGGTCCCGTACTCCGAGATGAGCCCCGGCCCGACCGTGAACACGCTCGGGGACTCGCACGGTGAGCCCGTCCTCAGCATCTCGGGGCGCAAGACGTACCCGACCAGCGGTCACCTCAACATGACGACGGTCCGCGTCACGGGCGCCGACTACGACATGAATCTGGTGGAAGCCGTCTACGGGTGGCTGGCGGGCGACAACATCGTCGTCCCGCACGAGAACCTCTACCCGAACGGCAAGACCGACGCGGAGTCCACCCAGGAGAACGCCGAGGAGTTCAGCCAGTCCCAGCAGAGCGCCAAGGTCGCGGCGCTCCGGCAGCTCGACATCCCGGTCACCGCCCGGGTGATCGTCGCCTCCGTGGTCAAGGACAGCCCCTCCGAGGGCCTGCTGCACGCCGGTGACGTGGTCAAGGCCGTGGACGGCGCCCCCGTCACCGCCCCCGAGGACGTGGCCAAGCTCGTCACGAAGCGCAAGCCCGGCGAACCGGTCGAGTTCACCATCGTGCCCGCCGCCGACGCCGCCGCGGCCGCGAAGGCCGGCCGCGAGCCCGCAGGCACCTCCAAGGTCACCATCACCACCGGCAAGGCGGAGGGCGACGGCCGCGCCATCGTCGGCATCCGGGCCGGCTCCGACCACACCTTCCCGTTCACCATCGACATCAAGCTCGCCGACGTGGGCGGCCCGAGCGCCGGGCTGATGTTCGCGCTGGGCATCGTCGACAAGCTGACTCCGGAGGACCTGACCGGCGGGAAGTTCGTCGCGGGCACCGGCACCATCGACGACGCCGGCAAGGTCGGTCCGATCGGCGGCATCCAGATGAAGACCATCGGCGCCCGCAAGGCCGGTGCGGAGTACTTCCTCACTCCTGCCGACAACTGCGCCTCCGCGGCATCCAACGTGCCGGACGGGCTGACGCTGGTGAAGGTCTCCACCATCGACGACGCCATGAAGTCGTTGCAGAAGATCGGCAAGGGGGACACGGCCGGGCTGCCGCAGTGCGGCGCCAAGCCCTGACCGGTCGCCCTCCCCGGGGCCGGGGTCCGTCCGGCGGTGACGGACCCTAGGCGAAGGTCGCGGCCAGGGCCTCGGCCAGTCCCGGCACCAGGCCCCCGCCGGTGAGGACCTCCGTCGCGGAGTCCTTCTCGCGCAGTCGTACGGCTGTCTCGCGCGAGCCGTCGCGCAGGACGGCCACGGTGATCCGGACCTCCTGCCGCTCCGGATGCCCGGCGACCCACTTCGCCAGCTGCTTGTCGCTCAGGCCCTCCGGTACGGAGGCCTCCGCGGACGGCGGCAGCATCAGGCGCTCGACGGTCAGCGCACACCCGATGACGGCGTCGGGCCAGGCGATGGTGCCCAGGAACGTGTCGAGCGGGGTTCCGGACGGGACGGTGTCCTGCTCGATCGGGGTGAGGGAGCTCTTGCCGGCGTCGTCCGTGTCGAGGCCGAGCTGGGAGGCCAGGCGCGGCTCCTGCTTCTTGAGCCGGGCGGTGTCGACCAGCGCGAACAGCCGCGCGGGCTTGTCCCAGCCGAGGCCGGCGGCGTACTCGTCGATCTCGAGACAGGCGCGGGTCAGCGGACTGGCCGCCATGGGGGCCGTCGGCGGAGTCGGCTCGTCGGACGGCGTGGGGGAAGGCGAAACGTTGGACATGGACAACATCCTGCCTCCTTTCCGACCCATACCGGGAACTGACCGGGGCCTCAGTAAGTTGCATGAATGGGCTCTACGATCGGGGGTCCGATCCATACCAGTACTCAGCGACTTTCGAGGTGCGCACCTTGGCTTTCCAGATGCCGGACCGCGGCGGAGGCCCTTCCGGGCCACGGATGAGAGTCGGACGCCCCTCCCGGCGTGCTCGCACTCTTCTCATGACCTTGGGCGTGCTGGCCGTCCTGGGAATGCTCTTCATCATGTTCGCCGGCTTCTGGACGGACTGGCTCTGGTTCCGCTCCGTGAAGTACTCCAGTGTCTTCACCACCACGCTGTGGACCAAGATCGGCCTCTTCAGCGTCTTCGGGCTGCTGATGACGGGCGCGGTCGGGCTGAACATCTGGCTGGCGCACCGGCTGCGGCCGCCGCTCAGCGCGATGTCGATGGAACAGCAGAGCCTCGACCGCTACCGGATGAGCATCGCCCCGTACAAGAAGTGGCTGCTCCTGGGCATCTCGGTGCTCGTCGGCCTGATCGCCGGAGCCTCGGCGGCCGGCCAGTGGAAGACCTGGCTCATGTACGTGAACGGGGTGCCCTTCGGCACGAAGGACCCCCAGTTCCGGATGGACGTGTCGTTCTACACCTTCGACCTGCCCTGGTACCGCTTCCTGCTCGGCTTCGGCTTCGCCGCCGTCGTGCTGTCGGTGATCGCCGCGACCGTCGTGCACTACCTGTACGGCGGACTGCGCGTGACGAGCCCGGGCGCCCGGGCCACCGCCGCCGCGACCGGCCACCTGTCGGTGCTGCTGGGCCTCTTCGTCACGCTCAAGGCGGTCGCGTACTGGCTCGACCGCTACGGGCTCGCCGTGAAGTCCAGTGACTTCAAGGCCGCCGACAACTGGACCGGTCTGCGGTACGTCGACGCGAACGCCTACCTGCCGGCGAAGACGATCCTGGTGGCCATCGCCGCGATCTGCGCCGTGCTGTTCTTCGCGACGCTGTGGCGCCGCACCTGGCAGCTGCCGGTGATCGGCTTCGGCCTGATGGTGCTCTCGGCCATCCTGATCGGCGGGCTCTACCCGGCGATCGTGCAGAAGTTCCAGGTCCAGCCGAACGAGCAGGCCAAGGAATCCCCGTACGTCCAGAAGAACATCAAGGCGACGCGCGAGGCCTACGGGATCGCCGGCTCCGAGGTCACCGACTACCCGGGCGTCTCGCAGACGGCGGACCGCACCAAGCTGCGTTCGCAGGCCGACTCCACCGCGAGCATCCGGCTCCTCGACCCGAACATCGTCTCGCCGGCCTTCCAGCAGCTCCAGCAGGTCAAGGGCTACTACGCCTTCCCGTCCACGCTGGCCGTGGACCGGTACAGCGGCCAGGACACGGTCATCGGACTGCGCGAGCTGAACATCGGCGGCATCCCGAAGAACAACTGGATCAACGACCACTTCAAGTACACGCACGGCTACGGCGTGGTCGCGGCCAAGGGCACCACCGTCGGCGACCAGGGCGCCCCCGACTTCACCCAGTCCGACCTCCCCTCCAAGGGCATGTTCGGCACGGACTTCGAGCAGCGGATCTACTACGGCGAGCAGACGAAGCAGTACTCGATCGTCGGCGGACCGCAGAAGGAGCTCGACTACTCCGACGACAACGGCGAGAAGGAGACCAGCTACACGGGCGGCTCCGGCGTCAACCTCGACAACCCCGTCAACCGGGCCGCCTACGCGCTGACCTTCAACGAGCCGCAGATCCTGTACTCGGGCGCCATCGGCGAGGGTTCGCGGATCCTGTACAACCGCACGCCCAAGGAGCGCGTCGAGGCCGTCGCCCCGTGGCTGACCATCGACGGCGCACCCTATCCGGCCGTGGTCGAGGGCCGGATCAAGTGGATCGTCGACGCGTACACGACCACCAACGGCTACCCGTACGCCTCGCGCACCACGCTGGGGCAGAGCACCGCGGACTCGCTCACCAACAGCCAGCGGGCCGTCGTGGCCCAGGAGAACCAGGTCAACTACATCCGCAACTCGGTGAAGGTCACCGTCGACGCTTACGACGGCTCGGTGGACCTGTACCAGTGGGACACCGAGGACCCGGTCCTGAAGACCTGGATGAAGGCGTTCCCGGGCACGGTCAAGCCCAAGAGCGAGATCGACGAGCCGCTCATGGAGCACCTCCGCTACCCGCAGGACCTCTTCAAGGTCCAGCGGGAGCTGCTGACCCGGTACCACGTCACCGACCCGCAGACCTTCCTCAGTGGCAGTGAGGCCTGGGCCGTCCCGGACGACCCGACGACCAAGGCCGGCACGGCGGTTCCGCCGTACTACCTGTCGATGAAGATGCCGGGCCAGAAGGAGAAGGACCAGGTCTTCTCGCTCACCACGACGTTCACGCCGAACGAGCGGCCCAACCTGAGCGCCTTCATGGCGGTCAACGCCGATCCGACGACGCAGGACTACGGCAAGATCAGAATTCTGAAGATGCCGACGAGCAAGCCGCCGGACGGCCCCGGCCAGGTGCAGAGCAAGTTCCAGTCGGAGCCGAAGATCGCCGAGTCCATCCGCCTGCTGCGCGGTGGCGACTCGGAGATCGAATACGGCAACCTGCTCGCGGTGCCGCTCGACGGCGGCATGCTCTACGTGGAGCCGGTGTACGTCCGCAGCTCCGGGCTGAAGTACCCGCTGCTGCGCAAGGTCCTCGTGACCTATGGCGGCCAGACGGCCTTCGAGGACACCTTGGAGAAGGCGCTGAACGTGGTCTTCGGGGCCGAGGCCCCGACCACACCGGTTCCGCCGGCCCAGCCGCCGGGTGAGGGCACCGTCACGCCGCCGACCAACCAGGACCCGACGGTCAAGGCGGCCCTCTCCGACGCCCAGAAGGCGATCGAGGAGGCCGAGAAGGCCCGGCAGGCCGGTGACTGGGCGGCCTTCGGCAAGGCCCAGGACGACATCAAGGCCGCGCTGAAGCGGGCGATCGAGGCGGAGGCGAAGGCCACGCCCCCTCCCGCGGGCGGTTGATGATCAATGGGTGAGGGCTCCGTCCCGCGTCGTGATACTGTGGTTTCACCGACGCGGGGTGGAGCAGCTCGGTAGCTCGCTGGGCTCATAACCCAGAGGTCGCAGGTTCAAATCCTGTCCCCGCTACTGAAGACGAAGGCCCGGATCCATGGGATCCGGGCCTTCGTCATGTCCGGACGGGACACGCGGTAGCTGGGGTGGGTGAGTTGGGGCAGGAGCGTGTTTGACTTACCCCACTGTGGGCATGTCGACAAAACGCTGTAGTGACCTCACTGACTGCGACATACCAGGTGTACGCGGGTAGCAGGTGATGCGACGATGGGATTTATGGGGGACAGGTCAACTCTGCTGGAGACAGGGCGGTTTGTGAGGGCGCAGGCCGAAGCGGGCACAGGAGCCAACGAGTCGGCACCCGTTGCCGACACGCAGACCGCGCTGACCGATGCGGAGTTCGCGCAGGAGATGTTCGCCGAGACCGACGCGGCGAGTGACGCCGAGCTGGAGGCCCGGCACCGGGTGGCCGCCGACAAGGGCGACCCCGGTGCCATGAGCGTGCTCGGCGCGCTGCTGCTGCGCCGCGGAGACCTGGACGGCGCCGAGCCCTACCTGCGCGGGGCCACCGCCGAGGGGGACCGCGCCGCCGCCAACAACCTGGGCGTCCTGCTGCTCCAGCGGGGCTACCCCGACGAGGCCGCCGGCTGGTGGCGGGTCGCCGCCGTGGCCGGGTCCGCACCCGCCGCGCACGCCCTGGGCCGCCACTTCCGCGAGCGCGGCGACGAGCCGGCCGCCGAGTACTGGCTGCGCCAGGCGGCGGAATCCGGCCACGCGCTGGGTGCGTACGGGCTGGCCGACCTGCTGGAGCACCGCGGGGACAAGGGCGTGGAGCAGTGGTTCCGCGCTGCTGCCGAACAGGGCCACCGCGAGGCCGCCTACCGGCTGGCCAGGCACCTGCGCAAGGGCGACCCCGCCGAGGCCGAGCAGTGGTACCGGCAGGCCGCCGCCCGCGGGCACCGGCGCGCGGCGCTCCACCTGGGCGCCCTGCTGGAGGCGCGTGGGGAGCTCAAGGAGGCCGGGCGCTGGTACCTGACCTCCGCCAAGCAGGGTGAGGCGCGGGCCGCGTGTGCGCTCGGCTTCCTGCTGCGTGACGCCGGCGACGAGGAGAGCGCGGCCGCGTGGTGGCACCGGGCGGCCAAAGACGGCGACGGCAACGCCGCCAACGCCCTGGGCGCGTTGCACGCCGCGCGGGGCGAGACCCAGACCGCGGAACGCTGGTACCGGACCGCCATGGACGCCGGAGATCAAAACGGGGCGTACAACCTTGCTTTGCTGTGCGCCGCACAGGACCGGACCGCGCAGGCCGAGCAGTGGTACCGGCGGGCTGCCTATGCCGGCCACCGCGAGGCGGCCAACGCGCTGGCCATCATGCTGCTCCAGGTCGGCGACGCGGCGGGCGCCGAGCCGTGGTTCTCGAAGGCCGCGGAGGCGGGCAGCGTGGACGCGGCCTTCAACCTCGGCATCCTCTTCGCCAGCCGCGACGAGGACCGTACGGCGCTGAAGTGGTACGAGCGGGCCGCCTCGGCGGGCCACACCGACGCCGCCCTCCAGGTCGGCATCGCGCTGGTACGGGACGGGGAGGAGCGGGCGGCCGAGCGTCACCTGCGCTGCGCGGCCGGCGGCGGCAGCGCGGAGGCGGCCTTCCGCCTGGCCGCGCTGCTGGAGTCGCTGGCCCCGCCGCCGGAGCCGCCGGCGCTGGGCGAGCCGGTCGGCAGCGCCCCGCGCACCGAGAGCGAGGAGTGGTACGAGCGCGCCGCGGAGCTGGGGCACCGCCGGGCCCAGGTGCGCGTCGGCATGTTGGCGGCAGCCCGCGGCGACATGGAGTCCGCCGCCCGCTGGTACCGGGAGGCGGCCGAGGCCGGGTCCCGCAACGGCGCGTTCAACCTGGGTCTGCTGCTGGCGCGAGAGGGCAGCGAGCCGGAGGCGGCGCTGTGGTGGACCCGGGCGGCGGTGGCCGGCCACGGCCGCGCCGCCCTGCGACTGGGCCTGCTGGCCGCCCGCCACGGCGATCTCGCGGAGGGGCAGAAGTGGTGCGCCCGCGCCATGGAACTGGGGCCCGCGGAGGTCTCGGAGCGGGCGGCCCGGCTGCGCGAGGCCCTGGCGGAGGAGCTCTCGGCGTGACCCCCGCCAGGCCGGGGCCCGGCCCCCGGACGGACCCCGGACCGGTCCCCGGTTAACCGATTTGCATGTGCCGGGGGCCTTCACGTAACGTTGGGTTCACCGACGCGGGGTGGAGCAGCTCGGTAGCTCGCTGGGCTCATAACCCAGAGGTCGCAGGTTCAAATCCTGTCCCCGCTACTGAAGACTCAGGGCCCGGATCCATTGGATCCGGGCCCTGAGTTGTTTCCGCGCGCGAAGCGCCCGGGAATTCCCGGAGGTCGCGGAAGCCGTGAAGGCCCCGACCCCCATGGGGGTCGGGGCCTTCACGGCTTCCGGGATCAGGCGCCCGCGCAGTTCGGGCAGAGGCCGCGGTAGGTGACCTCGACCGCCGACACCACGAAGCCGAAGCGCTCCGAGTCGGGCAGGTCGGCCAGCGGATTGCCCGCGGGGTGGACGTCGCGGATGGCGCCGCACTGCGCGCAGACCAGGTGCTGGTGCGGCCGGTAGGCGTTCGGGTCGTACCGCTTGGCGCGCCGGTCCGTGGCGACTTCCAGCACCTCGCCGAGGGAGACCAGCTCGCCCAGCGTGTTGTACACGGTCGCCCGCGAGATCTCCGGCAGCTTGGCCACGGCGCGTGCGTGCACCTCGTCGGCCGTCAGGTGCACGTGGTCACCGTCGAGCACCTCGGCCACGACACGCCGCTGTGCCGTCATGCGCCAGCCGCGTCCGCGAAGTCGTTCCAGCAGGTCACTCATGGACACCAGCCTAACAGTGAGGGGATTCGGTGTAACTCCCGAACCAGTGCGGACTTGGATCCTTACTTGACTTGGACAATGTCCATTGTAGGATCGAGTACGGCTGACGCCGAGGACAGGACAGGCAGCGATGATGCAGGAGGCGCACGTGACGCAGGGACCGCTCACCACCGAGGCCGGGGCGCCGGTGGCCGACAACCAGAACAGTGAGACGGCCGGCATCGGCGGTCCCGTTCTGGTCCAGGACCAGCTCCTGCTGGAGAAGCTCGCGCACTTCAACCGCGAGCGCATCCCGGAGCGAGTGGTGCACGCCCGCGGCGCCGGCGCGTACGGCACCTTCACGCTGACCCGCGACGTCTCGCAGTGGACGCGGGCCGCGTTCCTGTCCGAGGTCGGCAAGCAGACCGAGACCTTCCTGCGCTTCTCCACCGTCGCGGGCAACCTGGGCAGCGCCGACGCGGTGCGCGACCCCCGGGGCTGGGCGCTGAAGTTCTACACCGAGGAGGGCAACTACGACCTCGTCGGCAACAACACCCCGGTGTTCTTCATCAAGGACGCCATCAAGTTCCCCGACTTCATCCACACCCAGAAGCGCGACCCGTACACCGGCTCGCAGGAGGCGGACAACGTCTGGGACTTCTGGGGTCTGTCGCCGGAGTCCACCCACCAGGTGACCTGGTTGTTCGGTGACCGGGGCATCCCGGCGTCCTACCGCCACATGAACGGCTACGGCTCGCACACGTTCCAGTGGAACAACGAGGCCGGCGAGGTCTTCTGGGTCAAGTACCACTTCAAGACCGACCAGGGCATCAAGAACCTCACCCAGGCCGAGGCCAACGTCCTCGCCGGCGAGGACCCCGACAGCCACCAGCGCGACCTGCGCGAGGCCATCGAGCGCGGTGACTTCCCGACCTGGACCGTGCAGGTGCAGATCATGCCGGCGGCCGACGCGGCGACCTACCGCTTCAACCCCTTCGACCTCACCAAGGTGTGGCCGCATGCGGACTACCCGCCGATCGAGATCGGCACGCTGGAGCTCAACCGCAACCCGGAGAACGTCTTCGCCGAGGTCGAGCAGTCCATCTTCAGCCCGGCGCACTTCGTCCCCGGCATCGGCCCGTCCCCGGACAAGATGCTCCAGGGCCGCCTCTTCGGCTACGGCGACGCCCACCGCTACCGCGTCGGCATCAACGCCGATCACCTGCCGGTGAACCGGCCGCACGCCACCGAGGCGCGCACCAACTCCCGAGACGGCTACCTGTACGACGGCCGCCACAAGGGTGCGAAGAACTACGAGCCGAACAGCTTCGGAGGCCCGCACGAGACCGGTCGTCCGCTGTGGCAGCCGTTCGCGGTCACCGGTGGCACCGGCAACCACGCCACCCCCGTGCACAGCGAGGACGACGACTTCGTCCAGGCGGGCAACCTCTACCGGCTGTACTCCGAGGAGGAGAAGAGCCGCCTGGTGGAAAACCTCTCCGGTTTCATCGCCAGGGTCTCCCGCGACGACATCGTCGAGCGTGCGATCGACAACTTCCGCCGGGCGGACGGCGACTTCGGCAAGCGCCTGGAGGCCGCGGTCCAGGCCCTCCGCGCCTGATCGGGACCGCTTGCCGTAGCAGGACGCCGGGCCGCGGCCCTCTTCGGAGGGTCGCGGCCCGCCGTCGTTTCAGGCGGAGACCGCGCGCCGGGCCGGGACCCAGCAGCGGATGACGTCGCGCACGGACACGATGCCCACCGGTCCGCCGTGCTCCAGCACGATCAGGTGTCGGAAGCCGCCGTGGGCCATCGCCTCGGCGGCTTCCTGCAGCGTCGCGTCCGGGGTGCAGAAGACGACGTTGTTGGTGGTGTGCGCGGCCACCGACTCCCGGTCGGGGTCGTGGCCCGCGCCGATCGAGTTGAGGACGTCGCGTTCGGTCAGGATGCCGATTCCGCTGTGGTCGGGGTCGAGGACGACGGCCGCGCCGACGCGCCGGCCGGACATCAGGCAAGCCGCCTGTCGGAGGGTGTGTGCGGGTCCGAGGGTGAGGATCACGGTGCTCATGGCGTCGCGGACGAGCATGAAGAGAGCCACCTCCTGGGGGTGAGCCCCCGCGCCGGGGTGGGTGCGACCGGTGGAACGCCTCAAGAGAAACGTTTCACAAGCGCACAAGCGTGGGGAGTCTCAGATTCCCACGGACCGGGAGGGCCAGCAAGGAGGCGTGCACAGGGAGCGCGGCCGGCGCGCGGGTGGGTCAGGCGCGCGGGCGGAGCAGGTCGAGCATCTCCTCGTGGAGCAGTCCGTTCGACGCCGCCGCGTTCCCGCCGTGCACGCCGTCGACCCCGTCCAGGCTGCTGAAGCGGCCGCCCGCCTCCTGCACGACCACCGCGACGGCCGCCATGTCCCACAGGTTCAGCTCCGGCTCGGCACACAGGTCCAGGGAGCCCTCCGCGACCATCATGTACGGCCAGAAGTCGCCGTACCCCCGGGTGCGCCAGCACGCCCGCGTGAGGTCCAGGAAGCCGGGCAGCCGCCCCTGCTCCTCCCAGCCGCTCAGCGAGGAGTACGCGAACGAGGCGTCGCCCAGTCCGCCCACCCGGGACACGCCGATCGCGGTGCGCTCCCCGAGCGCACCGCCCGAGTACGCGCCGGAGCCCTGCGCCGCCCACCAGCGCCGGCCCAGCGCCGGGGCGGACACCACGCCGACCACCGGGCGGAAGACGCCGTCCTCCCCCTCCGTCATCAAGGAGATCAGGGTCGCCCAGACGGGGACCCCGCGCACGTAGTTCTTCGTGCCGTCGATCGGGTCCACGACCCAGCGGCGCGGGCCGCTGCCCATGAGCCCGTACTCCTCGCCCAGGATGGCGTCGTCCGGCCGGGCCGCCGTGATGCCGGCCCGCACGACCTCCTCCGCTGCCTTGTCCGCCTCGCTCACCGGGGTCATGTCCGGCTTCGTCTCGACCTTGAGGTCGAGGGCGCGGAACCGTTCCATCGTGGTGACGTCCGCCGCGTCGGCGAGTTCGAGGGCGAGGCGCAGGTCATTCTCATACTCGGGCATGCCCGAACAGTAGCGAGACTCCCGGACCCCGGCCAACGGCGTCCGGAACGCGGCCGGACGTGCCCTCTTGACGGCGGGCGCGCCCTTGACAGGGTCTGGCGCCCCGTCAACTCTGGGCCGGAGAACCGAGCGGGGAGGCACGGATGCCGGCAGCCCGGGACACCTTGCTGGACGCGGCGGCAGCGGCGCTCGCGGCGCGCCCCTGGCCGGACGTCCGGATGGTCGAGGTCGCCGCCGCGGCCGGGGTGTCGCGGCAGACCCTCTACAACGAGTTCGGCGGCAAGGCGGGGCTGGGCCGCGCCCTGGTCCGGCGCGCTGCCGACCGGTACCTGGAAGGGGTGGACGAGGCCCTGTCCACCCGGGAGCGGGCCCCGGAGCGGCTCGCCGCCGTTGCGGAGTGGACGGTGCGGGCGGCCCGCGAGCACCCCCTCCTGCGGGCCCTGCTGACCGGCGGCTGGGGGCCGGGCCTGCCCGCGGCGGGCCGGCGTGAACCAGGACCCGGGGAGCTCGCCCGCACCGTCCGGGACCGGGCGGCCGCGGCGCTCACTCCGGCGGAGGGGCCGCAGCGGTGCGAACTGGCGGTGCGGCTCGCCCTCTCGTACGTGATCGCCCCGGGCGAGGAGCCCGGGCCGGGGGAGCTGATCGGACTGCTCAGTGCGCCGATCCGGACAGCTGGAGCCCGATGACCCCCAGGATGACCAGCGTGATCGAGACGAGTTTGAGGGTGGAGACCAGGTCGCCGAGGAAGACCATCCCGTAGATCGCCGTACCGGCCGCACCGATGCCCGTCCAGACCGCATAGGCCGGCCCCACGTCCAGCTTCTTGAGGGCCAGGGTCAGCAGGCCGAAGCTGCCGAGGGCGAAGCAGGCGAAGGCCACCGTCGGCCAGAGCCGGGTGAATCCGTGGGAGAGCTTCAGGCAGACCGCGAAACCCGTCTCCAGGAGTCCGGCGACGACGACCAGCAGCCACGCCATGGCGAATGCCTCCCCGCGTCATGTGACATCGCGTCACTTGGTGCGATTATGCACTTATCCAGGCAGGTCCTCCGACAAACACGGCATACCCGCCGGGTCGGTCAGTCGCCCTCGCGGCGCTCCCGTGTCCGCAGCAGCCGCCGCAGTGAGTAGAGCCGTGCCGGATCCGCGTGGCCCTCCTCCACCCACGTGTCGAGCGCGCAATCCTGCTCGTCGTGGCTGCACGCGCGCGGGCACTCCTCCGTACCCGGCACCAGGTCCGGGAAGGCGAGGATCACCCGGGACGGGTCCACGTGGTGCAGGCCGAAGGAGCGCACGCCCGGGGTGTCGATGACCCAGCCGTCGCCCGAGGGCAGCGGGAGCGCCAGCGCGGAGGTGGTCGTGTGCCGGCCCCGGCCGGTGACCGCGTTCACGTGCCCGGTGGCGCGCTGGCGGCCCTCGGCGACCAGCGCGTTCACCAGGGTGGTCTTTCCGACGCCGGAGTGCCCCACGAAGGCCGTGATCCGGCCGGTCAGACGCTCCCGGACCCGCTCGGCCGCGCTGCCGGAGGTCAGCTCCTCGCGGTTGGTGACCACGTAGTCCAGGCCGAACGTCGAGTAGATCTCCAGGATCTTGTCCGCCGAGGTCAGGTCGGACTTGGTCAGCACCAGCAGGGGCTCCAGGCCGGCGTCGTACGCCGCCACCAGGCAGCGGTCGATCATCCGGGGCCGCGGCTCCGGATCGGCCAGGGCCGTGACGATCGCCAGCTGGTCGGCGTTGGCGACCACCACCCGCTCGTAGGGGTCGTCGTCGTCCGCGGTGCGCCGCAGGACGGACTTGCGCTCCTCGATCCGCACGATGCGGGCCAGGGTGTCCTTCCTGCCGGACAGGTCACCGACGATCCACACCCGGTCGCCCACGACCGCGGCCTTGCGGCCCAGCTCCCGGGACTTCATCGCGGTGATCGTGCGCCCGTCGACCAGGCAGGTCAGCCGGCCGCGGTCGACGGTCAGGACGAAGCCTTCGGAGGCGTCCTCGTGCTTGGGCCGGATGTTCGTCCGGGGCCGGTTGCCCTTGGGGTTCGGGCGCTGGCGGATGTCGTCCTCGTCGGTGTGCTTGCCGTACCTGCGCATGACGTGCCCTACGCTCCCGCACCCGCTCCGGGTCCCGAGTCCCCGGCCAGCATGTCCGTCCACATC
Organism: Streptomyces sp. PCS3-D2; assembly: GCF_000612545.2. Taxonomy (GTDB): domain Bacteria; phylum Actinomycetota; class Actinomycetes; order Streptomycetales; family Streptomycetaceae; genus Streptomyces. The sequence goes on along the minus strand of NZ_CP097800.1, from coordinate 2,629,635 downwards.
GCCGGGAAGTCCGGCAGGGTCTTGGCGGTCGTGGCCACGTTCTCGATCCGCACGCCCTCCACGGCCAGGCCGATCACCGCGCCCGCGGTCGCCATCCGGTGGTCCTCGTACGTGTGGAACACCCCGCCGTGCATCCGGCGCGGCCGGATGCGCAGGCCGTCCTCGGTCTCGGTGACGTCGCCGCCGAGCGCGTTGATCTCCTTGGTCAGCGCGGCCAGCCGGTCCGTCTCGTGCAGCCGCAGGTGGGCGACGCCGCGCAGCACCGACTCGGAATCGGCCAGGGACGCCACCGCGGCGATGCCCGGGGTGAGCTCGCCGACCTCGCTCAGGTCCACGTCGATGCCGTGGATCTTGCCCGTGCCGGTGAAGACCAGGCCGGCGTCGGTCAGTTCGCAGGACCCGCCCATCTCCGTGAAGATCCGGCGCAGCGCGTCACCCGGCTGCGTGGTGCGGCGCGGCCAGTCGGGAACGGTCACCGTGCCGCCCGTGATCAGGGCCGCGGCCAGGAAGGGCTGTGCGTTGGACAGGTCCGGCTCCACGACCATGTCGCGGCCCAGCAGGGCGCCGGGGGAGACCCGCCACACGTCCTTCTCGCCGCCGGCCTCGGGGGTGTCCACCTGGGCGCCCGCTGCGCGCAGCATCTCCACGGTCATCCGGATGTGCGGCATCGACGGCAGGTTTCCGCCCACGTGCCGGACCTCGACGCCCTGGTTGAACCGCGGCGCGGACAGCAGCAGGGCGGAGACGAACTGGGAGGAGTTGCTGGCGTCGATCTCGACGGTGCCGCCCTCCAGCGCCCCGCCGCCCTGGACGGTCATGGGCAGCGCGCCGCGGCCGTCGTCGTCGATCCGGGCGCCGAGCGTGCGCAGGGCGGCGATGACCTGGCCGAGGGGCCGTTCGTAGGAGCGCGGGTCGCCGTCGAAGCGGATGTCGCCGTCGGCGAGGGTGGCGACGGGAGGCAGGAAGCGCATGACCGTTCCGGCGTTGCCGACGTCCACCGTCGTCGGGCCGTGCAGGGCCGCCGGGATGACCCGCCAGGCCTCGCCGCTCGCGTCGGCGCCGGCGGAGCTGGAGGAGACGGTCTCCTCGATGCCCACGCCCATCGCGCGCAGCGCGTCCGACATCAGCTGGGAGTCGCGCGAGCGCAGCGGGCGGCGCACCCAGCCCGGCTCGGACGCGAGCGCGGCGAGCACGAGGGCGCGGTTGGTGACCGATTTGGACCCCGGCACCGTGACGGTGGCGTGGACGGTCCCATCGGCGAGCGGAGCGGGCCAGAGGGCAGGGGCGGGGGTCTCGGTCATGGCCCCCACTTTAGTGGCTTCCTCCGGGCCCGGATCTTGATCGCCTTCCGGTCTCAGAGGGTGGTCACAGGCCGAGCAGCCAGCGGCCGCCGCCGAGCAGCGAGCACAGCGCGACGACGTGGAAGAAGAGAAGCCACACCACCGGGTGTACGTGGGTGAGGCGCCCCAGCTGGTCGGCGTCGGAATCGGGTGCCCCGCCGCCCCGCCGCTTGGCGCCCAGTTCGAAGACCGGCCGGACCCCGCCCAGCAGCAGGAACCACACGACGAGGTAGGCGAAGCCGGCCTGCACCTCGGCCGGGGCCAGCCAGGACACCAGCAGGAAGGTTCCGCCGGTCAGTACCACCGTCAGTGCCCCGTACGCGTTGCGGATCATCATGAGCATGGCCGCCAGCAGGGCCGTGGCCGCCCACAGCAGCAGGGTGATCCGGTGCGCCGAGAGCAGCGCCGCTCCGCCGAGGCCGAGCAGCGAGGGCGCGGTGTAGCCGCCGGCAGCGGTCAGGATCATCCCCAGGCCCGTCGGCTTGCCCCGGCTGACGGTGACCCCGCTGGTGTCGGAGTGCAGGCGTATGCCGCTCAGCCGCCGCCCGGTGAGCAGTGCCAGCAGGCCGTGCCCGCCCTCGTGGGCGATGGTGATGGCGTTGCGCGACAGCCGCCACAGCGGGCGGGGCCCCACTGCGGCCAGTGCGACCACGCCGGTCGCGATCACCAGCCATTGCTCGGGTGCGGTCTGTACGCCCGTGAGCCGGTCCCACAGGCCGGCCGTCGTGCTGCTGTCCATAGGGTGGCGGACTCCTTGCGGTGGTGTGCGGTGGACATGGCAGTGTGGCAGCCATGTGCGGACGGTATGCAGCGAGTCGTGGACCGCAGGACCTCGTGGAGGCCTTCGGCATCGAGAAGTGGGAGCCGGAGGAGTCCCTGGCCCCCGACTTCAACGTGGCGCCGACGAAGGAGGTCCACGTCGTCCTCGACCGTCCTCTGAAGGACGCTTCGCACCCGCGTCCGGTTCGCCAGCTGCGCGTCCTGAAATGGGGACTCGTGCCCTCCTGGGCCAAGAACCCCGACGGCGCCGCCCGGATGATCAACGCCCGGTCGGAGACCCTGCACGAGAAGCCGTCCTTCCGGCGCGCGTTCGCGCAGCGCCGCTGCATCATCCCCGCCGACGGGTACTACGAGTGGGTCACCGCCCACGACGAGCGGCAGCTGGAGGTGGAGGGCCGGCGGAAACGGGCCCGCAAGCAGCCCTACTTCGTGCTCCCCTCCGACGGCTCCCTGTTCGCCATGGCCGGCATATACGAGTTCTGGCGCGACCGGACCCTGCCCGACGAACACCCCCTCGCCTGGTGGGCGACCTGCTCGGTGATCACCACCGAGGCCGAGACCGGACCGCTGGGCGTCGCCCCCGTCGAGGGGCCGCGCTCGCTGTCCGAGATCCACCCGCGGATGCCGCTGATGCTCACCCCCGACCGCTGGGACGCCTGGCTCGACCCTGCGAACACCGACACCGAGGGCTCCCTGCGGGAGCTGCTCGCGCCGCCGCCCGGCGGGCTGATGCGCGCCTACCCGGTGTCCACCGCCGTGAGCAGCGTGCGCAACAACGGGCCGGAACTGCTGGCGGAGCTGGCCGCACCGGAGGAGGGCACTCTCTTCTAGGGCCCGCCCGACCGGAGGCGGGCGGGTGCCCGACCGGCCGGGACGGCACGATGGGGACATGACCACGCGTACCGAGAGTGTCGACACCCCGGCGGGTGAGGCCCGCATCACCTGGCACACCGCCCCCGGGGCCCGGCTCGTCCTCGCCGTGAGCCACGGCGCCGGCGGCGGCATCGAGGCCCGGGACCTCCGGGCGCTGGCCGCCGCCCTGCCCGCCCGCGGGATCACGGTGGCCCTCGTCGAGCAGCCCTGGCGGGTCGCCGGGAAGAAGGTCGCCGCAGCCCCCAAGGTGCTGGACGAGGGCTGGCGCGGGCTGTGGCCGGCCCTCACGCGGCCCGGAGCGGCGGTGGTCGCGGGCGGGCGCAGCGCCGGGGCCCGCGTGGCCTGCCGCACGGCCGATGAACTGGGCGCCGCCGGCGTGCTGGCCCTGGCGTTCCCGCTGCACCCGCCGGGCCGGCCCGAGAAGTCCCGCGCCGGGGAGCTCACCGGGGCGGGCCGGCCCGTCCTCGTGGTGCAGGGCACCCGGGACCCCTTCGGCCGCCCCGAGGAGTTCCCGACGCCCGGCGGGATGCACCCGTACGAGCTCGTGGAGGTGGCCCACGGCGATCACGGCTTCGCGGTGCCGAAGAAGGCCTCCACCACCCAGGAGGAGGCCCTGCGGACGATCACCGACGCGGTCGGGGAGTGGCTGGAGCGGCTCCCCGGGTGACCTGGGCCACGGCCCTGGTCCCGGCCCGGGGAAGGCCTGAAGAGCCGTGGCGCACCGGGGAATGCGCGGCCCCGCCTCTCTGTTGTGCCGGATGTCGGTACATACGGAACGTCGGAGGAGAGGGAGCGCATGACCCAGGTCATCAGCCAGAACCGTCCGCAGGCCGCTGACCTGGACTGGACGGTGCTGCCCGCCCCCAAGCGCGGCCCGCTCCGGGCGGCGGGGGCCCGGGAAGGTCGACTATTCTCCGATTCGAGCGGATCCGCCTTCGGAGCCGCCACGCAGTCGGAGGAGGTGGGTCCTGTCGCTGGGACCGACGAAGGCCACGCGGAGGAGACGACCCCGGAGCGCAACGCGCGCTTCGAACGGGACGCCCTCGGCTACCTCGACCAGATGTACTCGGCCGCGCTGCGCATGACGCGCAACCCGGCCGACGCCGAGGACCTGGTCCAGGAGACGTACGCGAAGGCATACGCGTCCTTCCACCAGTTCCGCGAGGGCACCAACCTGAAGGCCTGGCTGTACCGCATCCTGACCAACACGTTCATCAACTCCTACCGCAAGAAGCAGCGCGAGCCCCAGCGCAGTGCCGCGGAGGAGATCGAGGACTGGCAGCTGGCGCGCGCCGAGTCGCACATGTCGACCGGACTGCGCTCGGCCGAGTCGCAGGCGTTGGACCACCTGCCCGACTCGGACGTGAAGGAAGCGCTGCAGGCCATTCCGGAAGAGTTCCGCATCGCGGTCTATCTTGCCGACGTAGAGGGCTTTGCGTACAAGGAGATCGCGGACATCATGGGTACACCCATCGGAACGGTCATGTCGCGACTGCACCGTGGCCGCCGTCAACTCCGCGGAATGCTGGAGGACTACGCCCGCGAGCGCGGGCTGGTTCCCGCGGGCGCGGGCGAGGCGAACGACCGGAAAGGCTCGGGGTCATGAGTTGCGGAGAGCCGCACGAGACGGAGTGCTCTGAGGTCCTGGACCACCTGTACGAGTTCCTCGACCGTGAGATGCCCGACAGTGATTGCACGAAGTTCGAGACCCACTTCGGCGAGTGCAATCCCTGTCTGGAGAAGTACGGCCTGGAGCAGGCCGTGAAGAAGCTGGTCAAGCGCTGTTGCGGGTCGGACGACGTGCCGACCGACCTGCGCTCGAAGGTGATGGGCCGGATCGAGCTGATCCGATCGGGGCAGGCGGTGCCCGACCACGACGTGACCGCCGACAACCCCGCCTCCGGCTGACCGCTCCGCCGGCGGTGAACTGCTGAACAAACGCCCCCGCAAGATCAGTGCATTCACCCGAATGCGCTAATCCGGGGGCGTCCGCATGGCGCAATGCGAAATTGTGGCCCGCCCCGCTCGGGGTCCCACCTATTCTCCCCAATCGGTACCGCTTCGATGCGGCACCCGGCGTGCACGGCCCAGGGGAGGAGAACGCCATGCGGGATCTTCCGGCGGCCGCGCGCGGATTGGTCATCTGCGCCGTCCTGGCGGCACTCGCCTGCACCGTTCCGGCCCTGACGGATTCCGCCCCGTGGCCCGCCGCGGCCCTCCTCGCCACGCTCTGCCTGGGCTGCGAACTCGTCAGGCTCTGCCCGCTGCCGGGCGGGCGGGTGCCCGAGGCCATCGGCTCCTTCCTGCCCGGGGTGCTCGCCGCCGTCTTCCTGCTGCCACCCGCCGTCGCCGCGCTCGTGGCACTGCCCGGAGGCCTCGCCGCAACCGTCGTCCAGCGGCCCGTCGCGGTGCGCCGGGTGTGGCACGGAGCCCAGCAGTCCATCGGTGCGTGGGCGGCGGGTCAGGTGTTCGGCCTGCTCGGCGGCCCGGCCGCCCTCGGCGCAGCGCCCTCCGCCGCGTCCGGGCAGCCCGGGTGGCCGGCCGACCTGCCCTCTGCGCTGCTCCCGGCGACGGCGTCCGCCACCGCCCTCTGCCTGGTGGTCACCGTGCTCGACGGGGCCATCCTGGCCGCCGCCGAGCGCAGGCCCCCCGCCGCCACCTCCCTGCACGGCCTGGTCGCCGGTTCCCTCGCCCCGTACGGCGTGCACGGCCTGGCCGGACTGATGATGGCCGTCATGTGGCGCAGCCCGTACGGGGTCCCGGCCGCGCTGCTCGTCCTGCTGCCGATGTACGTGTCCTGCTGGGTGTCCGCCCAGTACCACCGCGAGCGCTCCGCCCACCAGTCCACCATCCGCGCCCTGGTCCGGGCCGTCGACATCAAGGACCGCTACACGCGCGGCCACAGCGAACGGGTCGGCCAGGCCGCCACGATGATCGCCCGCGAGCTGGGGATGGTCGGGGACCGGCTGGAAGTGGTGCGCATCGCCGGCATCCTGCACGACGTCGGCAAGCTCGGCGTTCCGACCCGGCTGCTGCGCAAGGACGGGCCGCTCACCCCGCAGGAACGCCGGATCATCGAACTGCACCCCGAGTACGGGCACGAGATGGTGCGCGGCATCGGCTTCCTGGGGGAGGCCAGGTCCGCGATCCTGCACCACCACGAACGCGTCGACGGCACCGGCTACCCCTATGGGCTGACCGGTGAACAGATCCCGGAGCTCGCCCGGGTGGTGGCCGTGGCCGATGCCTTCGACGCCATGACCTCCACCCGCTCGTACAGCCGGGCCCGGCCGGTGCCCACCGCCCTCGCCGAGCTGGAGCGGTGTGCGGGGGCCCAGTTCGACCCGGCGATGGTGCGGGCCCTCACGGCGGCGATCGGCCGGCACGGCTGGCATCCGGTGGTCACCTCGGACGACGACCTCCAGGTGATCGGTTCGTCGGCGACCGGGTCCTCGGCCGGGGCTTCCGCGGCGGCCGCGACGGCCGCGGCCGCGGAGCCTTCCGCGCCACGCGGCCGTGGCTCCCCGCCGGATCCCTTCTCTGCTCCCGGTTCTGCTCCCGGTTCCGGTTCCGGTTCCGCTTCGGGTGTCCCGGCGGGCCGCCGGGCCGGCACGGGGAAGAACGCAGCCGAGGACCCCTCGCCGCCCGCCCGGGGCGCGCGGTGAGCGCGACCGCCGCCCGGGCCGTGCGCGGCGCGGCCGGGGTGCTCGCCGTGGCCGCCCTCGCCCACACCCTGTGGAACGGCCTGGCGGAGCCCGGGGCCGCCCTGGCCTTCGGCATCCTGGTCGCCTTCGGTGAACTCGCCCGCAGGGACGGGCCCGGCGCCCCCGGCTACCGGGGCGCGCCGCTCGGCTCCGCCGGGGCGCTCGCCTACGCACTGCTCGGCCAGAACTCCGGCGGGCCGACCCGCCACGGCGTACCGGAGACCGTCGCCGTCGTGGCCGCGGCCGTCCTCGCCGGGACCGTCCCGCACATCGCCCGCGGCTGCGGGCCCGCCGCGGACCAACTGGCCCGCCGGGTGCTCACCGTCGCCTTCGCGGCCGCCTGCTTCCGCCCGCTCCACACCTCGGGCCGGCTGACCGAACTGGCCGGCGAGGGCCCGTACCTCGTGCCCTTCCTGCTGCTCCTGTTGGGCCTGGCCGCCCTGTGCGACGCCGTGATCGCCGCAGCACTCGCCGGGGCCCGCACGGAACGACCGTACGGGCCCCGGCTGCGCGAGGCGCTCCGCGCCCAGCTCGGCATCGGCTCGGCGGTCTGCGCCACCGGCGCCGTCATCGCGCTCGGGGTGGCCGTCGCGGGCCTGTGGGCCGTGCCCGTCTTCAGCGTGCCGCTCCTGGTGACCCAGCTGTCCTTCCACCGGATCACCGCGATCCGCACCACCTACCGCCAGACCATCACCTCCCTGGCCCGGGCCACCGAGATCGCCGGATACACCCCGCCGGGCCACTCCCGCCGGGTGGCGGCCCTCAGCTGTGCCGTGGGCCGGGAGCTGGGCCTGTCGGAGCGGGAGCTCACGGTGTTGGAGTACGCCGCCCTGATGCACGACATCGGCCAGCTCTCCCTGGTCGATCCGGTGCCGGCCGGGGCCACGGCCGGGCTGCCCGGCGCCGAGGCCCGCAGGATCGCCGGGCTGGGCGCGGAGGTGGCCCGGCAGACCGGGGTCCCGGACGAGGTCGCCGTGGTGGTGGAGCGGCAGGCGGACCCGTACCGCGAGCAGCCCCCGCTCGCCCGGATCGTGCGCGCGGCCAACGCCTACGACGACCTCGTCGGCGCGAACCGTCACCCGGGCGGCGCACTGGCCGCCCTGGAGCAGCTCCGGCTGGGCACCGGCCACGATTACCAGCCGGAGGTCGTGGAATGCCTGGCGAGGGTTCTGGCCAGGGGCGGACGTGGCAGAGTGGTCCCCATCCCACCGGGGTAACCCATGGGTAATGAGCGGCCGTCCGAGTGGGCATGGTTGGATGCCAGTAAGAGTGTCCGCAAGGCTGCACCGTAGTCCCCCAGCCACCGCTGGGAGGTGCCCCCAGGCAGGCGGGAATCGTGAGGATCTTCGGGAAGGTACGGCATCGGCCCTCCGCCTCGTGGCGGCAGGCCACCGACCGCGCGTTCACGCTGATCGGCGACGGCCGGTACGAGGACGCCGGCGCGCTGCTGACCAGAGCCGCGGACCTGGAGCCCTGGCTCTCCGAGTCCTGGTTCAACCTGGCTCTGCTGCACAAGTTCCGGCACGACTGGGAGCAGGCGCGGGCCGCAGGCCTGCGTGCCGTGGCCCTGCTGGACCGCGAGACCGGAGCCCCGGACTGGTGGAACGTCGGCATCGCCGCGACCGCGCTCCAGGACTGGCCGCTGGCCCGGCGGGCCTGGCAGGCGTACGGCCTGAAGGTGCCCGGCGACCCGCACGGCGGCGGCAGCGGCGAACCGGTCGGCATGGAGCTCGGCAGCGCCGCCGTGCGGCTCTCGCCGGAGGGCGAGGCCGAGGTGGTCTGGGGCCGCAGGCTGGATCCGGCCCGGCTGGAGGTCCTGTCGATCCCGCTGCCCTCCTCGGGGCGGCGCTGGGGCGAGGTCGTGCTCCACGACGGGGTCCCGCACGGTGAGCGGGTGACCGCGGCGGGACCTTCGTACCCGGTGTTCGACGAGATCGAGCTGTGGGCGCCGTCGCCGGTGCCGACCTGGGTGGTGCTGCTGGAGGCGGCCACCGAGGCGGACCGCGACGCGCTGGAGCAGCTGGCCTCGGACGCGGGCTTCGCCGCGGAGGACTGGTCCTCGTCGGTGCGGCTGCTGTGCCGGACCTGCTCGGAGAGCGAGATGCCGAGCGACGAGGGCGACGGCGAGCACCTGGATCCGCACGACCACAGCGAACCGGGACACCCGGGCCCGCTGGGGCACCGCACGGCCGGCTCCGGTTCCTTGTGGATGCCCGAGCGCGAGTGCGGTATCGCGGCACCTGCCGGACTCGTGCGCGGACTCCTCGACGGATGGGTGGCGGACAGCCCCGACAGCCGCGAGTGGCGGGATCTCGAAGAAGTCTGCTGATCCGGGGCCGTAGGCTGTACGGGCACATCGGTGGCCACAGGCGACCACCGGTGACCGGGACTTACGGAAGGCGTACGGCGGACATGGCGCAGCAGGAGAACCAGGTTGTCGATGGTGGCGAGGTCGTGAACGACGGGTACGTCGTGGACACCGAGGACTGTGAGGCGCGCGAGCTGGCCCACCGGGAGCGGGGCACCGCCCGCCCGATCACGGTCGTCGGCAACCCGGTTCTGCACCGCGAGTGCAAGGACGTCGCCGAGTTCGGCGACGAGCTGGCCAAGCTGATCGACGACATGTTCGCCAGTCAGAAGGCGGCCGAGGGCGTGGGCCTGGCCGCGAACCAGATCGGCGTGGACGCCAAGGTCTTCGTCTACGACTGCCCGGACGACGAGGGTGTGCGGCACACCGGTGTCGTGGTCAACCCGAAGCTCGTGGAGCTCCCCGCCGGCTCGCGGGTGCTGGACGACTCGAACGAGGGCTGCCTGTCCGTCCCGACGGCGTACGCCTCGCTGGCCCGCCCCGACTACGCCGAGGTCGAGGGGCAGGACGCCCAGGGCAACCCGATCAGGGTCCGCGGCACCGGCTACTTCGCCCGCTGCCTGCAGCACGAGACCGACCACCTGTACGGCTACCTGTACATCGACCGGCTCTCGAAGCGGGACCGCAAGGACGCCCTGCGCCAGATGGCGGAGGGCACCCCGCGCTACGAGACCGTCCCCAACGCCTAGCCGGCGCGGTACTAGGCCGCCTGCGGGCCCCGGAAGGTACGCCTGAAGGCGTTCGGCGTGGTGCCCAGGGTCCGCAGGAAGTGGTGGCGCAGGGCCGCCGCGTTGCCGAAGCCGCAGCGGCCGGCGATCGAGTCGACCGTGTCGCCGGTGGACTCCAGCAGCTCCTGCGCCAGCAGGACCCGCTGGCGCAGCACCCACTGGTACGGCGTGGTGCCGGTCTCCTGGAGGAAGCGGCGGGCGAAGGTCCGCGGGGACATGTGCGCGCGTTCCGCCAGCTGCTCGACGGTGATCTCCTCCTCCAGGTGGCGGCCCATCCACTCGATCACCTCGCCCACCGTGTCGCAGGCCGTGCGCGGCAGCGGCCGCTGGATGTACTGCGCCTGTCCGCCGTCCCGGTGGGGCGGTACGACCATCCGCCGTGCGATGACGTTGGCCACCTCGGCCCCGTGCTCCTGGCGGATCACGTGCAGGCAGGCGTCGATGCCCGAGGCGGTGCCGGCGGCGGTGATCACCGACCCCTCGTCCACGTAGAGCACGTCCGGGTCGACGACCGCCCGGGGGAAGCGGCGGGCCAGGGCCGCGGAGTGCATCCAGTGGGTGGTGCACCGGCGGCCGTCCAGCAGCCCGGCCGCACCGGCGATGTACGCCCCACTGCACACGCTCAGCACGCGCGCGCCGCGGTCCACCGCGCGGCGCAGGGCCGCGAGCAGCGGCTCGGGGTAGATGCGCCGGTCGGCGTCCTTGGCGGCGGGCAGGCAGATCAGGTCGGCCTCCTCCAGTCGCTCCGGCCCGTGGGCGGGGGTGATCGCGAAGGCGCCCCCTCCCACGGTCAACGGCCCCTCCTCCACCGCGCACACGGCGAAGTCGTACACCGGAAGCCCCATGTCACTGCGATCGATTCCGAACACCTCGCAGAAGATCCCCAGCTCGAAGGGGGCGACTCCGTCGACGAGGGCCACGGCCACGTTGGTCAGCATGACCACAGTGTGGCAGTAATTCGGCCTTCCATGACAGTCCTGCCACTGTCGATCAAGGGCGACCGGGCGGACAGTGGAGGTATGACAACTTTCGTGAACTTCCTCGTCGTCCTCGCCCTCGCCACTCTGCTGATCGGGCCCGCCCTGTACCTGAACCATCGCGACCGGCGCACGGACCGGCAGCTGCGGGCCGCCGCGACCCGGCTGGTGTGGCTGCCCCGCCAGCGGTCGGGCGGGCTGCCGCCCAACCCGCGTCGTTCCGGCGGCTGGCACCTGGGCCCGGTGATCCACTGACCGGGGAACGCGAGAAGCCGGGACACGGATCCTCCGCATCCCGGCTCCCCGGCGGTCCCGGGGCCCTGGAGTCCCAGCAGCCCCACGAGCCCTGTGGGCGTCGAACTCCCGGACCCTAGAAGTCCTCGTCCAGGTCCACCGTGCCCTCGACTGCGACCTGGTAGGCCGACGGGCGGCGCTCGAAGAAGTTCGTCAGCTCCTGGACGCCCTGCAGCTCCATGAAGGAGAACGGGTTCTGCGAGCCGTACACCGGCGGGAAGCCGAGCCGGACCAGGCGCTGGTCCGCGACGCACTCCAGGTACTCGCGCATCGACTCGGTGTTCATGCCCGGCAGGCCGTCGCCGCACAGGTCGCGGCCGAACTGCAGCTCCGCCTCCACGGCCTCCTTCAGCATGTCGGTGACCTGCTGCTGGAGCGCGTCGTCGAAGAGCTCGGGCTCCTCCTTGCGGACCGTGTCCACGACCTCGAAGGCGAAGTTCATGTGCATGGTCTCGTCACGGAACACCCAGTTGGTGCCGGTGGCCAGGCCGTGCAGCAGGCCGCGCGAGCGGAACCAGTACACGTACGCGAAGGCGCCGTAGAAGAACAGGCCCTCGATGCACGCCGCGAAGCAGATCAGGTTCAGCAGGAAGCGGCGGCGGTCGGCCTGCGTCTCCAGCCGGTCGATCTTCTCGACCGAGTCCATCCACCGGAAGCAGAACTGGGCCTTCTCACGGATGGACGGGATGTTCTCCACCGCGTCGAAGGCCGCCGCGCGGTCCTCCGGGTCGGGCAGGTAGGTGTCGAGCAGCGTCAGATAGAACTGGACGTGCACGGCCTCCTCGAACAGCTGGCGCGACAGGTACAGGCGCGCCTCCGGGGAGTTGATGTGCTTGTACAGCGTCAGCACGAGGTTGTTCGCGACGATCGAGTCGCCCGTCGCGAAGAACGCGACCAGACGGCCGATCATGTGCTGCTCGGCGGGCGTCAGCTTGGCGAGGTCCGCCACGTCCGAGTGGAGGTCGACCTCCTCCACCGTCCAGGTGTTCTTGATCGCGTCCCGGTAGCGCTCGTAGAAGTCCGGGTAGCGCATCGGGCGCAGCGTGAGCTCGAAGCCCGGGTCCAGGAGGTTCTTGTGGTCGGTGGAGCTCATTACTGGCAGGCCTCGCAGGACTCGGGGTTCTCAAGGGAGCAGGCCAGGGCGTCGGCGTCGACGGCCTGCGGGAGGGCCACCGGGGCGGCGGTGGCGGCCTGCGCGGCGCGGGCGATCTTCGTCGCCGGGCGCGAACGCAGGTAGTACGTGGTCTTCAGGCCCTGCTTCCAGGCGTACGCGTACATCGAGCTGAGCTTGCCGATGGTGGGCGTCTCCAGGAACAGGTTCAGCGACTGCGACTGGTCCAGGAACGGCGTACGGGCCGCCGCCATGTCGATCAGGCCGCGCTGCGGGATCTCCCACGCCGTGCGGTACAGCTCGCGCACCTCGGCCGGGATCCAGCCGAAGCCCTGGACCGAGCCGGAGGATTCGCGCAGCGCCTCGCGGGTCTGGGAGTCCCACACGCCGAGCTTCTTCAGTTCCTCCACCAGGTAGCCGTTCACCTGGAGGAACTCGCCCGACAGGGTCTCGCGCTTGAACAGGTTGGAGACCTGCGGCTCGATGCACTCGTACACGCCGGCGATCGAGGCGATCGTGGCCGTCGGGGCGATCGCCAGGAGCAGGGAGTTGCGCAGGCCCGTCGTGGCGACGCGGGCGCGCAGCGCGTCCCAGCGCTCCGGCCAGTTCAGCTCGACGTCGTAGTGGTCCGGGTGCAGGACACCGCGGGCGGTGCGGGTCTGCTCCCAGGCCGGCAGCGGGCCGCTGCGCTCGGCGAGGTCACTGGAGGCCTCGTACGCGGCCAGCATGATGCGCTCGGAGAGCTTGGTCGACAGGGCCTTCGCCTCGGGGGAGTCGAAGGGCAGCTTCAGCTTGAAGAAGACGTCCTGGAGGCCCATCGCGCCCAGGCCCACCGGGCGCCAGCGGGCGTTGGAGCGGCCGGCCTGCTCGGTCGGGTAGAAGTTGATGTCCACCACGCGGTCGAGGAAGGTCACCGCGGTGCGGACGGTCTCGTCCAGGCGCTCCCAGTCGATCTCGCCCGTCTCCGGGAGCACGAAGGCGCCCAGGTTGACCGAGCCGAGGTTGCAGACGGCCGTCTCGCCGTCGTTGGTGACCTCGATGATCTCGGTGCAAAGGTTCGAGGAGTGCACGACCGTGCCCGGTTCGGCGGTCTGGTTCGCCGTGCGGTTGGAGGCGTCCTTGAAGGTCATCCAGCCCTGGCCGGTCTGCGCGAGGGTGCGCATCATCCGGCCGTACAGGTCGCGGGCGGGCATGGTCTTGCGGGCCAGGCCGTCGGCCTCGGCCTTGCGGTAGGCGGCGTCGAACTCGTCGCCCCACAGGTCGACCAGCTCGGGCACGTCGGCCGGGGAGAACAGCGACCACTCGGCGTCGGCGTTCACGCGGCGCATGAACTCGTCCGGCACCCAGTGCGCGAGGTTGAGGTTGTGGGTGCGGCGCTGGTCCTCACCGGTGTTGTCGCGGAGCTCCAGGAACTCCTCGATGTCCGCGTGCCAGGTCTCCAGGTAGACCGCGGCGGCACCCTTGCGGCGGCCGCCCTGGTTCACGGCGGCGACGGAGGCGTCGAGGGTCTTCAGGAACGGCACGATGCCGTTGGAGTGGCCGTTGGTGCCGCGGATCAGCGAACCGCGCGCGCGGATGCGGGAGTACGACAGGCCGATGCCGCCCGCGTGCTTCGACAGGCGCGCGACCTGGTGGTAGCGGTCGTAGATCGAGTCGAGCTCGTCCAGCGGCGAGTCCAGCAGGTAGCAGGAGGACATCTGCGGGTGCCGGGTACCGGAGTTGAAGAGCGTGGGGGAGGAGGGCAGGTAGTCGAGACGGCTCATCAGCCGGTACAGCGAGGCCACTTCCTCGACGGCCTGGACGCTCTCGTCCGCGGCGAGACCGCACGCCACGCGCAGCATGAAGTACTGCGGGGTCTCGATGACCTGACGGGTGATCGGGTGGCGCAGCAGGTAGCGGCTGTGCAGAGTGCGCAGGCCGAAGAAGCCGAAGCGGTCGTCGGCGCCCTCGGCGAGCGTGTGCTCGACCAGCGCGTCGAGGCGGCTCGCGTGCGTGCGCACGAACTCGGCGGTGCGGTCGGCGATGAGGCCCTCGCGGTGGCCGACCTCGACCGAGGCGGAGAAGGAGGTGGAGCCCTGGCTCGCGGCCTCCTCGCGCACGGCCAGCGTCAGCAGGCGGGCGGCGAGCCTGGAGTAGGCGGGGTCCTCGGAGATGAGGCCGGCCGCGGACTCGGTGGCCAGAGCGCGCAGTTCGGCCTCGTCGGCGGCGGAGCTGCGGCCGCGGAGCGCTGCGGCCGCGACGCGGCCGGGGTCGGTGTCGGGAAGGTCCGCCGTAAGTTCGGTGAGGGTACGCAGCAGCGTGGCCCCCGGGCCCTCGGTGTTGTCGCCAGAAACGGACTCGGCGCGCGGTGCGGAAGGCGCGATGGTCACGGCGGGAGCTCTCCCTCGCTCGGCCCGGTCGTCGGCGGGCGGGCGCGGGCGCATGCGGGCGTGGCAGGAGGGCACACCGCATGGCGTCCACCGGCCCAACCGCGAGGCCCGGACGTGTCGGCACCCGGGTCGGTCGATCCGGGCGCGCTGACGGCAGGTCATCGGACTTGGCGTCCGGATGTCGGACACTTCATACCGTTGCGGGACAGTTCCGGATTCCCACCGGATTCCCCTGCGGCGACAGCAGGCATGAGCATACATGTGGGGGCGCCCTTGTGTGGCACCCCCAACATGTAGTGTCGGCGTGGCTACAGCTTGAGTCGGTACGTCAGGAGTTTCAGGCCCTCGATGGGCGCCCAGTCCCGCTCCGGAGTGCGCTCGAAGCCCAGTCGTACGTAGATCCGGTGCGCCCCGGCCATGCTGTGCTGGGTGGAGAGCACGAGGCCCGTGACGCCCTCGATCGCCCGCGCCCGCTCGACGCAAGCCCGCACCAGGGCCTCGCCGACGCCCCGGCCGCGGGCCGCGTGGGCCACCGCGAGCATCCGGAACTCGGCCTCGTCGGGGCCGGCGATATCGGCGAGCGGGCTGCCGGGTGCGGCGAAGGTCACCCCGCCGAGCACCCGCCCGTCGTGCTCGGCGACGAGCACCTCGGCCCGGGCGGCCCGCCCGGCCACGTCGCGCAGCACGTGCAGGTACGGGTCGTCCTCGTTGAAGTCCAGGTGCCCGTCGGCGAGGTAGGCCTGCGCCGTGATCTCGCCCAGCGTCTCGTAGTCGGCGGGCACCGCCGTTCTGATCACCATGTCCATGCGGTCGAGTGTGCAGGACGCCTCCGGCGGGCGGCGCTATCGTCGGAGGCGGCACCTTCGAGGAAGGTGAGCGAGGCATGCCCGTGATGACCGACAGGCCCCACATGCCGACCGAGGACTTCGAGGCTGTCGCGCACATAGCCGCCAGAGAGGTGGAAGGTCTGCGGCTGGAGTTCATCGACGGGGTCATCAGGAGCAAGGCAGCGCCGGACGGAGATCACGACCGCATCGTTCTGTGGCTCGCACGCATCTGCATGCAGCACCGGCCCGAGCTGTGGCTTCACGTGGAGCGGGGGTTGGCTGTGGGGGACTACCGCCCGGGTCGCGCCCGTCCCGATGTCGCTCTCGCGGTCGATGACGCGTTTGTCGGCCAGGGTGAGTGGGCCGACCCCGCTCCGGTCCTGATGGTCGTAGAGGTCACCTCGTACGACACCGACACGGACCGGCGTGACCGCGTCGAGAAGCCCCTCGCCTACGCCCAGACGGGCATCCCCGTATACCTGCTCATCGACCGGGACGCGTGCGACGTGACCGTGTTCAGTGAACCGGACGGCCGCAGGTATGCGAACACCCGTACGGTGGAGTTCGGGAACGACGTTGAACTCCCCGATCCGGTCGACGTCACCCTCCGGACCGAGGTCCTCAAGGACTGGGTGCGCTGAGGAACGCCGGAAGGCCCCGCCGGACGCGACGGGGCCCTCCACCTGTGTCAGCAGCAGCGGAAGCCCTCGCGGGGGTCCGCCTCGCGGGCGTCCGTGCGGGCGCGTTCGAAGGCGCGGCGGGTGAGGACCTCCGCCTCCGGATCGTGCGAGCGGGCGTGGGCCACGTACCGGTCGTAGGCGGCCTCCCCGGAGAACTCCCGTACGTAGAACCGCGCCCTGGCCAGCACGCCGCGTACGCCGCTCACGCCACCGGCTCCTTGACCTGCCCGCCGCCCGCGTCGCGGTCCGCCGCGGCGGCGAGCTGGGCCCGCTCCTCGGCGGTGGCGATCAGGCCGGCCGGGGCGACGATCCTCGACTCGGTCCACGGGACCTCGGAGAGCGTCACCGATCCCGGGTCGCGGACGGCCCTGACGCAGGTCCGCAGCGCGTCCGCGAGGACCACGACGATCAGGGCCGCGAAGAGTGCGCACAGCACGCCGTCGACCGTGGCGTTGGTGACGATCGTGTGCATGTCGTCCATGTTCTTCGCCGGGGCCAGCACCTTGTCGGCGTCGATGCCCGCCTGGTACTTGTCGCGCTGGGCGAAGAAGCCGACCTTCACGTCCTCGGAGAACACCTTCTGGTAGCTGGCGGTGAGGGTCACCGTGGCGTCCCAGACCAGCGGTACGCCCGTCACCCAGGCCCACTTCAACCGCCCGGACTTGACCAGCAGCGTGGTGCAGACGGCCAGCGCGACCGCGGCGAGCAGCTGGTTGGCGATGCCGAAGAGGGGGAAGAGCTGGTTGATGCCGCCCAGCGGGTCCTTGATGCCGACCCAGAGGAAGTAGCCCCACGCGCCGACCACGATCGCGCTCGCGAACCACACTCCGGGCTTCCAGCTGACGTCCCTGAAGGACTTGTGGACGTTGCCGAGGGTGTCCTGGAGCATGAACCGGCCCACGCGGGTGCCCGCGTCGAGCGTCGTCAGGATGAAGAGGGCCTCGAACATGATCGCGAAGTGGTACCAGAAGGCCTTCATCCCGGCGCCGCCGAAGACGGAGGAGAAGATCTCCGACATTCCGAGTGCGAAGGTCGGTGCGCCTCCCGTCCGCGACAGCAGGCTGGCTTCCTCGACGTCCTTGGCGGCCTGGGTGAGCGCTTCGGGCGAGATGGCGAATCCGAAGTCCGTCACCGCCTGCGAGGCCGACTCGACGGTGGTGCCGATGATTCCGCCGGGGGAGTTGACCGCGAAGAACAGGCCCGGCTCGATGATGCAGGCCGTGATGATCGCCATGACCGCGACGAACGACTCGGTCAGCATGGCGCCGTAGCCGATCATGCGGACCTGGGTCTCCTTCTGGATCATCTTCGGCGTGGTGCCCGAGGAGACCAGGGCGTGGAAGCCCGACAGGGCACCGCACGCGATGGTGATGAAGACGAACGGGAACATCGACCCGGCGAAGACCGGGCCGTCGCCGCGGGCCGCGAAGTCGGTGATCGAGGGCATCTTCAGCGTCGGCATCGCGATGACCACGCCGATCGCGAGGAGTGCGATGGTGCCGACCTTCATGAAGGTGGAGAGGTAGTCGCGGGGCGCGAGCAGCATCCACACCGGCAGCACCGAGGCCAGGAAGCCGTACACCACCATCCAGATGACGAGCGTCTCCTTCTCCAGGGTGAAGGTCCCGGCGAAGGAGGACTCGGCGACCCAGCCGCCCGCGACGATGGCGAGCAGCAGCAGGGCCACCCCGATGAGGGACACCTCGGTGACCCGGCCCGGCCGCAGGACACGCAGGTAGAAGCCCATGAAGACGGCGATCGGGATGGTCATGCCGATGGAGAAGACGCCCCAGGGCGAGTGCGCCAGGGCGTTGACGATGACCAGGGCCAGCACCGCCAGCAGGATGATCATGATGGCGAACACCGCGACGAGGGCGGCGGCCCCGCCCACGGGGCCGATCTCGTCCCGCGCCATCTGGCCGAGCGAACGGCCGTTGCGGCGGGTCGAGAAGAACAGCGTCACCATGTCCTGGACGGCACCGGCGAAGATCACGCCGGCGACGATCCAGATGGTCCCGGGCAGGTAGCCCATCTGCGCGGCGAGCACGGGACCGACGAGCGGGCCGGCGCCGGCGACGGCGGCGAAGTGGTGGCCGAAGAGCACCCGTCGGTCGGTGGGGTGGAAGTCGACACCGTTGTCGAGGCGTTCGGCCGGGGTGGCCCGGGTCGCGTCGACCTTCAGTACGCGGTGCGCGATGAAGCGGGCGTAGAAGCGGTAGGCGATGGCGTACGAGCCCAGCGCGGCGGCCAGCAGCCAGGCCGCGGAGACCTCCTCGCCGCGCGAGAGCGCCAGCACGCCCCAGCCGATGGCGCCGACGAGGGCCACGGCCACCCAGGCGGCGATGTTCTGCGGCGTCGCTTTCCTCTGGCCCGATTCGGTTGGTGCGGACGGCTCCGGCATGGAATTACCCCCTTGCTGATCACCTGTGATGGGCAAGGAATGTAGGTGAGTACCGCGCCCCGCGTCACCCCTGTCCGCATATCGGTACGGCAACGTCCGTTCGCTCGAACGGGGTTGGCGGGTAGCCGGGGTGGGCTGCGGTTGTGGTGCCGCGTCCGTGCCTCGGGCTCGGTTCTCCGGCGTCGACGCTTCGACTGCGGCGTTCGGGTGACTTGAATCCGCCACCGCTTGGCTGGAATTGGGCAGATTTCATTGTTCCGGAATTCGAGGTTCCTTCTTTTTGTCAAACCTCAATTTTTCCTCAATAAAGGTCTATACCATCGCCTGCTCCTCTGGGCGTTGCTATGTTGGCCTCGCTGCAGGGAAACCCCTGCGGGTGTTCGAATAGGGGAGTGGGAGTGGTTCTTCGCAAGGCGGCAGCCATGTTTGCCTCGGCGGGCGTTATGGCCGGGGCGGTGGTCGTGGTGGCGGCTCCGGTGGCCTCCGCCGGAATCCGCTGTACCACCGAAATTGTCGGCAGCGAGGCCGTGGCGCACTGCATGGCCAATGACGACCCGAGTGCGGTGCACTCCAGGTATCGGGTCAAGGCGACCTGTTTGATGGGCAACAATGCTGGCACGTTCACGCGGTATGGCAGCTGGGTGTACGTCGGAGAGGGGACGACCTCGAGGGCGACGTGCGGCTCTCGCATCCTCCGGGTTGATTTCGAAGTTCAGAAGTAGGGAGGCGGTGACATGGTGAAGTTCAAGAGCCTCGCACTCGCTGGGGTGTTGGCCGCAGGTCTGCTGTCTCTGCCGCTTGCGAGTGGCACCGCCTTCGCGGGCACCTCGACGGCGAGTTGCGTGAAGGAGAAGGTGAGTGGGTACACGGGCCGAGCCTCGTGCATCAATCTGGGCGGGTACAACGGCTACCGGGTCGTGGTCGAATGCGTCAGCAACTCGGGTCGGAGGTTCGATGTGACGGGGCCGTACGTCAGAAGTGGCTGGTCCACCGCCAGCTGCTCCGGTAATGGTGCGGCCGGTATCTCTGGTTTCGTGGATGTGGAGCTGCAGTATTGATTTTGGTTTGCGAAAGGGCCGCCGAATAATCGGCGGCCCTTTCGTGAGTATTTCACCCGTCAATCGGCGGGACGCTTGAGTCGGGCGACAAACTTGTACCGATCGCCCCGGTAGACGGAGCGGACCCATTCGACAGGTCTGCCCTCCCGGTCGATCGAGTGGCGCGAGAGCATGAGCATGGGCAGGCCGACGTCCGTGCCCAGTAGGCCTGCCTCCCTCGGGGTGGCAAGGGAGGTCTCGATCGTCTCCTCGGCCTCCGCCAGGTGGACGTCGTACACCTCGGCCAGGGCGGTGTAGAGGGAGGTGTACTTGGCGAGCGAGCGGCGCAGCGCGGGGAAGCGCTTGGCCGAAAGGTGCGTGGTCTCGATCGCCATGGGCTCGCCGCTCGCCAGGCGCAGTCGTTCGATCCGCAGGACGCGTCCCCCGGGGGTGATCTCCAGCAGGCCGGCGAGGGTGTCGTCGGCGGTCACATAGCCGATGTCTAGGAGTTGCGAGGTCGGCTCCAGGCCTTGGGCCCGCATGTCCTCTGTGTAGGAGGTCAGTTGCAGCGCCTGGGAGACCTTCGGCTTGGCGACGAAGGTGCCTTTGCCCTGGATCCGCTCCAGGCGTCCCTCCACGACCAGCTCCTGGAGGGCTTGGCGGACGGTGGTCCGGGACGTGTCGAACTCGGCCGCGAGTGTGCGCTCCGGCGGTACCGGCGTCCCGGGCGGCATGGTTTCGGTCATGTCGAGCAAGTGCCGCTTGAGTCGGTAGTACTTGGGTACCCGGGCCGTGCGAGTGGCTGCCCCGCCGTCCGGCTCTGTGAGTGCCCCTTCGGTGGCCATCGCCGCCCGCCTTCCCGACTCCAGTTTCGCTGCCGTCACCGGCTCCTCCGATATGTGCGGTCACATCGTGACACGTAAGGGGGGATGGGCCTCCTCTTCCCCCAGGTGTCGGTCCGGTAACGGACCGGACGCCTGCTCATTAGACCCTTGACACTCCCAAAGGTCTAGGCCAAGCTCCAGCTACTGGTCTACACCAATATGGATCAGATCCCAGCCCCACGGCAGTACTTCGCGTATGTCACCGCAGCGGGCAAGGGAAGTGCAGGCAGGCATCCCTGAGGAGGGTGGCGTGAAGCGCAAGCTCATCGCGGCGGTTGGAGTCGCGGGCATGGTTATCGGCCTCGCGGCATGCGGTGATTCCGACAGTAAGGGCGGCGACAAGGCCTCCGACGCCAAGGAGCTCACCGTCTGGCTGACGGTCGACGCGCAGAAGAACTGGCCCGAGCTCGTAAAGGCCGCCGACGATGCGATCGTCGCTAAGTACCCGGGTCTCACCATCAAGCACGAGTACTACGGCTGGCCTGACAAGAACGCCAAGCTGGATGCCGTGCTCGCCACGGACAAGGCCCCCGACGTCGTCGAGATGGGCAACTCCGAGATGATCGGATACATGTCGACTGGCGCCTTCGCCGAGGTCGACCCGGCGAAGTTCGAGAACTCCGGTGCCTGGCTTGACGCCCTCAAGGACTCCGTGACCTACGACGGCAAGACCTACGGCGTCCCCTACTACGCCGGTGGCCGCGTCGGCACCTGGCGCAAGGACATCGCCGCCGAGGCCGGCGTAACCGCCGCCCCGAAGACCTGGGCCGAGTACACCGCTGCTCTGGACAAGATCCAGGCGGCGAAGGGTGACAAGTTCAGCGCCCTCTACCAGCCCTCCCCGGACTGGTACGCCGCGATGTCCTTCGTCTATGAGGCGGGCGGCAGCATCGCCAAGAAGGATGGCGGCAAGTGGAAGGGCAACCTGTCCTCCCCTGAGTCGCTGAAGGGGCTCCAGCAGTACAAGGAACTCCTCGACAAGTACATGCACGCAGACAAGACGAAGGACGAGTCCGATCGTCCAGTCGTCTTCGGGCAGGGCAATTCCGCAGCGATCTTCGCCGCCGCCTGGGAGGGGGCTACCGCCGCCACCCCGGAGAACGACAAGGTCGGCGGCCTGAAGGACAAGCTGGAGAACTTCGTCCAGCCCGGTCCGAGTGGGAAGAACCTCCCCGTCTTTCTGGGCGGTTCGGACCTGGCCATCCCGGCCAAGTCCAAGTCCAAGGACGTCGCCGCTGAGTGGATCAACGTCTTCACCGGCGCCCAGGGGCAGAAGGGTCTGATCGAGAAGGGGAACCTGCCGAACAACAAGACTGATCTTGGCCCGCTGAAGGCCGATCCGGAGACGCAGGTCGCGGCAACCGCCGCCGAGTCCTCCTGGTTCGTCCCGACGGCGTCCGGCTGGGGCCAGATCGAAAAGGCCAAGCTCCTCCAGACCATGCTGCGCGACATCGGCACTGGCAACAAGTCGGTCGAGGAGGCGGCCAAGGCCGCCGACGCCGAGATCGACAAGGTCATCAACACCAAGTGACCTGAGTGGGCAGGGCCCCGCCGCAACGGCGGGGCCCTGCTGCCCGTCAAGAGAGGGACCACCGAGGAGCGCGCGATGAGTGCCGCACAGACAACCACCGCCGACCTGCCATCGGCGAAGCAGAAGACCCCCAGCGGAGCGGAGCCGGGCAGCCCGGCCGCACCGGGCCTGCCCGGCCGCAAGGGCCCCGGCGCCACCCCCTGGCTGCTGCTGGCCCCGTGCCTGTTGGTCATCGCCCTCGTCATGGGGTACCCGCTCTACCGGCTGGTGTCCCTGTCCTTCCAGAGCTTCGGCAAGTCCGAGCTCTGGGGCTTCAAGGAGCCCGAGTTCGTCGGCTTCGAGAACTTCGCCAAGATCCTCGGCGACGGGGAGTTCTGGGCCGTCGCCCTGCGTACGGTGATCTTCGCGGTGGGCGCGGTCGCCGCGACGATGGTGATCGGCATGCTCATCGCGTTGCTCCTGCAGAAGGTCTCCGGCTGGGTCAAGGCACTCATCAGCGTCGCCCTCGTGGCCAGCTGGGGCATGCCCATCATCGTCGCCACCGCCGTCTTCAAGTGGCTCTTCGACGCCGACTACGGCGTCCTCAACTACCTGATAAGCAAGCTCCCCGGCGTCGACATGATCGGCCACAATTGGTTCACTAGCGGCCCCCAGGGCCTCGCGGTGATCATGCTGCTGGTGGTCTGGGGCGCGGTTCCATTCGTCGTTATCACCCTCAGCGCAGGCCTCACCCAGGTGCCCAAGGAGCTGGAGGAGGCCGCCCGCCTTGACGGCGCCGGCGCCTGGGGTGTGTTCAGGCACGTCACCCTCCCGATCCTGAAGCCGATCCTCGTCATGCTGACGACCCTCTCCGTCATCTGGGACATGGGCGTCTTCCCGCAGGTCTTCGTAATGCGCAACGGGAACCCGGAGGCCGAGTTCCAGCTGTTGACCACTTACTCGTACCAGCAGGCCTTCGTGGTCAACGACTACTCGGGCGGCTCCGCGATCGCCCTGGTGACCGTCCTGCTGCTGCTTGGGGTAGTCGCCGTCTACATGCGCCAGATGCTCAAGATCGGAGAGGTGGAATGAGCGTGACCACCGCGCCCACCACGCCCCCGCACGCAGCGGGCGTGACGCAGCGCAGGAAGTCCAGGTCCGGCTGGAACCTCCTCGGTCTGCTGGTTTTCGCCACCGCCGGCTTCCCGGTCTATTGGATGCTCAATACGGCCTTCAAGCCATCCAAGGAAGCGATCAACCCCGATCCGCAGTTCTTCCCGCACACTTTCACGCTGGCCAACTTCTCTCGCGCTCTGGACATCGCCGACTTCTGGGGCCCGGTCGGCCGCAGTCTGGTCGTCTCGCTCGTCGTGGTCGTCATCGGCATCGCCGTCGGCATGCTGGCTGCCCTGGCCATCTCTCGCTTCGCCTTCCGAGGCCGCAAGGTCGTGATCGTCGGGATCCTCGCCGTCCAGATGGTTCCGCTCGTCGCGATGATCATCCCGGTCTTCCTACTCCTCAACGACCTCGGCCAGTACGACAAGCTCACAGGCTTGATCATCACCTACCTGACTTTCGTCCTCCCCTTCACCGTGTGGACGCTGCGCGGCTTCATCGTCAACATCCCCAAGGAGCTGGAGGAAGCGGCAATGGTCGACGGCTGTACGCCGACCGGCGCCTTCCTGCGGGTCGTCTTCCCACTGCTCGCGCCGGGCATGGTCGCCACCTCGGTCTACGCCTTCATCCAGGCGTGGAACGAATACCTGTACGCGCTGATGCTGATGAGCCAGCAGAACCAGACCGCCACCGTCTGGCTCGGCAACTTCACCACCAAGCACGGCACCGAGTTCGCCCCGATGATGGCCGGCTCCACCATGATGGCCGTCCCGATCGTGGTCCTCTTCCTCATCGTCCAGCGCAAGATGGCCGCAGGCCTCACCGCCGGCGCCGTGAAGGGATGACCCCGTCATGACTGTCCTTGCGCACCGCGCCACCGCCTCCGACGAGGTGACCCGCGACGCCCTCGCGGTCCTCCAGCCCGGCTTCGAGGGCACCGACGCCCCCGCCTGGCTGCTGCGCAGGATCGGCGAAGGCCTCACCTCGGTGGGCCTGTTCGGCCGCAACATCGCCTCGCCCGAGCAGCTCGCCGCGCTGACCGCGCAGCTGCGCGCCGAACGCGATGACGTCCTGGTGGCCATCGACGAGGAGGGCGGCGACGTCACCCGCCTGGAGGTCCGGGGCGGCTCGTCCTTCCCCGGCAACCTGGCCCTCGGCGCCGTCGACGACACCGGCCTGACCCGGGACGTCGCCCACGAGCTGGGCCGCCGCCTCGCCGAGTGCGGGGTCAACCTCAACTGGGCCCCCTCCGCCGACGTCAACTCCAACCCGGACAACCCGGTCATCGGCGTACGGTCCTTCGGCGCCGACACCCACCTCGCCGCCCGGCACACCGCCGCCTACGTCCAGGGCCTCCAGGCCGCCGGCGTCGCCGCCTGCACCAAGCACTTCCCCGGCCACGGCGACACCAACGTCGACTCCCACCACGCCCTGCCGCGCATCGACGTGGACCTCGACACCCTCGCCACACGCGAACTCGTCCCGTTCCGGGCGGCCATCGAGGCCGGGACGAAGGCCGTGATGAGCGCGCACATCCTGGTGCCCGCCCTCGACCCGACCCGCCCGGCCACGCTCAGCCCGCAGATCCTGACCGGCCTGCTGCGCAAGGAGCTCGGCTACGAGGGCCTCATCGTCACCGACGGCATGGAGATGAACGCCATCGCCGGGACGTACGGGATCGAGCGCGGCTCGGTCCTGGCCATCGCGGCGGGTGCCGACGCCATCTGCGTCGGCGGCGGGCTGGCCGACGAGGCCACCGTCCTGCGGCTGCGCGACGCGCTCGTCGCGGCCGTACGGGAGGGCGCGCTCCCCCAGGAGCGCCTCGCCGACGCCGCCGCCCGGGTCCGCGCGCTCGCCACATGGACCCGGGCGGCCGGGCCGGACGCGCGGCCGGAGGGGAGCCGCGCGTCCGGCATCGGCCTGACCGCCGCCCGCCGGGCCCTCACCGTCACCGGTTCGGCGGCCCCGCCGACCGGCCCGTACGTCGCGACCCTGACCCCGGTGGCGAACATCGCCGTCGGCGACGAGACCCCGTGGGGCCTGGCCGCCGAGCTGGCCGAGCTGCTGCCGGGCACCGCTTCCGACCTCTACCCGCAGGGAGCCACGGCCGGGGAGATCCTGACGGCGGCGGGGGAGCGCACCGTCGTCGCGGTGGTCCGCGACGCGCACCGCCACCCGTGGATGACCGAGGTGCTGGACGCCCTGGTCGAGGCCCGGCCGGGCACGGTGGTGGTCGAGATGGGGCTGCCGCGCGCCGCACCGCGCGGGGCCCTGCACATCGCCACCCACGGTGCTGCGCGCGTGTGCGGTCGCGCCGCTGCCGAAGTCGTCGCGGGGGCCGTCACGGGGGTGTGACGCGCCGCGGAACCGGAGCCGGGCACCTTGTCACAGGGGTGGTGCCCGGCTCCGCCGCGTACGCGGAAGGACCGGGCGGGTATGCGGAAGGGCCGGGCCCCTGGGGCCCGGCCCTTCGCCCGTGCTCGGGGCCTACAGTCCCTGCCAGGACGGCTTGTTGGCGTAGGTGTGGCGGAAGTAGTCGGCCAGCTTCAGCTTCGAGGCGGCGGCCTCGTCCACGACCACGGTCGCGTGCCGGTGCAACTGCAGGGCGGACGCGGGGACGAGAGCCGACAGCGGGCCCTCGACGGTCTGCGCCACGGCCTCGGCCTTGCCCTCGCCGGTGGCCAGCAGCACCAGGTGGCGGGCGTCGAGGATGGTGCCGATGCCCTGGGTGATGACGTGGTGGGGGACCTGCTCCAGGTCGTCCTCGAAGAAGCGGGCGTTGTCCACGCGGGTCTGCTCGGTGAGCGTCTTGATGCGGGTGCGCGAGGCCAGGGACGAACAGGGCTCGTTGAAGCCGATGTGCCCGTCCGTGCCGATCCCCAGCAGCTGGAGGTCGACGCCGCCGGCCTCGGCCAGCGCCCGGTCGTAGGCCTCGCACGCGGCGACGAGGTCCTCGGCCGAACCGTCAGGGCCCATGAAGGAGCCCTCCGGCAGGCCGAGGGGCTCGACGACCTCGCGCAGGACGACGGCACGGTAGGACTCGGGATGCCCGGCCGGCAGGCCGACGTACTCGTCGAGCTGGCATATCCGGGCCCTGGAGGCGTCGACCTCGCCGGCCGTGACCTTGCGGGTGAGGGCTTCGTAGACGGGCAGTGGGGTAGAGCCGGTCGCCACGCCGAGCAGGGCGTCGGGCTTGCGGCGCACCAGGGCCGCCATGGCCTCCGCGATGAGCTCGCCGCCTGCCTTGGCGTCCGGGACGATGACAACTTCCACGCGGGGCCTGCCGATCTGGAGTGACTGGTGTGGTATAGACCAATCTAGCAGAGGGAGCCGGGTGTGGCGGGGGTCCCGCCGCTTTCCATGGTGATGCCGATCCCGGCGCCCGGCCTCATGGCGGCCGAGGCGGACGGCCGGGAGTCCGGCGCCCCGCGGGGCATCCGGGCTCCCGGCCGGTTCCGGCGGTGTTCGCCGGTCAGATCAGTGCCAGTTGCAGGCCGCCGGTGGCGTCCAGGTGCTGCCCCGTGACCCAGCGTGAGTCGGGCGAGGCCAGGAAGGCCACCACGTCCGCGACCTCCTGTGCCGTACCCACCCGGTGGAAGACCGAGCGGCCGGCCAGGTGGGTCCGGGTCGCGGGATCGGAGAGCAGGGCCGCGTTCAGGTCCGTCTCGGTGATCCCCGGTCCCACCGAGTTCACGGTGATCCCCCGCGGGGCGAGCTCCGCGGCCAGGGAGCGCGTCATGGCGTTCGCGGCGCCCTTGGCCATGACCGTCGCGAGGATCGCCGGCAGGGCGAGGTCCGGGGTGCCGGTCACGTTCACGATCCGGCCGCCGTCCCGCAGTCGCGCCAGGCCGCGCTGGATCACGAAGAACGGAGCCTTGGCGTTCAGTGCGTGCGCCCTGTCGTACGTCTCCTCGTCGGTGTCCGCGATCCCGGCGAAGGCCGCCGCCCCCGCGTTGTTGACCAGGATGTCCACCGCCTCCGTGTGTGCGGGATGGGCCGCGTACGCCGCCCAGAGGGCCTCGGCGTCCCCCGGGACGCCGAGCTCGGCGCCGATCGCGAAGGCCTGCCCGCCGGCCTTCGCGATCGCCGCCACGGTCTCCTCGGCCGCCTCGGCATTGCGGCCGTAGTGCACGGCGACCAGCGCCCCGTCCCGCGCCAGCCGCTCCGCCACGGCCCGACCGATCCCTCGGCTGCCGCCCGTGACCAGTGCCGTCTTGCCTTCGAGCACGCCCATGACGCGCCCCCTCCCATATCGCTAGCGGTCGTTACAGAAATGGACCGTATCAGATTTCCTAGCGGCCGCTATAGAATGTGCGGATGGTGACCGGACAGCGCGGCAGGCCCCGCTCCTTCGACCGTGACGCCGCCCTGGACAAGGCGATGACGGCCTTCTGGGAACGCGGCTACGAGGCGACCTCGATCTCCGACCTGACCGCCTCGATCGGGATCAGCGCGCCCAGCCTCTATGCGGCCTTCGGCGACAAGCGCGCGCTCTTCGACGAGGTCGTCGCGGTCTACGGGAGCCGGTACGGCGACTTCGCCGGCGTGGCGCTGGCCGAGGAGCCCACCGCCCGCGCCGCCGTGGAGCGCATCCTGCGGGAGGCGGCCGCGGTCTACACCGACCCGTCCCACCCGTCGGGCTGCATGGTGATCAGCGCGGCCGTCAACACCACCTCGGACGAGGTGGCCGAGGCGCTTCGCGAGCGGCGCAACGCCAACCTGGAGCTCTTCGAGAGCCGGATCCGCGCCGACGTGGCCACCGGAGTGCTGCCCGCGGACACGGATGCGCGGGCGCTGGCCCGGTACGCCGGAGCCGTGCTCCAGGGAATGTCCCAGCAGTCGCGCGACGGGGCGACCCGGGAGGAACTGGAGGCGGTGGCGGAGCGGGCCCTGCGGGCCTGGCCCTGACGGGCGCCCGGAATTCCTCTGGGCCACGGTGCAGGACGGGACCCTCAACCCGTCCGGCACCGTAGCCCGGAGTACTTACGGCCGTCAGGTGTGCGGTTCCCGGCGGCCGGTGAGAGGTGTCTGCGCGGTCAGGGCAGAGCGCGCGACTCCCTCGGTCCGTCCTCCTGTGCGGGGAGGGCGGAGACTCTGAGTCAATTCTGGACTAGACCATTCTGTTCTGTCCATCCAATGACGGTAGCTCGAAACCCGTCACTTCCTCCAACAGTACGCGGCCCGTGCCCCTCCTGGATACTCCTGAGTACCGGCGTGGGGAAAGTCATCGTGCGTACCCGGGGTACGCTCGCACCGTGCCCTCCATGAACGACCTCGTACGCCAGCACACCGCTCTCGGAGAAACCGACCTGGAGTGGCTCCACCTGCTGGTCTCGGAGTGGCAGCTGCTCTCCGACCTGTCCTTCGCCGACCTCGTGCTGTGGGTGCCCACCCTCGACGGCACCCGGTACGTCTCGGTCGCCCAGATGCGCCCGAACACCGGCCCGACCTCCTACCAGGACGACATGGTCGGCCACCTGGTGCCGCGAGGCCGCCGCCCACTGCTGGACGCCGCGCTCGACGAGGGCCGCATCGTGCGCGAGGGTGACCCGGAGTGGCGCGAGGAGGTGCCGGTCCGCGTCGAGTCGATCCCCGTCCGCCGCGAGGGCCGGGTACTCGGAGTGATCGCACGCAACACCAACCTGCTCACTGTGCGTACACCGAGCCGACTGGAGCTGACCTACCTCCAGTCCGCTTCGGACCTCGCGCAGATGATCGCGGCGGGCGCCTTCCCCTTCCCCGGCCAGCAGGTCGACATGGACGCCTCGCCGCGCGTCGGGGACGGCCTGATCCGGCTCGACGCCGACGGCGTGGTCACCTACGCCTCCCCGAACGCGCTCTCCGCCTACCACCGTCTCGGGCTCGCCTCCGACCTGGTCGGCCAGGACCTCGGCGCCACCACCGCCGAACTCGCCCCCTCCCGCGGCCCGGTCGACGAGGCACTGGTCAAGCTCGCCAGCGGTTGGGCCCCCCGCGAGACCGAGGTCGAGGGCAACGGCGGCGTCATCCAGCTGCGCGCCATCCCGCTCAAGCCGAAGGGGACCCGGATCGGCTCCCTGGTGCTCTGCCGTGACGTCACCGAACTGCGGCGTCGCGAGCGTGAACTGATCACGAAGGACGCGACCATCCGGGAGATCCACCACCGGGTGAAGAACAACCTCCAGACCGTGGCCGCGCTCCTGCGGCTCCAGGCCCGCCGGATGGATTCCCCCCAGGGCCGCGAGGCGCTCAACGAGGCGGTGCGCCGCGTCGGATCGATCGCGATCGTGCACGAGACGCTCTCTCAGAACCTCGACGAGCGCGTCGAGTTCGACGAGATCGCCGACCGCGTCATCGCGATGGTCTCGGAGATCTCCCCGGGCAAGGTCGACTGCCGGCGCACCGGCCGCTTCGGGATCCTGGACGCGGAGGTCGCCACCCCGCTGTCGATGGTGCTCACCGAGATCCTGCAGAACGCCCTGGAGCACGCCTTCCCCCAGGGCGAGCGGGGCACCGTGGAAGTGGCCGCCCTGCGCAGCGGAACCGGCCGCAAGGACGGGCGGCTGCTGATCACCGTGCTCGACGACGGCAACGGCCTGCCCGAGGGATTCGACCCCCAGCGGGCCGGCAATCTCGGACTGCAGATCGTACGGACCCTCGTGGAAGGGGAACTCGGCGGCACCTTCGACATGGTCCGGGCCGAGCCGCGTGGTACCAAGGTCGTCCTCGACCTGCCGTCCAGCCCGCAGAAGTAGCAGCCGGGCGGTTACTCGGTGTGACCGGTGGTCGGTGGGTCGTGCACACGGAGCGTAGTCCCGCAGCAGCACTGAGCCCCGGACCGAATGCTTCGGTCCGGGGCTCAAGGGCGCGTTGCTGAGCGCTTCTTCGGTTGCTACGCGCTGCGCGTCGAGGCTCGAAAGTCGTTGGTCAGGCGCTGGCGTTGCGCGCCCGGTTGCGAGCGGCGCGGCGCTTCATGGCGCGGCGCTCGTCCTCGCTGAGACCGCCCCAGACGCCGGAGTCCTGACCGGACTCGAGCGCCCACTGCAGGCACTGCTCCATGACGGGGCAACGGCGGCAGACGGCCTTGGCTTCCTCGATCTGCAGCAGCGCAGGACCGGTGTTGCCGATGGGGAAGAAGAGTTCCGGGTCTTCCTCGCGGCAAACGGCGTTGTGACGCCAGTCCATGGCTGCTCCATCTCCTTGTATTGCGGGCAGGTTGCTTGTGAATGTGAACGCTTTCACGAATCCCCCCGTGAGGGAAGGTCGACCGCCCGGTTTCACGCGGGTGATCAGTTCGAGATTCGTGGAGGGGTTCTGGCGGTCTGTGTGGGTGCCGGTTCCGCGGGCTGTCCCGATCGCCATGAAGAGATTCGCAAACCTCGGACGGGGATACAACCCCTTCCGGAAAGTTTTTTTTGATTCGTCGGTGTCTACTAGGTCACAGCCCTACATCGTGAGGGTGGACCGGCGTGTAAACGTTCGAGTGAAAGGCCTACGGGCCCTTCTACTCACACAATCACACGCAGTGCACGGCGTACGCCTGTGAACCGAACGCTGGTGCGCAGCCCGAGGTGATCGCCGTCCATCTGGAACGGGAGCGGAACCTTCGAATGCAAGGTGAAGTCGGTCAGATCGTGCAGAGACACCGCATGCTTGCCGCGTGGACCCCGCTCAGGAGTGGAGGTCAGAAGCTGTGTCGCGTAACGAGCGACGGCCGGAGTTGACAAACGGTTGAGTGCCAGTACGTCAAGCGCAGTATCGAACGATGCCTCCGGAGAGGCGTAAAGCGGACGATTCCCTAGAAACGTCCACGGTGAGGTGTTGCATACTATGGACAGCACCAGGTCCTTCACCGGGTCGGCTCCCGGGCGCTCCAGCGTGACCGTCCCGTGCCGGCGGTTCGGCTCCTCCCAGAACTGGCGCATCAGTTGTCGTACGTAGAGTGCGTGCGTCGAACGCTTGCCGCGCTCCCGCTGCTGCTCGACCCGCCCCACGACACCCGCGTCGAACCCGAAACCCGCGCAGAAGGTGAACCAACGCGCCGGCACCGACTCGTCCTGCGTACCGGGGGTCCCCGCCGCGAGCCCCAGGCCGACTGTCCGCTCCCGCTTCTCGCGCAAGGCGTCCAGCAGTGCGCCCGTCGCCTCGACCGCGTCGTTCGGCAGTCCCAGGGCGCGGGCGAACACGTTGGTGGAGCCGCCGGGGACCACCGCGAGCCGGGGTAGCCGGTCCGGATCGGGCCCGTTGTGCAGGAGCCCGTTCACCACCTCGTTGACCGTGCCGTCGCCCCCCAGGGCGACCACCAGGTCCAGCCCCTCGTGCGCGGCCTTGCGCCCCAGGTCCCGGGCGTGCCCGCGGTACTCGGTGGTGACCGCCTCCAGCTTCATCTCGCTGGCCAGGGCGTGGATCAGGACGTCGCGCGTGCGCGCACTGGTGGTCGTCGCTGCTGGGTTGGCCACGAGAAGTGCACGCATGAGCGCCAGACTACCCACCCCTTCGCGAGCCGACCCTACTGCCCGTCCCCTCCGGCCTCCGGACGGCGCCGCTACCCTGCATGGGTGAGTAAGAAGCAGCCCGCGAACGCCCCCGCCCCCACCGCCGAAGCGCCCGCCGCGCCGCCCCGCCGGTTGACGGCCGCGGCCGCGCTCACCGCCCTGGAGGGCCTGGCGCTCGCCTGCCTCGGCGTGTACATGCTGTTCGTCGGCATCGCCGGCGACCCCGACTCCCCGCAGCAGGCCGAGACAGGCGGCATCACCCTGCTCGCGCTCGCCGCGCTGCCGCTGGTCGCCGCCCGCGGGCTGCGCCTGGGCCGCCGCTGGAGCCGCGGCCCGGCACTGATCACCCAGCTGATGGCGCTGCCGGTGGCCTGGACGCTCTACACCACCGGCGGCGCCATGATCGCCGCCGCCGTGGCCCTCGCGGTGGCTGCGGCGGCCGTCGTCGTACTGCTCGTGAACCCGACGGCGACCGAGGCCCTCGGCATCGGGGGGCCGTCTCCCTCCTGAGCCCGGCTCATTCCTCGACGAGGAGCTTCTCGCGGAGCTGGGCCAGGGTGCGGGCCAGGAGCCGGGAGACGTGCATCTGGGAGATGCCGACCTCCTGCGCGATCTGCGACTGCGTCATGTTGCCGAAGAACCGCAGCAGCAGGATCCGCTTCTCACGCGGAGGCAGCCCCTCCAGCAGCGGTTTCAGGGACTCGCGGTATTCGACGCCCTCCAGGGCCTCGTCCTCCGCGCCCAGGGTGTCCGCGACCGCCGGCGACTCGTCGTCGGTGTCCGGGACGTCCAGGGAGAGCGTGCTGTAGGCATTGGCCGATTCCAGACCCTCCAGCACCTCCTCCTCGGAGATACCCAGCCGCTCGGCCAGCTCGTGCACCGTCGGGGAGCGCCCGTGCTGCTGGGACAGCTCGGCCGTGGCCGTCGTCAGCGACAGCCGCAGTTCCTGCAGACGCCGGGGCACCCGAACCGCCCAGCCCTTGTCCCGGAAGTGGCGCTTGATCTCGCCGACCACCGTGGGCGTGGCATACGTGGAGAACTCGACCCCGCGGTCCGGGTCGAACCGGTCCACCGACTTGATCAGGCCGATCGTCGCGACCTGGGTCAGGTCGTCGAGCGGCTCCCCGCGGTTGCGGAAGCGCCGCGCCAGGTGCTCGACCAGGGGCAGGTGCATCCGTACGAGCCGGTTGCGCAGCTCCGCCTTCTCCGGCGAGCCGTCGGGCAGCGCCCGCAGCTCGACGAACAGGGCCCGCGCGCTGCTGCGGTCGCGCGGATCGGGCAGCGCCGCAGGCGCCGAAGACACCGGGAACCCCGCCGCCGGGGCCGGCGAAGCGGCCTCCGGTGGCTGTGCCGGCTGTGATTGGTCGTGCTGGTTCTCGCTCATAGGGCCCGCCCGTCGCTCCGCCGAGTCCAAAAAGCCGTCTTCCGCATCCACGTCAGCCGGGTGCGGCCGGGCGTGCTGCTGCTCCGGGATGCCGCCGTCGACCTCGTGCCGTACCCGGGGCCGATCCCCGCCCCGCACCGGGATCTCCCCGCTGCTCACGCCGGGCCTGGCCCCGCGCCGCGTTGTTTGTACAGGCTGATGCTCACCGTCTGGTTCTCCTCGACCGTGGCCTCGACCTTGCCGGCCAGTGCCGACAGGACCGTCCAGGCGAACGTGTCGCGCTCCGGCGCGCGTCCGTCCGTGGTCGGCGCCGAGACCGTCACCTCCAGCGAATCGTCGATCAGCCGGAAGACGCAACTGAGGACGGAGCCCGGCACGGCCTGCTGGAGCAGGATCGCGCAGGCTTCGTCCACCGCGATGCGGAGGTCCTCGATCTCGTCGAGGGTGAAGTCCAAACGTGCCGCGAGACCGGCCGTGGCCGTCCGCAGCACCGACAGGTAGGCACCCGCAGCGGGCAGCCGGACTTCCACGAAGTCCTGAGTCCCGGGCTCGCCTGCGATCTGGGACACCCTCACCTCCAAGGTGGTACGAGCTCTTTTCGCCGGTGACGCTACCGCGATCCGGGCGATCGTGTCGCGGCACCCCTCGTCACGCCCGCCGTGAGGCTCCCGCCCTGCGGTCAGTGACCGATGGTAAGCCCATGGGCACGCACAGTGGCTAGAGGTCTGCGGGGGGCAAATCGGGGGAACCGGCGGAGGGTTGAACTACCCCGCCTCAGACGATCGAACCGTCCACGAAGCACCACCGCCAGGTCTCGCCCGGCTCGAAGCTCCGCATGACGGGATGGCCGGTCTCGCCGTGGTGCGCCGTCGCGTGCCGGAACGGCGAGGAATCGCAGCACGCCACGTGGCCGCACCCCAGGCACATCCGCAGCTGCACCGGGTGGCTGCCGACGGCCAGACATTCGGCACAGGTCTGTGCAGACGGGACCGGCTCGGGGCGCGGCAGTTCGGCAACGTGGGTGCACTCGCTCATGATGGCCAGCGTACGGCCAGGGTGCGGGCGCGCGACGACGGAGGATTGATCTTCGATGGAGGTATTGCAGCTGGTGGCCCTCGTCGCGGGCAGTGCGGCCGTGGCGGGACTCGCCCGGCGCACGCCGGTGCCCGCGCCGCTCCTGCTGGTCGCCGCCGGGTTGGCCGCCTCGTACGTCCCGGGCGTGCCGGACTACACGCTCGACCCGCACATCGTCCTGCCACTGCTGCTCCCGCCGCTGCTGTACACGGCCGCGGTGGACAGCTCGTACCTGGACCTGCGCGCCAACATCAGGCCGATCGCGATGCTGTCGGTCGGCTACGTGCTCTTCGCGACGCTCGTCGTCGGGTACGCCGCGTACCTGGTGGTGCCCGGGCTGTCCCTGCCGGTGGCGCTGGTGCTGGGCGCGGTGGTCGCGCCGCCCGACGCGGTCGCCGCCACCGCGATCGCCCGCAGGCTGGGACTGCCGAACCGGCTGACGACCATCCTTCAGGGTGAGTCCCTCGTCAACGACGCCACCGCGATCACCGTCTACAAGGTGGCGCTGGCGGCGGCGGTCGGGATGAGCGCGGGCTGGGCGGGCGGCATCGCGGAGTTCCTGGTGGCCTCGGTGGGCGGGATCGGTGTCGGCCTGCTGCTCATGGTGCCGATCCACCAGCTGCGCAAACGGATGAAGGAGCCCCTGCTCCAGAACACCCTCTCGCTGCTGATCCCCTTCGTGGCGTACGCGGCGGCCGAGCGGGTGCACGCCTCCGGAGTGCTGGCCGTGGTGGTGGTCGCCCTGTACCTCGGGCACCGCAACTGGCAGGTCGACTTCGCCACCCGGCTCCAGGAGGAGGCGGTGTGGAAGATGGTCGCCTTCATCCTGGAGTCGGTCGTCTTCGCGCTGATCGGCCTGCAGTTGGCGGTGGTCCTCACGGGGCTGGGCGAGTACCGGGGCATGGAGGCGGCCTGGTACGCGATCGCCGTCTTCCTCGTGGTGGTGGTGGCCCGCTTCGTATGGGTGTTCCCGGCGACCTTCGTGCCGCGTGCGCTGTCGCAGCGGATCCGGGACCGGGAGCCGGACACCGACTGGAAGTCCCCGGTCATCGTGGGCTGGGCCGGGATGCGGGGCGTGGTCTCGCTGGCCATCGCCTTCTCCGTGCCGATCTCGGTGCAGAACCGGAACCTGATCCTCTTCCTGACCTTCACCACCGTCATCGGCACGCTGGTGGTGCAGGGGCTGACGCTGCCGCCGCTGATCAGGGTGCTGAAGCTGCCGCCGAGGGACGTGCAGGCCGAGACGCTGGCGGAGGCGCAGGCGCAGAGCCAGGCCTCGCGGGCGGCGGAGGAGCGGCTGGCGGAGTTGCTGGAGGAGCCGGAGAACTCCACGCTGCCGCCGCCGCTGGCGGACCGGCTGCGGACGGTGCTGGAGAGGCGGCGCAACGCCGTGTGGGAACGGCTGGGGGAGGTCAATCCGCTGACGGGGGAGTCCGCGGACGACATCTACCGCCGGCTCGCGGGGGAGATGATCGAGGCCGAGCGGGAGGTCTTCGTCGCACTGCGGGACGACCGGCGGATCGACGACGAGATGCTGCGGGTGCTGCTGCGCAGGCTGGACCTGGAGGAGGCGGCGGCGTACCGCGAGTCGACGTAGCCCCTGCCCCTGCGGGGAGCTCGGCGGGGCGGGCGGCGGTGGTGCCGGCCCCTGGGGGGCCTGGGCTACGGCCGGCCCGTGATGACGGCGGTGACCGACGTACCGGGCGGGAAGGCGCCCGCCTCGGTCAGGGCGGTCACGGCCCACAGGAGTTTGGCCACGTAGATGCGTTCCACCGGGAAGCCGTGGCGGGAGCCGAAGTCGGCGGCGAAGGACTCCAGGGCGGCCGGGACGCGGGCGTAGCCGCCGTGGTGGAAGTCCTCCGCCAAGGACCAGTCGCCGACCGGGCCGCCGTACGCCTCCGTCTGGAGGGAACGTATCTCCCCCGACAGGAAGCCGCCCGCCAGGACGGGAACGCCCAGCGCCCGCTGCCCCGGGGCCAGCCCCGCGGCCAGCCCCGCCAGGGTGCCGCCGGTGCCGCAGGCCACCGCCACCACGTCGGTCACGCCGCGGAGCTCGCGGCCCAGCTCCGCGCAGCCGGAGAGGGCGAGGGCGTTGCTGCCGCCTTCCGGGACGACGTACGCCCCGCTCGCGCCCGCCTCGTCCAGCAGCAGGGCCCGTGCCTGCGGGTCGGCCTTGGCGCGGTAGCGCGAACGGGAGACGAAGTGCAGGCGCATGCCGTCCGCCGCGCACCGGGCGAGGGATGCGTTCAGGGGCCGTCCGGCCAGCTCGTCCCCGCGCACGATGCCGACCGTCCCGAGGCCCGTCAGCCGCCCGGCGGCAGCGGTGGCCCGCAGGTGGTTGGAGTACGCCCCGCCGAAGGTGACGAGCCGGTCGTGCCCCGCCTGCAGGGCGGCGCGCAGGTTGGGCGCGAGCTTGCGCCACTTGTTGCCCGGAGGGTACAGGTCCACTGGTCCAAACAGATCCGTGTCCCACGGAATGGTGGTGTGGATCAGGTCGTCCCGCTTCAGCAGCAGGCGGACTCCGTGCCGCTCGAACCGCTCGTCATGGATCTCCTGCAACGGGGACGGCGGGCGGGGCTGCAAGAGCACGTCAAGGTTCGGGGGGCGATTCACCCGTCCATTGTGAGGCGCTCCCGTCCTCGCCGTCGCACGTCAGAGCCCCGCCCACACGATTCGGGTCGTGTGAGCGGGGCCGAAGCCGGCGCGCTGGACTGCCTTGCTCGCCGTCGCCCAGCGGGCCGGGGTCTACGCGTCGCGGCTGACCCGGGCGTGATCGGTGAACACGCGCCGGAACAGGTCGTGCCCGGTCCGCCCGGCGTGCCGGAGCGCCCAGTCCTGTGGTCCTTCCT
This sequence comes from Streptomyces sp. PCS3-D2, assembly GCF_000612545.2. Lineage (GTDB taxonomy): Bacteria > Actinomycetota > Actinomycetes > Streptomycetales > Streptomycetaceae > Streptomyces. Next base: position 2,592,855 of record NZ_CP097800.1, on the reverse strand, counting down.
GTTCGTCGTGCGCGCCCGACTCGGCTCCGCAGCCTTCGGCGACGCAGAACGCCTCGTAGGTCACCCCGCCTTCCGGGGCGTGCCGGATGGTGTGGGGGACGTAGCGCAGCACGGCGCGGGTCATCGGCTCACCTTCGTGTGGGGGTGCTTACGGATCTCGACGTTGCAGTCCACGACCCCTGACAGGTCCCGCAGCCGGTAGCACTCCGCGCGCTGGACGACCAGGGCCGCACACACGTCGCACGTCGGGTCCGTCGGATCGGGATCGGGCACCGGAAACGGATCACGCTGTTCGACCTGCTGCCACAGTCCCCGCACCATTCCGGATCCCTTCGTACCTCGCTGGTACCGGGATCGTCGCCGTGGTGATCAGGACGGGGGAACCTCGTACGTTTCCCACTTCGGGACGTCCCATGGGCTGTAGAACGTCCCTATGCAGAACGAGCGGTTAAGGGCCCTGATGGCATCCGGCGGCTGGACTCATGCATCGCTGGCGAGCGCCACGGGCGTCGATCCGAAGAGCGTCGAACGCTGGGTCAACCTCGGACGCACCCCACGGCGGGCAACGGCGCTGTTGGCTGCCGAGACGCTGGGCGAGGACGTCCACGCATTGTGGCCGGCGCTGAGACAGGCCCGTGCCGCGCGGTCCGTCAGTCCCGAACTGGTGGCGCTGTACGACCAGCGAGCGGACCTTCCCGTCTCCGTGTTCGTGGAGTTGCTGACGACAGCTCGCGAGCGGATCGACGTGCTGGTCTACGCAGCGGTGTTCCTGCACGAGGCGTATCCCCGCCTGAACGACCTCCTTCGGGAACGCGCGGCGGACGGCTGCACGGTCCGGATTGCCATCGGTGACGCCGACAGCGAGACCGTCAGGCAGCGTGGACAGGAAGAGAGATTCGGGCACGGCATCGAATCCCGCTGCCGTCTCGCCCTCATGCACTACCGGCCCCTGGCCGACGTGCCCGGCATCGAGCTGCGAACGCACAGCACGACCCTCTACAACAGCCTGTACCGGGCGGACGACGAAGTCTTGGTCAACGCCCACGTCTGGGGCGTGAACGCGTACGGTGCGCCCGTGTGGCACCTTCGCCGTCACGAAGCCGGGGGCATGTTCGACACCTACGCCGACAGCTTCAACGCGGTGTGGGAGACGGCCCGTCCCGTAGAGGAGTGACCCGATGGCCCGGACCGAGTACTACGACGATCCCCATGCTCCCGAGCCCAACAGCATGGTCGTGGCAGCCTCAGCCGTCGTCACGGACGACCAGGGCCGCATCCTGATGCAACGGCGCCGCGACAACGATCTGTGGGCTCTCCCCGGCGGCGGGATGGACCTCACGGACTCCCTCCCCGGAACGGCCGTCCGAGAGGTCAAGGAGGAGACGGGCCTCGACGTGGAGATTACGGGACTGGTCGGCACCTACACGGACCCGAAGCACATCATCGAGTACAGCGACGGCGAGGTCCGCCGCCAGTTCAACGTCTGCTTCACGGCCCGCATTGTCGGGGGCACGCTGGCGATCTCGGACGAGAGCACGGAACTCCGCTTCGTGGCGCCGGCTGAGCTGGGAGCCTTGCCCATGCACCACACCCAACGCCTGCGAGTACAGCACTTCTTGGCGAGCCGACCCGCCCCATACCTCGGTTAAGAGGTCGCGCGGAGAGTGTGACCGCGAAGGGGTGGAACGCTGGATCGCCGACGAGGGGCTCACGCCGCACGCGCGAAAACCGGCACGACACGTGCCGGGTGTGGGGAGTGGACGAACACATGATCTGGCCCGATGCGATCACCAGCCGAGTCAAGGTTGGCGGGGACCGGGAGCTCGTCCACTCGTACGCGTACCGCTCGGCCTCCCCGTCCACCGTGTGGGCCCGACTGGTGAATGACGCGACCGGCGAGGTGTTTCTCGCCGGGTACACGAACTCCTTCTTCTGGACCCAGGTGCCCGATTTCGCGGGCGTCGTCCGCCGCAAGGCCGAGAGCGGGTGCCGGGTGCGGTTTCTTCTCGGGGATCCGGACGGGGAGGTCACGCGACGGCGGGAGGAGGTCGAATCGGCCGCGCTCTCCGTCTCGACGCGGATTGGGATCACGTTGGAACACCTCGCGGAGCTTGCCGCCCTGGACGGCCTGGAGGCGCGCTTCAGCGCACCGTCCGACGCCATGAACCATGTGGGGCTGAGCGTGTTCAGGTTCGATGGGGAGGCGTTGGTCACCCCTCACCTGGCGACCGTCATCGGGCACGACTCCCCGCTGCTGCACCTGCGCCGGCAGGGGCCGGGAGGGATGTTCGACCGCTTCCGTGACCACGCCGAGGAACTGTGGGGCCGGGGCACGGCCGTCGGCTGACAGGGAGAACCGGAAGCGACGGGACGGCGAGGTCCGCCGCCAGTCCAACGTCCGCTTCACAGCCCGCATCGCCGGGGGCACGCCGGCGATCTCGGACGAGAGCGCGGAACTCCGCTTCGTGGCGCCGGCCGAGCCGGGGGCGTTGCCCATGCACCACAGCCCACGGCTGCGGATCCAGCACTTCTTGCTTGTCTGCACTCCACTCAGGTAGGTGTGTGCCCTGCGTTCGCGGTGTGTTGCGATACGTACACCCGCAGCACACATGCTCCCGTACTCTGGGTGAGCCATTTGCTACCTCTGGTGAGGATTGGGAATGCCGTACTCTCCACTGCTCGTCAAGCCCTTCCGGGAAGAACTGACCAGCATCGGCTTCGTCGAACTGCTGACCGCCGACGAGGTCGACCGCGCCATGAAGGATGCCGACACCGGCATGACCCTGGTGGCCATCAACTCCGTCACCGGCTGCGCGGCCGGCATGGCCCGGCCTGGTGTGCGGCTCGCCTTGTCCGGCGACGCCAAGCGCCCGGACCGGCTGCTCACCGTGTTCGACGAGCAGGACATCGAAGCCACCGCGCAGATGCGCTCCTACTTCCCCGACATCCCGCCGTCCCACCCCTCTTTCGCCCTCTTCAAGGACGGCGAACTCGTCCACTTCATCCCCCGCCACCGCATCGAAGGCCGCGACGCCGAGAGCGTCGCCGCCGACCTTGAGGCCGCCTTCAACGAGCACGGCCAGTAGTCACCCCACCCCTCGCGTGGACCGGTTCGGCATCCTGGCCACCGGTCCGCGCGGGTGGCAGCACTGTGTCGGGTTTCGGGTCGGTGATCCCGCCGAGTGCGCGCGGCCTACCAGCATTGCTCCGAACGAGGTGTGTGGCACCGTCAGCAACGGTGGCTTACCGGAGTGTCGGCCCGGTGCCGCTGACGCTGCGGGGTGGCCGTCGAGCGCAGCCACCCCGTCAGCACCGCGCCCTCGGGCTCCGTCGCCCGCGCCCACCCGATGCCCCACAACCACAGCAGGCGGAACCACCGCAGCATTCCGTACCCGTAGCTGCGGCAGGTCAGTGGGCTGGAATCTCCCGACGCCAGGTGCCGCAGGAACATGGTGATCCGCCCGACCTCGTCTCCCACCGGCCGGCGCCCCACCTCGGCTGAGCGCGCCCTCTGTCAGAGGGCGAACCAGGGGACGGCGCAGGCGTGCGGGCCCTCGGGGCAGAGGGATGTGATCACCGCGCGGTGGACGGAGCGCCAGGTGCGCAGGGAGCAGGTCAGGCGGACGCGGAGTTCGACCGTCCGGCGGGCGCCGCTGTCCCTGCCCGGGGGCTCCACGGCCCACTGCTCCGCCAGGAAGTCGTACGGGCAGGGGTCGATGACGGTCGCGGCGACGATCCGGGCGCTGCGGGGGCCACGGCGGCTTCGACGAGCTTCGTCACGCCGGCCAGTCCCCGCTCGTCCGCGTAGACGCCGAAGGCCAGGTCTCGTGTCATGTCCCCACCCCGACAGCTCTCTTAGCGGGGCTCGGCACCGGGAGGGGTGCCTCCCGGTGCCGGGCCCCGGCCGGCTACTTCAGGCGTTCGGCGATGCGGTCCCGGAGGGAGTTCATCGTGAAGCCGCGGGGGTCGACCTTGCCCGGTTGCCATTCGCGGTGGCCGATGACCGAGCGGGCCGTCCAGCGGTGGACCCGGCACACGGCCGCCGCCGCGCGGGCGATGGCGTCGATCTGGGCCGGGGGCCAGGGGTCCTCGCCGTCTCCGAGGTTCACGCACTCGAAGCCGTAGAAGTGGCGGTTGCCGTCGGTGGTGGCCTCGTTGTCCGGGGGGAGCCGCCGTTCGGCGATCACCGCGGCCAGGACGTCGGGGTCGCCCAGGCCGGCGTGGTTGGCGCGGCCGTAGCCGACCAGGTGGACACGGCCGTCCTTGCCGATCACGCCGTGGCAGAGCGGCCCCGGGAGGGCGCTGTAGCCGTTGCGGCAGAGTTGGACGGAGTACGCGGTGCCGCGGGTGACGGTGTGGTGGATCATCACCCCGTGCAGCGGGCCCCAGGGCCCCTTGTGGTTGCGGTTGTGCGTGCGCCAGGCGCCGACCTCGACGACGGTCAGGCCTTCGTTCCTCAGTGCGTTGATGAACCGGTCCGCGGACATGGGTGCGGCCATGGCCGCCTCCCTTCGTGCGGTGCGCGACGGACACCCCGTGTGTCCGAATCGTCACGCTCCGGTTTAGTGGAGGCGGCCCTTCCGCGGCTACTGTTCTCGTACGGTGAGCGAGCGAATCCGGACAGTCGTCACGCGGAGGCGAGCCACAGGTCCGGGCCGAACACCTCGTAGTGGATGTCGGCGGCCGACACGCCCTTGGCGATCAGCTGCTCGCGGACCGACCGCATGAACGGGAGCGGCCCGCACAGGTAGGCGCTGGTGCCCGGGGCGACGTGCAGGTCCGAGAGGTTCATGAGGCCCTCGCCGTCGCCGGGCTCCGCCGCCTCCTCGTACCAGAAGCGGGCCGAGGCGTCGGCCAGCTTGTGGGTCAGGGCCCGGTGGTCGGCCCGCAGCGGGTGGTCCGCGGGGGAGCGGTCGGCGTGCAGCACCGTCACCGGTGCGGTGTGCCCGGTCTCGGCCAGGTGCTCCAGCATCGCGAGCATCGGTGTGCAGCCGATGCCCGCCGAGGCGAGCAGGATCGGGTTCGCGCGGTCCGTCAGCACCAGGTCGCCGAACGGCGCGGAGACCCGCAGCGCGTGGCCGGTGCGGACGTGGGTGTGCAGGTGGTTGGAGACCTCGCCGTCGGGGCCCCCGGCGGCCGGGCCGTGGACCCGCTTGACGGTGATGGTGCGGACGTCGGAGCCGGGCGCGCCGGAGAGGCTGTACTGGCGGATCTGACGTGCTCCGTCGGGGAGTTCGACCTGGACGGAGACGTACTGGCCGGGCAGGTGCGCGGGTGCGGGGGCGTCGTCGGCGGGGGTGATCCGGAAGGTGGCGCAGTCGGCCGTCTCCTCGGTGCGGCCGGTGACGGTCCACTCCCGCCACACGTCGCCGGCGGCGATCCGGTGCCCGGCGTAGAGGCGGTTCTCGATGGCCACGAGGGCGTTCGCCATCAGCCAGTAGACCTCGTCCCAGGCCTGGGCGACCTCGGGCGTGACGGCCTCGCCGAGGGTCTCGGCGATCGCCTCGAAGAGGTGCTGGTGGACGATCGCGTACTGCTCGCGGGTGACGCCGAGGCTGGCGTGCTTGTGTGCGATGCGGGTGAGCATCACGTCGGGCCGGGTGTCCGGGTGCTCGACGAGGTGGGTGGCGAAGGCGGCGATGGAGCCGGCGAGTGCCTGCTTCTGGAGGCCCGCGTTCTGGTTGCCCCGGTTGAAGAGGTCGCGGAGCAGCTCCGGGTGGGCCGTGAAGAGCTTCGCGTAGAAGAGCTCCGTTATGTCGCCGATGGCTGCTCCGATGGCGGGCAGGGTGGCTCGGACGGTCGCGGTCGACTTCGCGGACAGCATGGGGAACTCCTTGCGTGGTGGAACTGGTTCATTAATTGGCATCTTAGATGCGTATTTTTGATCGCAGAGGCCCGCACCGGTGCGGACTTCTGTTCGAACTCCCGTCGGGGTGAGGCTATGGCGTCCGGAGGGCGGCGGTAACCGGCCAACCGGCCCCGACGGTCAGGGCCCTTCGGCCCCCGAGGGTGCCCTGCTTGCGATGCCCAGGAGGAGCGGACCGGTCGGGGCTGCCACCAGGTCGTTCACCGTCAGGGGGTCCAGTTCGGCGAAGAACGCCTCCTGTGCCCGGCGCAGCGCGCCGCGCAGCACGCAGGCGCCGCGCAGCGGGCAGGGGGTGGTGCCGTCGCAGTCGACGACATCGCCGGCGCCCTCCAGCTCGCGCACCACCGCGCCCACCGAGGCGGCCCGTCCGGCGCCGGTCAGGGCGAGCCCCCCGCCGCGGCCGCGCCGCGCCTCGACCAGGCCGAGGTGTTGCAGCCTGGCGACCACTTTGGCGGTGTGGGTGTAGGGGACCTCCATCGTCGCCGCCACGTCGCGGGTGGTCGGGAGGTCCGTCTCCTCGACGGCCAGGCGCATCAGGGTGCGCAGCGCCAGGTCGGTGAATCGGGTCAGCCGCATGGGGCCACCGTAGGAAATTCGCATCCCAGATACAAATTAAAGTGCGGAGGAGTCCCGTCTTGGCCGAAACCGATGGGCCGCGAAGGCCTCCCGCGATGCGAGGGCGGGGAGTTCGATCCGAGACAGTGCCCCGCCTCCCGGTCGAGTAGTCCCACCCTTTTGTGTAATGGTCCCACCACGTTGCGTGCTGAAAGGCTGCCCCTGCAGACCCATGGAGTGATCGAAAGGGAAAGACATGTCGGTCCAGGCAGGTTCCGAGTCCGAAGCCCAGACACCGCAGCGCAGTCTGGGGACGGCGGCCGCGCGGAACTTGGCAACCACGACCAAGTCCGCGCCGCAGATGCAGGAGATCACTTCGCGGTGGCTGCTGAAGGCGCTGCCGTGGGTGTCGGTGCAGGGCGGCACCTACCGGGTGAACCGGCGGCTGAGCTACTCGGTCGGCAACGGCGTCGTGGAGTTCGTCAAGACCGGGACCCAGGTCCAGGTGATCCCGGCCGAGCTCGGCGAACTCCCGCTGCTGCGCGACTACGAGGACCTCGATGTGCTGGGTGAACTCGCCCAGCGGTGCCGACAGATCGACTTCGAGGTCGGTCAGGAGCTGACTTCCTTCGGCAGCCCGTCCGACGAGGTCTTCCTCCTCGCGCACGGCCGCATCGACCAGATCGGTCCGGGCCCCTACGGGGACGACGCCGTCCTGCGGACCGTCGCCGACGGCGCCTACTTCGGCGAGGACTCCCTCGTCGATGAAGAATCGATTTGGGAGTACACCGCCCGCGCCGCCACCCCCGGCACCGCCCTCGCCCTGTCCCGGCAGGACTTCCAGCTGCTGGCCGACCGGGTCCCCTCGCTGCGCGAGCACCTGGACCGCGTGCGCTCGGCGCCCGCCCAGCGCACCAACAAGTACGGCGAGGCGGAGATCGACCTCTCGGCCGGCCACCAGGGCGAGGCCGTCCTCCCCGGCACCTTCGTGGACTACGAGGCCCGCCCGCGCGAGTACGAACTCTCCATCGCGCAGACCGTCCTGCGCGTGCACTCGCGCGTCGCCGACCTCTACAACCACCCGATGAACCAGACCGAGCAGCAGTTGCGGCTGACGGTCGAGGCGCTGCGCGAGCGCCAGGAGCACGAGATGCTCAACAACCGCGACTTCGGCCTGCTCCACAACGCCGACTACGACCAGCGCATCCAGCCGCACGACGGCGGCCCCAGCCCCGACGACATGGACCAGCTGCTCAGCATGCGGCGCGGCTCCAAGCTCTTCCTCGCGCACCCCAAGGCGATCGCCGCCTTCGGCCGCGAGTGCAACAAGCGCGGGATCTACCCGGAGACGGTGGACGTCGACGGCACCCGGGTGACCACCTGGCGCGGTGTGCCCATCTTCCCGAGCAACAAGATCCCGATCAGCGACGCCCGCACCACCTCCATCCTGTGCATGCGCACCGGCGAGGAGGAGCAGGGCGTGATCGGCCTGCACCAGCCGGGCCTCCCGGACGAGATCGAGCCGAGCCTGTCAGTCCGCTTCATGGGGATCAGCGAGCAGGCGATCATCTCGTACCTGGTCACCGCGTACTTCTCCGCCGCGGTGCTGGTGCCGGACGCGCTCGGCGTGCTGGAGAACGTCGAGATCGGCCGCTGGCGCTGAGCGGGATGAGCGCGATCGTGACCGGCGAGGGTCAGGAGGCCGCGGCCCTGCTGGAGCGGACGAGGGAGGCGGTCCACCCGGAACTGCGCCGCAGCGTCGAGAGCCTGCCCGGCGGGATGCGGCGCGTGGCCATGTACCACTTCGGCTGGGAGCAGGCGGACGGAACCCCGGCCGAGGGCAGTCCCGGCAAGGCGATCCGCCCGGCCCTGGTGCTCGCCGCGGCCCAGGCCCTGCAGGGGTTGGGCGGCGCCGGACCGGTCGACCACGCCGTGCGGGCCGCGGTGGCGGTGGAGCTGGCGCACAACTTCACGCTGCTGCACGACGACGTCATCGACAAGGACGTTCGCCGCCGCGGCCGGGCCACCGCCTGGACGGTCTTCGGCACGCCGGACGCGATCATCACGGGCGACGCCATGATGGCGCTCGCCCAGCGGCTGCTCGCCGACGATCCGCACCCCGCCGCCGCGGCGGCCTCGTCCCGACTCTCGGCCTGCCTCATCGAGCTGTGCGCCGGCCAGCAGGCCGACTGCGCCTTCGAGCAGCGCCGGGACGTCTCGCTCGACGAGTGCCTGACCATGGCGGCGGCCAAGACCGGGGCGCTGCTGGGCTGCGCGTGCGCGCTGGGTGCGCTGTACGCGGGGGCCGGACCGGAGGAGGTCGACGCCATGGACACCTTCGGCCGGGAGGCGGGCCTGGCCTTCCAGCTGATCGACGACCTGATCGGCATCTGGGGGGACCCGGGGCACACCGGCAAGTCCGCAGGGGCCGACCTGGTGGCCCGCAAGAAGTCCCTGCCGGTCGTGGCCGCCCTCACTTCGGGCACCGCGGCGGGCCGGCAGCTCGCCGACCTGTACGCGGGTCCCATGACCGGGGACGACGTGCGCAGGGCGGCCGACGCGGTGGAACGGGCCGGCGGGCGGGACTGGGCCCAGGCCCAGGCCGCCGACCGGATGGGGCGCGCGGTCCAGCAGCTGTCCCGGGCCGTGCCGGACCTCGGGGCGGCGGGCGGGCTGCTGTCGCTGGCGGAATTCGTGACGCGCCGTACGAGGTGATCGCCCGCGGACGACGGGGGGAGGCCCGTTCCCGCACCGCACGGTGCCGGAACGGGCCTTACCGCATGGCGGTGCCAACTCTAGTATCGCTGACGGTTGTTGACGCGTGAGCGAAGGGTGTGGCCAGTGGCGCTGGAGATACGTCAGGCGGATCGGTCGGACCGGGACGCGGTGGCGAGGCTGCTCGACGAGGCCTTCCGCGCCGACCCGGTGAGCAGCTGGGTCTTCCCGGACCCGGAGCACCGGGCCGCCGTGCACGGGAGGTTCCTGGGCGTCTTCGTGGACGTCGCGCTGGACGAGGGTCGGATCGACTACGCGGTGGACGGCTCGGCAGCGGCCCTGTGGCTGCGGATCCCCGCGGGTGAGCCGGAGGGCGAGGACGAGGTCCCGGCGCGGATGCGGGCCGTGGCCGACCCCGGCAACGAGCGGTGCGAGCTGGTGGGGCGGCTGACCGGCGCGGTGCATCCGACGTCCGAGGAGCACGAGTACCTGCTGATGATCGCGGTCGCCCCGGGGCGTCAGGGGGAGGGGTTGGGCACCGAGCTGATGCGGCCGGTGCTGGAGCGCTGTGACCGGGAGGGCGTGCCGGCGTACCTGGAGGCGAGCAGTGAGCGGAGCAGGGGTCTCTACGAGCGACTCGGCTGGGAGTTCACCGGCGAGGCGGTGCGACTGCCCGACGGGCCGCTGATGTGGCCGATGTGGCGCAAGCCCAGGGGCTGACGGCCCGGAGGCGGTGGCGGACCCGGAGGTGGTGGCGGATCCGAAGGCGGCGGGAGCTTGCGTAACCACTTTGTCCGCAGTACTTTGCTTGACGTGCCCCGGTGTGGCGGCACTGTCGGACGGAAGAGAATCGCTTGCGCAGGCTCACGTACTTCATCGCCACCACCGTCGACGGGTTCATCGGCGCCCCGGACGGCGACGGCGACTTCTTCTACAGCCACCTCGACAGCGCATTCATCGAGCACCTCAAGGCCGAGTACCCGGAGACCATCGCCGCCCAGGCGCGCGCGCAGCTCGGGATCGCCGACACCCCGCCCAAGCGCTTCGATGCGGTCCTCATGGGGCGCGCCACCTACGAGCCCGGCCTCAAGGCCGGTATGAGCAGCCCCTACGGCCACCTGCCCGAGCAGTACGTCGTCTCGCGCTCTCTCACCACCCCGCCCGACCCTCAGGTGCGGCTGATCAGCGGTGACGTGGCGGCCCGCGTCCGTGAGCTCAAGGCCCGGGACGGGCTCGGCATCTGGCTCTGCGGCGGCGCGGACCTCGCCACCCAGCTGATCGACGAGATCGACGAGTTCGTCGTGAAGACCTATCCGGTCTTCGCGGGCACCGGCATGCCGATGACGCGCGCCGGCTTCGGTGTGCGGCCCCTGGAGCTCACCGGGGTCACGGCCCTCGGCGGCGGCCAGATCGTCAGCACCTACGTCCGCAAGGGCTGACCCGACGGAGATGTGAAAACCGGCCTACCGTGGAGGTATGGCCGGTGGACAGCACGCGCACGAGACGGTGGCCCCGCAGGCCGGGCACGAACAGCAGACGTGCCCGGCCTGCGGGCGCCGCGTCGACACGGTGGTCGGGCGGCGCAAGTCACTCGGGGTCTTCGTCCCGGTGTGGAGTCGGGGTCCCTGTCGGAACCCCGACTGCACGGAATCCGTGGAGCGCCGGGAGCGGTGACTCAGCCCGTGGGGGCGAGCTCCTTCGTGCCCAGGCCGGAGGCGAAGCCGTTGGCCCAGAGCTGGTTGACGCGCGTCCGCTCGGCGTAGTTCGGGGTGGCGTTCTGGCACGAGGTGCCCGGGCCACCGCCCGACATCAGCTCGCTGCACGGGCCCGAGTAGTGGTCCGGCAGGCCCAGCACGTGGCCGGTCTCGTGCGAGGTCACCCGGGTGGAGTTGTACTGCTGGTTCTGGCGGTAGTCGAGGAAGATGTAGCCCCGTCCGTGCCCGTCCGTGCTCGCGTACGAGCCGCGCGAGTCGTTGCCCTCGTAGTACGAGAAGTTCCCGCCGGAGGACACCTCCTGCAGCTTCACGTTGGTGACCGAGCTGTTCCAGATGCGGGTGGAGCTGGCTATCTGGGTACGGAAACTCGGCGCGTAACGGGTGTTGTACGTGACGGTGACGGCGAGGGCGCCGGGGTTGGCGGCGCGCTGCTCGGCCACCGAGCGCTGCACGGCCTCGAAGAAGGCGCGGTTGGCGGCCGCGTTCTCCGGTGAACGCTCGTACGCCGCGTAGCTGGCGGCGTTGCCGACGGCGGCGGGTGCGGCGGCTGCGGTGGGGACGGCGCCGAGGGTGGCGGCGAGACCGATGCCGACGGCTGTCGCCAGCAGGGCCTTACGGGAGTGGCGCATGTGGGGGAGCTCCTACTCGTCCGGTGCGGTGGGGGGTGGGTCGTTCGGTACCGGAGTCTGCGGGAGCGGAACGGGTCGGCGGATGATGTCACTGGCCGATAGCGTCGGGCTATCGGGGGGATTTCGTCAGCCCAACTAGCATGAGAATGGCGGGATTCGGGGGGCTATCGGCGGCTGGTGCGGTCCACGGGCCCGGCCTACCCTCAGGTCATGGAGCTTGAGGTCAGGCACCTGCGCGCGCTGTGCGCCATCGCCGACGCCGGCAGCCTGCACAAGGCCGCCCGGCAACTCGGCGTGAGCCAGCCCTCGTTGACCACACAGCTGCGCCGCATCGAACGGGCCCTGGACGGCGAGCTGTTCCTGCGCGAGCGGACCGGATGCCGGCCCACCCCGTTCGGCCGCACCGTGCTCGGCAGGGCCCGACCGCTTCTCGCCGACATGGCCGCTCTGGTGGCGGAGGCCCGCGCACAGGCCCACGGCCCGCGGCTGCGCATCGGCTCGACGGCCAGCCGGGCCCTGCCCGGGTGGCTGCGGCGCCTCCATCGGCGGCTGCCCGACACCGAGACCTCCCTCCTGGTGGACGTGTCCGCGAACGCGCTGCTCAGGATGGTGGCCGCGGGGCAACTGGACGTGGCCTTCGTGCACGAGGTGGAGGGCAGCCCGCTGCGGCTGCCCGACGGGCTCCAGACGCGCGTGCTGATGGAGCGCGAGCCGCAGTTCGTCTCGATGCCGAGGGACCACCCCGCCGCGCGGCAGGAGATCGTCTCCTTACGGGACCTGGCCGCGGACCGCTGGGCGGTGGATCCGTCGGTCGACGGCGAGTGGGACGGCCTGCGCAGGGTCTTCGCCGGGGCCGGACTCGACCCGCCAGTGCTGCACACCGACTACCACACGGCGACCTCGCTGATCATCTCCGGCGAGGCGGTCGCACCCTGCCAGCCGACCTCCGGGCCGCGCGAGGACATGGCGATCCGGCCGCTGTGCGGGGATCCCCTGGCCGTGCGGCTGCTCCTGGCGACCCGCCCGGGCGCGCACGCCGAGGTCTACGAGGACCTCCGCGCGGCCTACCGCGAGGCCGCCCTGCGCACGCCCCCGTACCGGGCATGGCTGCACCACCACGCGAGCCCGCTGCTGGAGGCTGCCTGACCCCGGCGAGGCTCCTCGCGACCCGCCGGGGGGCGTCCCGCGGAACGCGGCCGGCCCGCGGTTCACGGCGCCGGACGGTCCGGGTCGGCGGGCCCTGATCGGCCGCCCCCCGATTCCGCGCGCATGCCCGGCGACCGGTCGGCCCGGGGGCACCCCGGGCCGGGGTCCGGAAGCCGGTCGGCTGCCGGCCCGTACCCCGGATCCCGGGCGACCGTCCGCGGCGAGCCGTCGGCCGGGTCCCCGGCGCCGGCCTGCCCGCATGCCGGGTGCAGCCCCCCGGACGGCGGACCGCGGAGTGGCGCTTGACTTCACCCAAGCGCGATATATCGTGTTCTGAAGAAGACGCGATATGTTGCGTGCGTCGAGCCCGGTCCGTGAACGCACGAGGAGGATCAGCACCATGTCAGAGCAGTCGTCCCAGCCGTCGCGGTCGACGTGGCACTTCGCCGAACCGCAGAAGATCACCTTCGAGGAGCCGGTGGCCGAGCTCCGCGTACGCGTCGTGAGCGGCACGGTGAACGTGGTCGCGGCCGAGGAGGGCCCGGCCCGCCTGGAGGTCACCGAGGTCGACGGAGCCCCCCTGTACGTCGTGCAGGAGGGCGGGGTCCTCACCGTCTCCTACGAGGACGTCCCCTGGAACGGCTCCCAGGGCCTCAAGCAGTGGTTCGAGGACAAGCCCTGGAAGGCCTGGTCGTCCGGATCCTCCTCCGGCCGCAAGGTGTGGGAGCGCCGCGCCGCGGTCACCCTCACCGTGCCCGCCGCCACCCGCGTCCACGTCGCCACGGTCGACGCGACCGCCTTCGTCTCCGGCATCTCCGGCGAGACCGACGTGAAGGGCGTCTCCGGTGACGCCACGCTGGTCGGACTGTCCGGCCAGGTCAAGGCGCACACGGTGTCCGGCAGCGTCGAGGCCCAGTCCGTCACCGGCGCCCTCGGCTTCCACTCGGTGTCGGGCGGGCTGACCGTCGTCGACGGCGCCGACGTGAGCGTGCGCGCCGACTCGGTCAGCGGCGACATGCTGATCGACCTGGACCCCGGTCCGGCCGCCGAGCGCCCGGTGGACATCGCCCTGAACTCCGTCTCCGGCCAGGTCGCGATCCGCCTCCCGCACCCCGCCGACGCCCGCGTCGAGGCCAACACCGCCACCGGCGGCGTGTCCAACGCCTTCGAGGACCTGCGGGTCTCCGGCCAGCTCGGTGCCAAGCGGATCACCGGCACGCTCGGCTCCGGCGCCGGCACCCTGCGGGCCACCACGGTCTCCGGCGCCATCGCCCTGCTGCGCCGCCCGCAGGCCGACCCCGAGGCCCCCGCTCCGCTCGCGCTCGACAAGAAGGTGCTCTGAGATGCCGCCCGTCTTCGCCCACGGCCGCCTCCGCCTCTATCTCCTCAAACTGCTGGACGAGGCCCCGCGCCACGGCTACGAGGTGATCCGCCTGCTGGAGGAGCGCTTCCACGGCCTCTACGCCCCCTCGGCGGGCACGGTCTACCCGCGCCTGTCCAAGCTGGAGGCGGAGGGCCTGGTCACGTACGCCACCGAAGGCGGGCGCAAGGTGTACTCCATCACCGAGGCGGGGCGCGCCGAACTGGCCGACCGCAGCGGTGAACTGGCCGATCTGGAGCTGGAGATCCGCGAATCGGTCACCGAGCTGGCCGCGGAGATCCGCAGCGACGTCCGCGGCGCGGCGGGCGATCTGCGGCGCGAGATGCGGGCGGCGGCCTCCGCCTCGGCGACCCGGGTGGGCGAGGAGGATTCCTGGAAGGCGGCCAAGGAGGAGCTGCGCAAGGCCAGGCAGGAGTGGAAGGAGCAGGCCCGCCGGGCGAAGGACGAGAGCCGCCGGGCCCGCGAGGAGGCGCAGGCGGCCCGCCGCCAGGCCAAGGAGGCCCAGGACCGGGCCCGCGAGGAGGTCCAGCGCATCGCGGGCCAGCTCCAGGAGCAGTTCGCCAGGTCCGGCGGCGTCCTGGGCAGCCTGGCCGGTGCCTGGCTCGGTGGCGGCGCCCAGGGTCCGGGCGCGCCGGGCGGACCCGACGCTGCGGCTACGGCTGACGCGGCGGCCGGCGCGGGTCGGGCTTCGGGCTGGGCCGCGGATCTGACGCCGACCGGTGATCCCGCCCGTGACCTGGACCGGCTGCTGGACCGCTTCCGCGACGAGGTGCGCGACGCCGCGCGGGACCACGGGGTGACCGCGGCCGGCGTGGCCGAGGCCCGCGACCACCTCGCGGCCGCCGCCGCCCGACTGGCGACGGCCCTCGGCGCCCGGCCGTAGCGCAGGCTCCGCCGGGCCAGATCCGCGCCCCGCGCAGCCGGCCCGCCGAGAACGGGCCGGCTGCGCGGGGCGGGAGAGCAGGGCCAGCAGCAGGTGCAGGTTCCCGATGCGGTGGTCCTTGCGGCCCGGAGCGATGCGCAGGGACTGCTCCAGGGCCTTCTTCGAGCCCTGTCGGTGGCTTCGGCCATGGCTGTCCATCTGGGGTGACGCGAGAGGTGCGTCACCCCAGATGGACGTGCGGCCGGGCGGAGGCCTCGCGGACGGTCAGGGCTTGAGGACGACCTTTCCGAAGAGGTCGCCTGAAGCGAGCTTCTCGAAGCCCTCGCGCGCGCGGTCCAGCGGCAGCACCTCGTCGATGACCGGCTGCAGCCCCGTCGTGGCGCAGAAGGCGAGGAGGTCCTCCAGCTCGTCCTTTGAACCCATGGTGGAGCCGACGACCTTCAGCTCCAGGAAGAAGATCCGGGTCAGCTCGGCGTGCGCCGGCCGGTCGCCGCTCGTGGCGCCGGAGATCACCAGGGTGCCGCCAGGACGCAGGGACTTCACCGAGTGGGACCAGGTGGCCGCACCCACGGTCTCGATCACGGCGTCCACCCGCTGCGGCAGCCGCGCGCCCGGCTCGAACGCATCCACCGCACCGAGCTCCACGGCCCGCTTGCGCTTGGCCTCGTCCCGGCTGGTGGCGAAGACCCGCAGGCCCGCCGCCTTGCCCAGGGCGATCGCGGCGGTCGCGACACCGCCGCCGGCGCCCTGGACCAGGACGGAGTCGCCGGGGCGGACTCCCGCGTTGGTGAAGAGCATCCGGTACGCCGTCAGCCAGGCCGTCGGGAGGCAGGCGGCCTCCTCGAAGGAGAGCTCGGCGGGCTTGCGCAGGACGTTCCAGGCGGGGACGGTCACCTGCTCGGCGAAGGTGCCCTGGTAGCGCTCGGTCAGGATCGAGCGGGGCTCGTCCGGGCCGACCCCGTGGCCGCTCTGGCCGATCACGGAGTGCAGGACGACCTCGTTGCCGTCCTGGTCGATCCCGGCGGCGTCGCAGCCGAGGATCATCGGGAGGCTCTCCTCGCCCAGGCCCACCCCGCGCAGGGACCACAGGTCGTGGTGGTTCAGGGAGGCGGCCTTGACGTTCACGGTCACCCAGCCGGGGCGGGCCTGCGGCGCGGGGCGGTCGCCCAGCACAAGGCCGTTCAGCGGCTGGTCACGGTCGATTCGGGCGGCATAGGCAGCGAACATGCGGCGACGCTACCGCTCGGTAGGGCGCGGTTCCAGACCTGCCGCGACCATGCCGGTGAGGCCTTCGTCGCACCGGGCCCGGCCTCGGGGCGATGGACGGGGCGCCGGTCGCGGCGGCGCGGGACCGGCAGAGCCCGCCCGGACCGCGCCGAGCGGGCGCCGCGCCCGCGCGAAGAGGCCCGGCCGGAGTGATCCGGCCGGGCCTCTTCGCGTACCGCACGGGTCCCCGGTCAGGCCAGACGGGCCACGCCGTCGGCCTTGGCCGCGGCGGCGACGGCCGCGGCGACGGCCGTGGCGACGCGGGGGTCGAACGGGGAGGGGATCACGTAGTCGGCGGCGAGCTCCTCACCGACGACACCGGCGATGGCGTCGGCGGCGGCGATCTTCATGCCCTCGGTGATCCGGGTGGCGCGCACCTTGAAGGCGCCGGCGAAGATGCCGGGGAACGCCAGCACGTTGTTGATCTGGTTCGGGAAGTCCGAACGACCCGTGGCCACGACCGCCGCGTACTTGTGCGCGACGTCCGGGTGGACCTCCGGGTTCGGGTTGGCCATGGCGAAGACGAACGCGTCCTTCGCCATCGTGGCCACCGCCTCCTCGGCGACGGAGCCGCCGGAGACGCCGATGAACACGTCCGCGCCCGCCAGGGCCTGCTCCAGCGAGCCGGTCCGGCCGGTCTTGTTGGTCAGTCCCGCAATCTCCGCCTTGACGTCCGTCAGGTCGGAGCGGTCGGCGGACACGACGCCCTTGCGGTCGGTGACGCAGACGTCGCCGATCCCCGCGTCCACCAGGATCTTGGCGATGGCGATCCCCGCCGCGCCCGCGCCCGCGATCACGGCGCGCAGGTCGCCGAGGGTGCGACCCGTGAGCTTCGCGGCGTTGCGCAGCGCGGCCAGCGTCACGATGGCCGTGCCGTGCTGGTCGTCGTGGAAGATCGGGATGTCCAGCGCCTCCTGGAGGCGCCGCTCGATCTCGAAGCAGCGGGGGGCGGAGATGTCCTCCAGGTTGACCCCGCCGAAGGACGGCGCCAGACGGATGACCGTCTCGACGATCTCGTCCGTGTCCTTCGTGGCGAGCGCGATCGGGACCGCGTCCACGCCACCGAACTGCTTGAAGAGGATGGCCTTGCCCTCCATCACGGGGAGGGAGGCCTCCGGGCCGATGTCGCCGAGGCCGAGCACAGCCGTACCGTCGGTGACGACGGCGACCACGTTGGACTTCCAGGTGTACTCGTTCACCAGCTCCGGCTGCTCGGCGATGGCGGTGCACACCTTCGCCACGCCCGGGGTGTACGCCAGGGACAGGTCGTCCTTGTCGTTCACCGGGACCGTGGCCTGGATGGCCATCTTGCCGCCCCGGTGCAGCGCGAACACCGCGTCGGGGTTGTTGTCCGTCGCACTGTCGCTGCGAGGGTTGACGATCTCCGCTGCCACTTCGTGTGACCCCTTAATTCCTTTTGTTCGTTGAGGGTGGCCACTCCTGGTTAAGGGGTGGGCGGGCACCGCGTCCGTACTCCGCATCGACGGTTGGCCCGTCTCCGCGAAGGGGAGGTTCGTACGCGCGGGCGCGCCGCACGCGCGCCCTGAGCCCCGGATGAGGGGTGTAAGGATCTGTTCTACCCGAAGAACACTCGCTCAGACGAGTCGATTCCGGCTCAACCGTAGACCGACCGCCCGCCTTTTGGTGAAAAGTCCAAACCTTCACGTCCGGCGCGGCGTGGCGCTCCGTAGAAACTGCGCCCAAAGGGCCTGGTCACGGCAGTATCTGCGGCCCCGAACCCCCTTGCCCGCAGTCCTGTTGGCCTGCCCGGGGCGCCCGTTATGCGATTTTGACCTGGCGGGCAGCCTGAATGTCTCAGTCCGAATGGCAAGATGCCGTAATCACACAAGGTCGCGACACTCGATGGTGCGTGTCCGACCGTTTTTCGATGCTTTTCCACCCCTGCCGGAGGAACGAAGCCATGACCGCAAGCACCACCCGTCGTACGACCGCTGCCCGGTCCCGGATCGCCGCGGTCGGCGCGATCGCGGTTGCCGGCGCCCTGATCCTCACCGGCTGTGGCGACCAGACCGACAAGGCGTCCTCGACCCCCTCGGGTGCGGCGAACAACAGCAGCGCGCCGCTCTTCTCCAAGCTCCCGAAGAAGATCCAGGACGCCGGTGTGATCAAGGTCGGCACCGACGCGACCTACGCGCCGATGGAGTTCACCGAGGGTGGCAAGATCGTCGGTGTCGACCCCGACATCGCGGCGGCCATGAGCAAGCAGCTCGGCGTGCAGTTCAAGTTCGAGTCGGGCACCTTCGACACGCTGATCGGCAGCATGCAGACCGGCCGCAGCGACCTGGTCATGTCCTCCCTGACCGACACCAAGGCCCGCCAGGAGGGCCTGGACGACAAGGGTGCCAAGACCGGTGCCGGCGTCGACTTCGTCGACTACTTCTCCGCCTCGACCGGCATCCTGGTCAAGAAGGGCAACCCGCAGGGCATCAAGACCCTCGACGACCTGTGCGGCAAGACGGTCGCCGTGCAGCGCGGCACCACCTACGAGGACGCCGCGAAGACCCAGGCCGAGAAGTGCAAGACGGACGGCAAGGCCGAGCTCAAGATCGAGTCCTTCCCGACCGACGCCGAGGCCCAGACCCGCGTGAAGGCCGGTGGCGCCGCCGCCGACCTGAACGACTCCCCGGTCGCCGCGTACATCGCGCAGACCGCGGGTGGCGGCAACGAGTTCGAGGCCATCGCCAACCCGACCGACGCCGGCCTCTTCGGCATCGCGGTGGACAAGAAGAACACCGAGCTGCGCGACGCGCTGAAGGAAGCCCTCGACGCGATCATCAAGGACGGCACCTACAAGGCCGCCCTGGACAAGTGGAACGCCGGCTCCGGTGCCGTGACCGAGGCCAAGATCAACGCCGGTTCCTGACCTCCGCGTACCACCGCAGCACACTGAAGGGCAGTCACTGTGACTGACAAGCTCGACAAGGACCCGGGTCCGGCGGACACCCCGCCGGCCGGTTCCGTCCCCCCCGAGGCGATCCGCGCCATCCCGGTCCGCCACTACGGCCGCTGGATCAGTGCCGTGGTCGTCATCGGTCTGGTCGTGGCGCTCATCGTCGCCTTCTCCCAGGGCAACGTGCGCTGGGCGACCGTGCCGGAGAAGCTGTTCGACCCCTCGATCCTGCGAGGCGTCGGCAACACGATCTGGATCAGCGTCACCGCCATGGCCCTGGGTCTGGCGCTCGGTGTCCTGTTCGCCGTGATGCGCCTCTCGAAGAACCCGGTCACCAGCACCATCGCCTGGTTCTACATCTGGCTCTTCCGCGGCACCCCGGTGTACGTCCAGCTCCTCATCTGGTTCAACCTCGCCCTGATCTTCCCGATCCTGAACCTCGGGTTCTACAAGGACGAGATGACCCAGGTCATGACGCCCTTCCTGGCCGCCCTGCTGGGTCTCGGCCTCAACGAGGGCGCGTACATGGCGGAGATCGTCCGGGCCGGCATCCAGTCGGTCGACGAGGGCCAGACCGAGGCCTCGCACGCGCTGGGCATGACCCGGACGCAGACCATGCGCCGTGTCGTCCTGCCGCAGGCCATGCGGGTGATCGTGCCTCCGACGGGCAACGAGTTCATCAACATGCTCAAGACGTCGTCGCTCGTCGTCGCGGTGCAGTACTTCGACCTGCTGCGCGCGGCCCAGGACATCGCGTCCACATCCTTCGCGGTGATGGAGATGTTCTTCGTCGCCTCGATCTGGTACCTCGCGCTGACCAGTGTGTTCAGCGTCGGCCAGTACTACCTGGAGCGCCGCTACGCCCGTGGTGCGCTCCGCTCGCTGCCGCCCACGCCGCTGCAGAAGATCAAGGCGAAAGTGTCCAGCCTCTCGAACCGCAAGGCGGTGGCCTGATGACGACTGCCATGGTGAAGGCCGAGGGCGTCCACAAGTCCTACGGTGCCGCGCACATCCTCAAGGGCATCGACCTGGAGGTCGCCCCGCGTGAGGTCTTCTGCCTGGTCGGCCCGTCCGGCTCCGGCAAGTCGACCTTCCTGCGGTGCATCAACCACCTGGAGCAGATCAACGCCGGACGGTTGTACGTCGACGGGGACCTCGTCGGCTACCGCCAGAAGGGCGACAAGCTCTACGAGCTGAAGGACAGCGAGGTCGCGGCCCAGCGCCGGGACATCGGCATGGTCTTCCAGCGCTTCAACCTCTTCCCGCACATGACGGCCGTGGAGAACGTCATGGAAGCCCCGGTCATGGTGAAGGGCGAGTCCAAGGCGGTGGCCCGCGAGCGCGCGGTCCGCCTCCTGGACCGGGTCGGCCTCGGCGAGAAGGGCGGGAACTACCCCTCCCAGCTCTCCGGCGGCCAGCAGCAGCGCGTGGCGATCGCCCGTGCGCTCGCCATGGAGCCGAAGCTGATGCTCTTCGACGAGCCCACTTCGGCCCTCGACCCGGAGCTGGTCGGCGACGTCCTGGACGTGATGCGGGACCTCGCCGAGTCGGGCATGACCATGATCGTTGTCACCCACGAGATGGGCTTCGCCCGCGAGGTCGGCGACAACCTCGTCTTCATGGACGGCGGCGTCGTGGTCGAGTCGGGCCACCCCCGCGAGGTGCTGGGCAACCCCCAGCACGAGCGCACGAAGGCATTCCTCTCCAAGGTGCTGTAGCCGGCGGCGCCGGCCGCCGCACGCGGACACGGCCGAGGGGTGGTACGGGATCCCGTACCACCCCTCGGCCGTGTCGGGGGCCTGCCGCCGCCCCGCTCGCGGAGTTCCTACTTCAGGCCCAGGACCAGCGCGTCGGAGGGCGAGCGCCAGACCGTACGGGCCTCCGCGAAGCCCGCGGCGCGCAGGGTCTCGGCATGCCAGGCCGCGGAGGGGGTGTCGCCGTCGGCGTGCTCCCCGTAGATCTCGAAACGGCGGGCGGTGGGTTCGGCCAGCGCCGGGTCGGCGGCGGCCAGCGCCCACCACTCGCGCCAGTCCAGCGCACCGGCCGCCTTGGCCCGGTCCATGCCGGCGTGCCGGTGGGCGCGCTCGGCGGCGTTGATGCGCGGGGTGGCCGGGTCGGGCATGTGGTCGGCGTTCATGAACGCCCCGCCGGGCACCAGCAGGGGGGCGAGCTGCCCGTACAGCACGGCCAGGTCCTCGCTGTGCAGCCAGTGCAGGGCGGTGGCCGTCAGGATGACGTCGTAGCCGTGGTGGGGGAGGGCCGAGCGCCAGTCGGGGTCCTTGAGGTCGGCGGTCACGAACGACGCGCGCGGGTCCCCGGAGAAGTGGCCCCGGGCGATGGTCAACAGCGCGGGGTCGAGATCGACGCCCGTACTGGTGGCTTCCGGGAACCGCTTGAGGACGCGGTCCGTGATACTTCCCGTACCGCATGCGAGATCCAGCACCCGGGGGGTGGATCCCACCAGTGCCTCGACCATGTCCAGCATCACCCGGAACCGCTCCTCGCGGTCGGGCATGTACCACTCCTGCTGGCGGTCCCAGCTGTCCTGCCAGGCCTGCCAGTCGGCGCCGCCTCGCCCCGCGTCGGCCGTGTCCGCCCCGTTCGTCGTATCCGCCGTATCCGTCGTATCCGCCACCCCGAACCCCTCCCTACGTAATACCCTCGATGACATCTCAGCCGTTACGAGAGACACTAATCCGCAGCCGTAAGGACTACAAGTGGAACTGGCCCATTACTCGGACTTCGCCGTGCGCCTGGTCAACACCGAGGAGCCGGCCCGCAACAAGGACACGCTCACCTCGGTGGACGCCGTCCGCGCCCTGTTCGGTGTCAGCCAGCAGATGGCCCGCCGCGTCACGGACACCGACATCACGCGGTTCCGCAACGTGCGCGGCCGACTGCGGGCCGTCTTCGAAGCCGCCGACGGCGGCGACGAGGTCCTCGCCGTCGACCTGCTGAACTCGCTGCTGATGGAGTTCCCCGTGAGCCCCCAGGTCTCCGACCACCAGACCCTCGACGAGACCGGGCGGCCCGACTGGCACATCCACCTCGCCGACCACCCCTCGAACGCCTCCGCCGGCTACGCCGCCATCGCCTCCTTCGGCCTGGCCTTCCACCTCACCGTGCACGGTCCCGACCGCCTCGGCCTATGCCAGGCCGCGCCCTGCCGCAACGCCTACCTCGACACCTCCACCAACCGCTCCCGGCGCTACTGCTCCGACCGGTGCGCCACCCGGGCGAACGTGGCCGCCTACCGCGCCCGCAAACGGCTGGAGGCAGAGGCGTCGGCCCGCAGCACGCGCAGCGACGAGGCGGCCCAGGACAACCGGGCCCTCAGCGAGCGCTGACCCTCCCCGCGCGGCCGGAACCGCAGCACCGCCGTCGCCAGCACCAGTTCACCCGGCACCGGCCCGTAGACGGTGCTGTCGCCGGTCTCGTTGTACGGGTTGTCGCCCAGCACCCACCAGGAGCCGCCGGGCCGCCGCTCCACCGCCCGCTTGACCACCAGCAGGTCCTGCTGGAACGGATGGCGCAGCACCACGACGTCACCCGGCCGTACGGCGGCCCCGTACCGGACCACGAGCCGGTCCCCGTCCAGCAGCGTGGGCACCATCGACGGGCCCGTCACCTCCACCACCTCGAACCGCTTGCGCGGGCGGGCGCTCTCCACCATGCGTGTCCACCTCCTCACTCCCGCATGCTGCCGCACGGCCCCGTACATTCGCTCACCGGTCCGGCCGCGCCCCTGGACTTTTGTCCTAAGCCCATGGGGGCGCCCGCGAAATCCGGTTCTCCAGCGAGTAATGTCCCCCCTTGAGAAGACGATCACGAGGAGGACAACTCCATGCTTTCCCGCCTCTTCGCCCCCAAGGCGAAGGTCTCCGCCCACTGCGACCTGCCGTGCGGCGTGTACGACCCTGCCCAGGCCCGCATCGAGGCCGAGTCCGTCAAGGCCGTGCAGGAGAAGTACCAGGCCAACGACGACGCCGACTTCCGCGCGCGCGCCATCACCATCAAGGAGCAGCGCGCCGAGCTCGCCAAGCACCACGTCTCGGTGCTGTGGAGCGACTACTTCAAGCCGCCGCACTTCGAGAAGTACCCGCAGCTGCACACCCTGGTCAACGACACCCTGAAGGCCCTCTCGGCCGCGAAGGCGTCCAACGACCCGGCGACCGGCCAGAAGGCCCTCGACCTCATTGCTGAGATCGACCGCATCTTCTGGGAGACCAAGGCCGCCTGAGCCTTCCTTCCACGCGCAGAGGGGCCCGTCCGCGATCGCGGACGGGCCCCTCTGCGTACCGGCCCGTGGTCCGGCCCCGGCCGGACTACTCGTCGTCCTCGTCCTCGTCGTCGAGCCGGGCCAGCCAGGTGGCCAGGCGTTCCACCGGGACCTCGAAGTCCGGGTTCAGGTCGACGAAGGTGCGCAGCTGCTCGGCGAGCCACTCGAAGGTGACCTCCTCCTCGCCGCGCCGCTTCTCCAGCTCCTCGATGCCGCGATCGGTGAAGTACAAGTCGGGCTCCGTGCCGTGATGGGATCGTGCAGGGGGTGTTTCCCGCCAGGATAATCCGCAGCGCCCGGGACACCTCCCGCCCCCGGTGTCCCCGGCGCTAGCCTGGAGGTCCGACGAGCGGGCGGGGGGCGTGGATGACCGACGGGCGCACGACCGGGACGGCGCGCGCCTTCGAGCTCCTCGAACCACTCGTCCAGGCGGCGACGGTACGCGTCCACGCCCCGCCGGGCGGGTATGACAACCCCGGCAGCCATCGGACCGGTCCCACCTGGGGGAGCGGTTTCTTCATCGCCCCCGGCTGGGTCCTGACGTGCGCGCACGTGGTCGGCGAAGGGGGTGCCGCCATGCGTCTGACAGGCCGTGAGGTCGGCATCACCTTCCACTCCGGCAGACCCCGCCACGGTGGCCCCGGCGCGCCGGGCGCCGTCACCGGGACCGTCACCGGGCGCGTGGAGTGCGTACTGCCCGAGCGCCTGGAGGAGCGCAGGCCCGGCCGGCACGCCCTGTGGGACCTGCCCGACCTGGCACTCGTCCGGGTCCTGGCCCCCGTGTCCCACGCCTGCGTCTGGCTGACCGACCGCTCCAGACCGCGCTTCGACGAGGTCGCCTACTTCGGCTGCACGGAAGACCTCGGCACGCCCGAGATCACCGGCCGCACCACCCGGCTGCGCGGCACCGCCGGCAACGGCGCCGCCATCCGGCTCGCCGCCGACGACGAGATCGACCCCGGCATGTCCGGCGGACCGGTCGTGGACCTGGCCCGCGGGGAGGTCGTCGGCGTGGTCAAGGCCCGACGGCAGACGGGAGGCGGCGGACTCGCCGTCTCCGTCGTACAGTTGCGCACCCTCCCGATGGCCTCGCGGGGACAGGTCGGGCTCTACCGCCGGATCATGCAGGCCCACGACCTGTACCACTACGACCAGCACCTCAGCGACCTCGACAACCGCCGCACCTGGACCGACGTGCACGGCGAGCTCCCGCCGCAGGAGCGGGACCCGTACGGCGGCCGGGGAGGGCTCACCCCCGGTGAACGCACCACCCTGTGCGGGCTGCTGGCCGAACTGCCCCCGCCGAGCTCCTCCGAGGCGGTGCGCGCCCTGGTGGAGGCGGTTCGCGGCGAGGAACCGGACCCGCAGCCGCCGGCCCCGCTGAGCTGGCGCGACGGGCTGGGACTGCTGCACGACCCGCCGGGCGGCAGCGGTGAGGCCGCGGCGATGCTCCGGTACGCGACCGACGTCAGCGTGGCCGACTACCGCGAACCCCCGACGCCGGGCGCCGACGAGGAGTTGTGGGACTGGGTACGGGCCACGGCCGAGCGGCTGTGGCGGCCGCTGCGGCGTGAACTGGGCGAGCGCCACGAGCGGGGCCTCGCCGAGCGCGAGCGCCGCCGCCGCGCCTCGGCGGGCCGGGCGGCGGGCGGGCCCGCCCCGAGGGCCGGCGGACTGCCGCCCGGGGCGTCGGTCCTGCTGGAGGTCTGGGCCCACGGCTGGGAGCACCTGTACGACTGGCGGGTCTCGGTGCTCGCGGGCCCGGCCCACCCCGGCCGGCTGACCCCCGTGGACTCGGGCGTGCGTGCCACCGTCGCGGACCTGCCGGAGCGGTTGCGGGCGCCGCTCGCCGAGGCCTTCCGGCGCTGCGACACCCACGTCGCCGCGGCCCTGCTCGAAGTGGCGGTGGCCCCCGAACTGTTCGGGCTGGCGGTGGAGGACTGGACGGTGTCCGGCGGAGTACCCCTGGGCGTGCAGCGGCCGGTGGTGCTGCGCCACCCCGGCGGTCCGGACGCCCGGGGCGCGGACCGGGGCCGGAGCGGTCCGGAGGGCCACCCGGCGGACCACGAGGCCGCCAGGGCCGCCGCCCGGTGGACCCGGGTGCAGGCGGGACCGCTCCAGGACGAGCGGGCCGACTGCGCGGGCGGCCGTCCGCGCGCACCGTCCGCGGCGTGGCTGTCGGGCCTGCCCGACACCACCGTCCCGGTGCACTGCCGGGCCGCCGACCAGGAGCCCACACTGGGGTCGCTGCACGCGGTACGGGACGCCGGCTACGGGGTGGCCGTGACCCGCAGGCCGCCGCCGGAGCCCGGGGTGCCGTGCGCGCCGTTCCACCGCGGGCTGCGGGAGGAGCTGGCCGACGCGGGGCGGGCGGAGGTGCTGCCGCTGCGGTTCCAGACGTTGCGGGGCCGGGCGCACGGGGCGGACCCGGACGCCTACTGGGCGGCAGGGGCGGGGCTGGTGTGGGAGGACCCGGCGCGGCCGCTGCCGGACGTCGAGCCGCTCCACGGCGACCTGTGAGGGCGGCCGGCCCGGCGGATTTCGAGGGAGGGAACAGGCACCATGAACGACGACTGGCTCATCTACCGCGGGGTCGGCGAACCCCACGACGGCATCGACGCCCTGCCCGACCCGCCGCCCTGGCGGAACTTCGACGGCGGGCCCCTCGTGGCGCCGGGCCCGGCCGCGGCCGCCGAGGGCAACGTCGCCCGCCGGCTCGGCGCGCACCGGCAGGCCGCAGAACTGCACCGGCCGGAGCCCGAGGAGCTGGAGGCCGTCAATGCGGCGCTGTACCTGCGGCGGCCGCTGCTGGTGACCGGATTTCCCGGAACCGGGAAGTCCACCCTTGCGCACTCCGTCGCCCACGAGCTGAAACTGGGGCGGGTGCTGCGCTGGCCGGTGGTGTCGCGGACCGTGCTCCAGGACGGGCTCTACCGCTACGACGCCCTCGCCCGCCTCCAGGACGTGCAGCTCGCGGCCGGCGGGGCGGCGGCCGGGGCGGGAACACCCGCCGCGGTCCCCGGTATCGGCAGGTACATCCGGCTCGGACCCCTGGGCACCGCCCTGCTGCCCACCGCACGGCCCCGCGTGCTGCTCGTCGACGAACTCGACAAGAGCGACATCGACCTCCCCAACGACCTCCTGAACGTGCTGGAGGAGGGGGAGTTCGCCCTCCCCGAGCTGGAGCGGGTCGCCGACACCGAGCCCGAGGTCGAGGTGCTCACCGACGACGGGGCGAAGGTGACCGTGCGGGGCGGCCGGGTCCGCTGCCGGTCCTTCCCCTTCATCATCCTGACCAGCAACGGCGAACGGGACTTCCCCGCCGCCCTGCTGCGACGCTGCATCCAGCTCAAACTCGGGCAGCCCGGCGAGAAACGGCTCGCCACCATGGTCCGCGCCCACCTCGGAGAGGAAGCCGCCCGGCTCGGCGGCGACCTGATCCGCGAGTTCCTGGGCCGCTCGCAGTCCGAACTGGTCGCCGCCGACCAGCTCCTCAACGCCGTCTACCTGACCCACTACACCTCCCCGGCGACCCGGGAGGACCTCGCGGACCTGCTCATCCAGCGCCTCGACCGACCGAGGTGACCGGCCGTGCCCGAACCCGCCGTACCGCCCTGCCTCGCCGCGCCGCCGTCCGTCGCACCCGGCGTTCCGGAACTGGCCGCCCTGCTGCGGGCGGCCGGGCTCGATCCCTCCGCCGAGGAACTCGCCGACGCCCTCTGGCTCGCCGGGCACATCCGCGGTCCCGGACCGGACCTCCCGGGCACCCGGGGCCCGGGGCCAGAAGCGGAATCTGATGATCCGGTGGTGGAGCCCGTGGACCCCGCACGGGCGGAGGCGGATCCCGAGGACCCCGTGCGGCTCTACGCACCCGGGGCGCACCGCGCCGGCGAGGCCGGGGGCGAGCCGCCCGAGCCGTCGCCCGAGGAGTACGGAGTACCCGTACGCGTGCCCGGCGCCGCCGCCCTGCCCCGCATCCTCGACGTCCAGCGGGCCCTACGGGCCCTCCAGCGGCACCGACCGTCGGCCCCGCCCACCCGGCTGGTGATCGACGAGGGCGCCACCGCCGACGCCAGCGCCCGCGCCCTCGGCCTGCTCATCCCGGTGCTGCGGCCGGAGACCCGGCGGGAGGCAACCGTACGGCTCGTGATGGACGCCTCCCCCTCCATGGCGGTCTGGCAGGAGATGTTCGAGGAACTGCGCTCCGTCTGCGAGCGGTTGGGGGCCTTCCGAGACGTCCAGGTGCACTACCTGCACCGCCGGCAGGACGGCACGGCGGCGCTCGGACGCGGCCCCGGCCCCGGCTCCGCACTGCGCTCGGGTGACCAGCTGCGGGACCCGACCGGCCGGGCCCTGACCATGGTCGTCTCCGACTGCGCCGGGCCGCTGTGGCGCGAGGGCCAGGCCCAGCGGCTGCTGCACCGCTGGGCCGAGTGCACCCCGTGCATGGTGGTCCAGCCCCTGCCGCAGCGGTTGTGGGGGCGCAGCTGGCTGCCGACCGAGCGAGGCACCCTCGCCCGGCTGGAGGGTGCCGGACCGAAGCTGCGGTTCCGGCCGGACCGGCCGCCGCTGCCCGGCCGGCCCGCGGGCGGGATCGCCGTGCCGGTGCTGCCGCCGAGCCCGACCGCACTCGGGGCATGGGCCCGGCTCGTCGCCGGCCTCGGCACCGGACCGGTCGCCGCCGAGGTGGGCCGGGTACGGGCGGACCACCCGGCCGCGCCCGTCCCGCCACCGCCCGCCGCCCGCCCGCCGCGCGAACTCGTCGCACGGTTCCGCTCCTCGGCCGCGCCCCGCGCCGTACAACTGGCCGTGTACCTGTCGGCGGCCCCGCTGACGCTGCCCGTCATGCGCCTGGTGCAGCGCACGATGCTGCCGGACTCCGAGCCGTCGGACCTGGCGGAAGTACTGCTCAGCGGGCTGCTGAGGCGCAGCGCACCGGGCCCGGGACACTGGTACGAGTTCGTGCCCGGGGTACAGGACGTACTGCTGGGGCCGCTGGGCCGCGACGAGGCCGCGCTGGTCCTCAAACACTGCTCGGAGTACGTAGGGGCGCACTTCGGCGCCGGCGTGCGCAACTTCCCCGCCCTCGCGGTCGCACAGCTGACCGGCATGGCACCGCTGGTGGAGGCCGCCGAGCCGGACGACGGGGAACAGGACCCCGGGGGGCGGCTCCCGCAGGCCTTCGCACAGGTTTCGGCCAAAGTCGTACGGCGCTTCCTGCCCGGTGTACCGCAGGACGGGCAGCCGGTACGGGAGACCCGGGCGGCCCCCCTGCCCGCCCGGGCCGGGGCGGTGCGCGCCGCCCGGGACCGCCTCGCGGACGCGGACGCCGAAGGCGACGCGGGTCCGCGGGCCCTGCACGAGGCCGTGGCGGTCCTGCGGCGGGCGGTCACGGCCCCGGTCGGGCCCGCGGACCCGCCGGAGGAGGCCGAGACGGAGCTGGCGGGCGCGCTGCTGCGGTTGTGGGCGGCCGAACGCGACCCGGAACTCCTCGCCGAGGCCCAGCGGGCCGTGAGCGGGCTGCGGACCGCCGCCGCGTGGGCGGCGCGCGGGCGGGTGCTGTACGAGCGGGCGCTCGCCGCCGGCCCGGACCCCGAGCTGCTCGCCGCGGCGGACCGCGAGTTCGCGGCGGCGGCCGCATCTCCCACCGCCGCACCGGAACTGCGGCGGGACTGCGCGGTACGGCGGGCCGAGACCCTGATCCGGCTCGGCGGGCTGCGCGACGACACGGACGCGCTGCGCGCGGCCCGCGCGGCCCTGGCCCCCCTGGCGGGCTCCGTCCCCGGCGGGGAACCAGGGCAGGACACGGGACCGGCCCCGGAGGCTGCCTCCGCACCCCACCACGAGCTGCACCGGGCCCTCGGCCGGGTCCTGCTGGCGCTCCTGCCCCGCACCCCCGACCCGGCCGAGCGCACAGCCCTGGCCGAAGAGGCCGCCGGCCGGTTGGCGGCGGCCCTGAGCGCACCGCCGGCCGGATCCGGATCCGGGGCGGTGTCCCGGGCCGGATCCGGGCGGGTGCGGGTGGAACTGGCCGACGCGCTGCGGCACCTTCCGGCGCGGCTGGAGGAGGCCGCCGCGCAGCTGGCCACCGTTCTGGAGGAGACCGGCGGGGATCCGGAGCTGCGGGTGGCCGCCCTGCTGTGCCTGGCCCGGGTCCACCGCGAGCGGTACGCCCGCGACGCCGACCCGGTGGCGCTGGAGGACGCGGCCGAGGCCTACGGCCGCGCCCGCAGGCTCGCGCCCCGCGACGGGGAGGCCTTCCGGGACCTCCTTCCCGAGTGGGGCGACGTCCTGCTGGAACGCGCCCGCGGCGCCGGCGGCCGCCGCTTCACCGGGGCGGCCGTACGCGTCCTGCGCGAGAGCCGCGCGGCCGTCCCGCAGTCCGACCCGGGAGCCGCCCACCGGCTGGTGCGGCTGGCCACCGGGCTGCGGCTGCGCCACGCGTACGACAGGGACGCGGTGGACCTGCGGGAGGCGGAGTACCTGTTGGAACTGGCCGTCCGCAACAGCCGCGGCCCGCTCGAACGGGCCCGCGCCTGGCGGGACCACGCCGATGTGCAGCAGGAGATCCACGGCCACACACGGGCCGCGGACCGCCTCGACCGGGCCGCCGAGTCCTACCGGCTGGCCTGGCGGGCGGCCCTGGAGGCGGACCGCGAGGGCCGCGACGACCACGAGGGACGCGAGGAGCCCGACGGCCGGGCGGGCCGCGAGGACACCGCGCTGCGCCTGGCCGCCCGGGTGCAGGAGTCCCGCGGGGAGGTGCTGGAGCGGCTCGCCCGGCCCAGGGCGGCCCTGGAGGAGTACCGCTCGGCGCTACAGCTGTGGAAGCGGATCGGTGCCGACCCCGACGGGCGCTCCGAAGGGCTGCGCGCGCGGGTGCGGGCCCTGGAGGCGGGGCAGTGAGGGCCGCACCGCGGGTACGGCCCGCTGTTTCCGCCGACCGCCCCGGGGGAAAAGGCAGGGGACCGTCCGGAATGCGACGCGACATGGGGAGCGGCGGCACATGGTGACGAAACGTCAGGACGTGGTGCCGGCGGCCACCGGCACCGGCTGCCCCGGGCGGCTGCCGGACCTCTCCGGGCTCGACCTGGCCGCGCTGCGTGGGATCGACCATCCCGTACTGGCCGAGGTGATCGAAGGCCTGGTGGAACGCGTGGCCCACCCGGCCGAAATCCTCAACGCCTACGACTCCAGCGCTGCCTGACCCCCGCCGGTCCCCGGAAGCCCGCCCCGGCAGCACACCCGGCGCGATCCCGACGCCGATGGGGCGTCCGGCCCTCGTGCCCCGCCCGGCCGAGGTCCGCCCCCGGCCCCTCCCCTCCCGTGCCCCGCCCCGTGCCGCCTCCCGCACCAGGACCCGAACCCTGCGCCCCGCAGGCCCGGCCCGGCCCGAAGGCGTCGACGGCACCGGGCACGTCCCCACGCGGCGGCCCCGCTGCCGGACCGCCCCCTTCGGGCACGGGTTCGGGCCACGGACGCAGGTCCGAGAGCGGTCCGGTGCGGGCGAGTTGACCACTTTCCGCCGTTAGCCGGGACCGGCGGAAGGGCAGGGATGGACCGTCCGCCGGGGCGCCCCGGCGGTGGGGCGGGGAGGGAGCGCGGCGATGCGGCGAGCGATCACGAACGGCTCCCCGCCACCCGCGTCCGCCGGACCGGCCGGCCCCGCGCCGCACACCGCCCCGGGCCCCGTCCGGCCGGCGGCCGGCCCCGCGGCGCACGCGTCCCGGCACGCCCGCAACGCCCCCTGGCCCTACACCCGGCTCGACGTCGCCGCCGCGCGGGCGGCAGGCCACCCGGCCCGTCCCATCCGCCAGTTCGTGCTCAAGACCCGCAGCCGCTGCAACCTCGCCTGCACCTACTGCTACGTCTACGAGATGGCCGACCAGGGCTGGCGCGACCAGCCCGTCGCCATGGACCCGACCACCGCCGCCCGCGCCGCGCAGCGGATCGCCGAGCACGCCGCCGCCCACGACCTGCCCCGCGTCGACCTGGTCCTGCACGGCGGCGAACCCCTCCTCACGGCCCCCGCCGCACTGGCCGCGCCCGTGGAAGCCGTGCGCGCCGCCCTCGCCGCCACCACCCCCCGCACCCGGATCACCGCCACCGTCCAGACCAACGGCACCCTCCTCACCCGCGGCCGCCTCGCCGCCCTCGCCGCCGCCGGGATCCGCATCGGCGTCAGCCTCGACGGAGGGCTGCCCGCGCACAACACCCGCCGCGTCGACCACGGCGGCCGCCCCGGCTTCGGCGCCGCCGCCCGCGGCCTGCGCCTGCTCGCACGCCACCCCGACAGCTACGCCGGCGTGCTCTGCGTCGTCGACCTCGCCCACGACCCGGTGGAGACCTACGAATCCCTGCTCGCCTTCGCCCCGCCCACCGTCGGCCTGCTGCTCCCGCTCGCCAACTGGAGCGCCCCGCCGCCCCCGGGCCCAGACCGCCGGCCCGGCGGGAACCCGTACGCCGACTGGCTCCTCGCCGTCTTCGAACGCTGGTGGCGCGACGGAGCACGACGCACCCGCATCCGCCTCTTCGAAGAGATCATCGCCCTGCTGTTCGGACTGCCCGCCACCACCGAGACCCTCGGGCTCGCGCCCGCCGCCACCGCCGTCATCGAGACCGACGGTTCCATCGAACAGGCCGACTCGCTGAAATCCGCGTACGAGGGGGCCACGGCCACCGGCATGGCCCTCGACACCCACAGCTTCGACCAACTCCTCGACCACCCCGGGTTCGCCGCCCGCCAGCTCGGACGGGACGCCCTCGCCGCCGGATGCCGCACCTGCGAACTCGTCGAGGTCTGCGGCGGCGGCCACTACCCGCACCGCTACCGCGCCGGCGAGGGCTTCCGGCAGCCGTCCGTCTACTGCGCCGACCTCCAGGTCCTCATCCGGCACATCGCCGCCGCCGTCCAGCACGCCGCCGGCGGCCCGCGCCGCGCCACCGCCGCCCGCCCCCCGGCGGCCGCCTCATGACCGCCGCCCTCACCGCCTTCAGCGTGTCCTCCCACACCCTGCGCGCCCTCGCCTCCACCGAGCCCTCCCCGGAAGGCACCCGCCTGGTCCGCGACGTACGCCGCTCCAAACGCCTGGTCCTGCTCCGCGCCGTCCTCGACGCAGCCCCCGGCGGCAGCGCCGGCCAGGCCGCCGAGCACTGGGCCCTGCTGGAGGAGGCCGAACGCCGCGCCCCCGCCGCCGTACGCGACGTACTGCACTACCCCGCCACCGGTGTCTGGGCCGAGGAGACCCTGCGCAGGCTGCACACCCCCTTCGGCCCGCCGCCCGACCTCGCCCACCTCGGCGCCCTCGCCGCGGCCGCCGCCCTGCGCGCGGGGATCCCCTTCACCCACACCCTTCGGCCCGTGCACGGCCGCCTCGTCCTGCCCACGCTCGGCCTGCTGCGCCCGGACCGCCCCGGCCCGCTCGTGCTCACCGAACGCTCCTGGGACCCCGACGACCCCGCCACACTGCCCCTGCACGCACTGCCCGGAGGCCGCACCGCCCTCGACGACCTCGACCCCTACCGGGCCCCCTGCCCCGCACGGCCCGCACCCCTGCGCCCCGCCCGCCGCCTCACCGCCAAGGGCCACAAACGGTGGGACACCCAGTGGTCCGGCGCGCTCACCCTGCTCCAGCGCTACGACACCGTCCGCGCGGAGGAGACCGTACAACTGCTGCGCTCCCTCGTACCGCTGGCCGGCGGGTCCCGCTCCAGCGGCGCCACCCTGCCCGCGGCCGCCGGATCCGTGCTCGCCCGCGCACAGGCCCCGCCCGCTCTCGCCGCGACCCTCGTCCACGAGGTGCAGCACGGCAAACTGACCGCCCTCGCCGACGTCCTGACCCTGCACACCGCCGACGCCGCGCCCCGCCACTGGGCCCCCTGGCGCAGCGACCCCCGCCCCCTGGAGGGACTCCTGCACGGCACCTACGCCCACCTGGCGCTGGCCGGGTACTGGCAGCGCGCCGCGCTCTACGGAGCCCGCGGCGCCTGGGCCCAGCACGCCCGCATCCGCGCCCAGGTCGCCGCCGTCCTCCCCGCCCTGCGCGCACACGACCGACTGACCACGGCGGGACGGGAGTTCACCGACGCCATGGCCGCCGCCGAACGGGCCATGGACGAGCTCCCGCCCCCCGGCGACCAGCACGCCGCGGCCCGTCGTACCGTCGACCGCGAACGCCGCGCCTGGTGCGAGGAACACCCCGAACTCGCCCCGTTCGCCAAGGTCTGACGGGCCGTCCGCTGCGGTACCTTTTCAGTCCCGTCCACCGCCCGCAGCCCAGGGAGACGGCCGCATGACCACCGGTAGCCGGCAGGACCGCGAATCGGCGCAACAGCCTCCCCAACCGCAACAGCCCCAGCAGCCTCTCCTGCCGCAGCAACCCCAGCGGCCCCAGCGCTTCGTCATCAGCTTCGCGGGCTTCAACCGCCCCTGGGCCGTGTGGATCGCCCACCGCCTGGAGGAACACGGCCACCGCGTCGCCCTCCAGCGCTGGGACCCGCAGAACAGCCCCGGCCTCACCCAGGCCCTGGACGACCTCGCCCGCTCCGGCAGCCGCGTCCTCCTCGTCCTCAGCGAACGCTACTTCTCCGCCGGCACCCACACCGACGACGAGTGGAACACCGCCCTGCGCGCGGTCACCGACGCCCACCCGGACCGATTCGCCGCCGTCTGCCTCACCGACGCGCCCCTGCCCAGCGCCGTCGCCGTACTGGAGAAGACCGACCTGTGGGGCCTCGACGCCTACGAGGCCGAATACCGCGTACTGCGCCGACTCGAACTGCCCACCGACCGCATCGGCACCGAAACCGGCCGCCGCGGCCCCCGCTTCCCCAACGACCCGCCCGAGATCTGGGGCCGCGTCCCGCGCCGCAACCCCCGCTTCACCGGCCGCAACGACGTCATCGGCACCCTGCGCCAGGCCCTCGCCGAAGCACCGCCCGGCGCGTCCACCGTCACCCTCCTCGGCCTCTCCGGCGTCGGCAAGACCCAGGTCGCCACCGAATACGCCTACCGCTTCGCCTCCGAGTACGACGTCGTGTGGTGGGTCCCCGCCGAGGACCGCCCCACCCTGCGCGAACGCCTCGCCGAACTCGCCCCCGCCCTCGGCCTCCCCCGAGGCGCCGGCAGCTACGGCGAGCAGATCAGGGCCGTCCTCGAAGCGCTGCGCCGCGGAACCCCGTTCAGCCGGTGGCTGATGGTCTTCGACGGCTGCGACAACCCCGACGACCTCATCGACCTGCTCCCCTCGGGCGGCTCCGGCGACGTCATCATCACCTCCCGCAACCGCGAATGGGCCGCCCGGCACACCAGCCTCGTCGAGGTCCCCCTCTACGCCCGCCCCGAATCGATCACCTTCATCCGCCGCCGCGCCCTGCGCCTCACCGCCGACGAGGCCGACCAGCTCGCCGAGGCCCTGGAGGACTACCCGCTCGCCCTCGACCAGACCGCAGGCTGGCTCGCCGACTCCCCGCTGCCCGTCGGCGACTACCTCGCCCTCCTCCAGCGCCGGATGGACTCCCGCGAGGCCGTCACCGTCTCCGAGGACTACCCGCTGCCCTTCCCCACCGCCCTCGCCATACTCCTCAACAACGTCCGGGAGAACTTCCCCGACGCCCTCGCCCTGCTGCGGCTGTTCGTGTTCTTCGCCCCCGGCCCGGTCCCCCTGCGCCTGCTGCGCGAATTCCCCGCCGACGACGTGCCCGAACAGCTCGCCGGCCTCATCAACGACCAGATCCGGTGGAACGGCGCGCTCAACAAGCTCGTCCAGTTCTCCGTCGTACGACTGGAGTACTCCGACCTCCCCGTGGAGGAGGGCGGCGGCGGGCTGGAGACCGTACAGCTCCACCGCATGGTCCACGGCATCGTCCGCGAGGACCTCTCCGAGGAGGAGGCCGAGCCACTCGCCCGGGCGGTCCGCCAGGTCCTCGCCGCCGCCGACCCCGGCCGGCCCTCCGACTCCCGGCTCTGGCCCCGCTACGCCGAACTCGTCCCCCACCTCCTCCCCTCCGGCGCCATCACCAGCAGCAACCCGCGGATCCAGAACTTCCTGCTGCACTGCCTGCGCTACCTGATCCTCGCCGGCGAATACCGCACCTGCCTGCACCTGTGCGAGGAGACCGACCAGATCTGGCGGGCCAGGCTCGGCGAGGACCACCCCAAGGTCCGAGAGCTCAGCTACCAGTACGGCAACTCCCTGCGCAACCTCGGCCTGTTCCGCCGCGCCGAGACCCTCACCCGGGCCGTCGCCGACCGGCTCACCGGCGAACGCGGCGACCAGGACCTGGAGAGCCTGCGCGCCACCAGCGCCTACGGCGGCGTCCTACTCTGCATCGCCAAGTTCGAACCCGCCCGCGAGATCTTCGAGCACTGCCTCGCCACCTACCGCGAACTGCTCGGCGAGGACGACTCCATCACCCTCGACGCCCAGAACAACCTCGCCGCCACCTACCGGCTGCTCGGCCGCTACCAGGACGCCTACGACCTCGACCTGGACACCCTGCGCCGCCGCGAACGCGTCCTGATGCCCCTGCACATCTCCACCCTCGCCTCCGGCATCGCGTGCGCCATGGGACTCCGGCTCATGGGCCGCTACCGAGAGGCCCAGACCCGGCAGGAACAGGGCGTCAAACTCAACACCCAGGTACTCGGACTCGGCCACCCCCAGACCCTGCGCGCCGAACACAACCTCGGCCTGTGCCTGCGCCGCTCCGGCGACATCCCGGGGGCCGGCCTGCGCCTGCGCACCGTCTGGGAACGCGCGACCCGCGTCTTCGGCGTCGACTACCCGTGGACGCTGATGGTCGCCTCCGACTACGCCACCTACCTCAGGGAGTACGGCGACATCGGCGAGGCCCGCCGGATCTCCGAGGACGTGGTCCGCGGCTACCAGTCGCAGCTCGGCCTCGCCCACCCGTACAGCATCGGCACGGTCGGCAACCTCGGCCTGGTCCTGCGCGCCCAGGGCGAACGCGCCGAGGGCCTCTCCCTGGCCGAGCAGGCGCTGGTCGGCATGCGCGGCGCACTCGGCAGCCGGCACCCCTGGACCCTCGGCTGCGCCCTCAACGCCACCGGACACCGCAACATCAACGGCCGACTGGAGGACGCCCTGGACCTGAGCCGGGAAACCCTGCGCACGGCCGAGCGGGTCCTGGGCCCCGAGCACCCGATGACCCTGAGCGCTCAGATCGCCCTGGCCGCTGACCTGCGGTCCGTACGCGAGGACACGGAGGCCGGCACACACGAGGACGCGGGCATCAAGGGCCTGACCCGCACCCTGGGCGCCCAACACGTCCATACGGTCTCGGCGAAACAACGCTCCAGACCGTACTGGGACTTCGAGCCACAGCCGTAAGGGCGGTACGGGGCGCCGACGCGGGCGGGGGAGGGGCGGGTACGCGTGCCTGCGTACTCGGCGCCCCCACCCCCCGGCCCCACCACCCGAGCCGGTGGTTGCCCACCCGCCCTCTGGGGAGCGGGGCGCGAGGCGCCGCCCCGCCGTGCTGCGAACGGTGCAGGCGAACTCCGCACGGGTGTGCCACATCGCGGCACACCGGCTGCGGTGGGCGGTGTTTCGCCGGGGCGGTGGTCAGGGATGTTCGGGAGCCCGTCCGTCCCCTCGTCTGTCCGGTTCGTGCCGGCCGGTCAGGTGTGGTGACCCGGGGGGAAGGTCGGCTGACTCGATGTTGTCGACCGCAGTGGAGAATTCGCGGCCGGACGGCCCCCGGACATAGGCCAGGTCCACCCAGAGGGGATGGACCGAGTCCGAGACGTCCTCGCTGATCACAGCCATGAGCTCGCCCTCGATCCCGGACGTGACATCGCGTACACGGCGGCGCAGCAGGGGGTGAGGAAGGTACTCGTACCGTTCAGTCATCGGATGATTCCTCAAGGGAGGCAACGAAGCGCTCCCAGCCGGCGCGAGCACGGTCGAGGAGCTCCGGGCTGATGGCCGGCACCTGGCCTGGGCTGGACGAGGGTGAGGCTGCTGGGGGATCGCTTGTCATGTCGGAGACTTCCGGAATCCGGGCCCTATCGGTTTCCCTGTGCGCACAAAAAGAAGGCCGTCTCTTTCCGTAAGCATGCGAACGCGCACGGTAGTTGCCGATCCGGCAGGCGGAGGCCGCGAAGCGGTCGACCGTGGGCGCGCCGTTCTTGGCGCACCTGGCGCACCTGGCGCACCTGGCGCGCATGCTGGCGACGGCGGGCGCGACCCGGGCCCGGGTGAACGGGATCGCTCGTCGCAGGGGGGGAGACGCCTTGGCGCGGGGAATGCCGGAAGGCCCGGCCCCTTGCGGGGCCGGGCCTTCCTGGTGCTGCGGGGATTACGCGTCGAAGACCTCGTTCAGCAGGAGCTGCTGCTCCGCCTGGTGGCGCTTCGCGGAGCCCACCGCCGGCGACGAGCCGTGCGGGCGCGAGATGCGCCGCAGGCGTTCGCCCGCCGGGACGTCCGCGCCGACCGCCAGGTCGAGGTGGTCGATCAGGTTCAGCGCGATGAACGGCCACGCACCCTGGTTCGCCGGCTCCTCCTGGGCCCAGATGTACTTCGCCGCGTTCGGGAACTTGGCGATCTCGGCCTGGAGCTCGGCACCCGGCAGCGGGTACAGGCGCTCGATGCGGATGATCGCCGTGTCCGTGATGCCGCGCTTCTCGCGCTCGGCCTCCAGGTCGTAGTAGACCTTGCCGGCGCAGAAGACGACCTTGCGGACCGCGTTCGCGTCCACGGTGGAGTCACCGATGACCGGACGGAACGAACCGCTCGTGAACTCCTCCGCCTTCGACGCCGCGGCCTTCAGGCGGAGCATCGACTTCGGGGTGAAGACGACCAGCGGCTTGTGGGCCGGGTTGTGCACCTGCCAGCGCAGCAGGTGGAAGTAGTTCGACGGCAGGGTCGGCATCGCGACCGTCATGTTGTTCTGCGCGCACAGCTGGAGGAAGCGCTCCGGGCGGGCGGACGAGTGGTCCGGGCCCTGGCCCTCGTAGCCGTGGGGGAGCAGGAGGGTGACGCCGGAGGTCTGGCCCCACTTCTGCTCGGCCGAGGAGATGAACTCGTCGACGACGGTCTGGGCGCCGTTGACGAAGTCACCGAACTGGGCCTCCCACAGCACCAGCGCGTCCGGACGGGCCAGCGAGTAGCCGTACTCGAAGCCCATGGCCGCGTACTCGGAGAGCAGCGAGTCATAGACGTTGTAGCGGGCCTGGTCGTCCGAGAGATACAGCAGCGGGGTGTAGTCCTCGCCCGTCTCGCGGTCGATGAGCACCGCGTGGCGCTGGCCGAAGGTGCCGCGGCGGGAGTCCTGGCCGGACAGCCGGACCGGGGTGCCCTCCATCAGCAGCGAGCCGAAGGCGAGGGTTTCGCCCATGCCCCAGTCGATGGTGCCCTCGTCGATCATCGCCGCGCGGCGCTGGAGCTGCGGCAGCAGACGCGGGTGGACGGTGACGCCCTCGGGGATGGAGACCTGGGACTCGGCGATCCGCTTGACGACGTCCTGGGAGATCGCGGTGTTCACCGAGACCGGGAAGTCGGCCTGGTCCGGCGTCGGCGCCGCGGAGACGGCGGGCTGCGTGGCGGCCTCGCGGACCTCCGCGAAGACCTTCTCCAGCTGGCCCTGGAAGTCCTGGAGCGCCTGCTCGGCCTCTTCCAGGGTGATGTCGCCGCGACCGATGAGCGACTCGGTGTAGAGCTTGCGCACCGAGCGCTTCTTGTCGATCAGGTCGTACATCAGCGGCTGCGTGAAGGCCGGGTTGTCGGACTCGTTGTGGCCACGGCGGCGGTAGCAGATGAGGTCGATGACCACGTCCTTGTTGAACGCCTGGCGGAACTCGAAGGCGAGCCGTGCGACGCGGACGACGGCCTCCGGGTCGTCGCCGTTCACGTGGAAGATCGGCGCCTCGATCATGCGGGCCACGTCGGTCGCGTACATGGAGGAACGCGAGGACTCCGGGGCGGCGGTGAAGCCGACCTGGTTGTTGATGACCACGTGCACGGTGCCGCCGGTGCGGTAGCCGCGCAGCTGCGACATGTTCAGCGTCTCGGCGACGACACCCTGGCCGGCGAAGGCCGCGTCCCCGTGGAGCGCGAGCGGGAGGACCGTGAAGTCCGTGCCGCCCTTGTTGATGACGTCCTGCTTGGCGCGGGCGACACCCTCCAGAACCGGGTCGACCGCCTCCAGGTGCGAGGGGTTCGCGACGAGCGAGACCTTGATCTGCTCGCCGTCGAGGCCGGTGAAGGTGCCCTCGGCGCCGAGGTGGTACTTGACGTCGCCGGAGCCGTGCATGGACTTCGGGTCGAGGTTGCCCTCGAACTCGCGGAAGATCTGCGCGTACGACTTGCCGACGATGTTCGCCAGGACGTTCAGGCGGCCGCGGTGGGCCATGCCGATGACGACTTCTTCGAGCCGGGCCTCGGCGGCCGAGTCGATGACGGCGTCGAGCAGCGGGATGACGGACTCGCCGCCCTCCAGGGAGAAGCGCTTCTGGCCGACGTACTTCGTCTGCAGGAAGGTTTCGAAGGCCTCGGCGGCGTTCAGGCGGCGCAGGATGCGCAGCTGCTCCTCGCGCTCCGGCTTGGTGTGCGGCCGCTCGATGCGGTCCTGGATCCAGCGGCGCTGCTTCGGGTCCTGGATGTGCATGAACTCGACGCCGGTGGTGCGGCAGTACGAGTCGCGCAGCACGCCGAGGATGTCGCGCAGCTTCATCATGGACTTGCCGGAGAAGCCGCCGACGGCGAACTCGCGCTCCAGGTCCCACAGGGTGAGGCCGTGCTCGGTGATGTCGAGGTCGGGGTGCTTGCGCTGCTTGTACTCCAGCGGGTCGGTGTCGGCCATGACGTGGCCGCGGACCCGGTAGGAGTGGATCAGCTCGAAGACCCGGGCGGCCTTCGTGACGTCGTCGTCGTGGCTGGCGTCGATGTCGCGGTTCCAGCGGACCGGCTCGTACGGGATCCGCAGCGACTCGAAGACGGAGTCGTAGAAGCCGTCCTCGCCGAGGAGCAGGTTCGCGACGATGCGCAGGAACTCGCCGGAGGCCGCGCCCTGGATGACCCGGTGGTCGTAGGTCGAGGTCAGGGTCATGACCTTGGAGATGCCCAGCTTGTTCAGGGTGTCCTGCGAGGTGCCCTGGAACTCGGCGGGGTAGTCCATGGAACCGACGCCCATGATGACCGACTGTCCGGGCATCAGACGGGGCACGGAGTGGACGGTGCCCAGGCCGCCGGGGTTGGTGAGGGAGCAGGTCACGCCGGTGAAGTCGTCCATCGTCAGCTTGCCGACGCGGGCGCGGCGGACGATGTCCTCGTAGGCCTGCCAGAACTCGAAGAAGTTGAGGGTCTCGGCCTTCTTGATGCCGGCGACGACGAGCTGGCGGTCGCCGTTGGGCTTCACCAGGTCGATGGCGAGGCCGAAGTTCACGTGGTCGGGCTTGACCAGGGTCGGCTTGCCGTCCTTCTCCGCGAAGGAGTAGTTCATCGACGGCATGGCCTTGATGGCCTGGACCATGGCGTAGCCGATGAGGTGCGTGAAGGAGATCTTCCCGCCCCGGGCCCGCTTCAGGTGGTTGTTGATGACGATGCGGTTGTCGAACAGCAGCTTCACCGGGACGGCGCGGACGGAGGTGGCCGTCGGGACGTCGAGGGAGGCGTTCATGTTCTTGGCCACGGCTGCCGCCGGGCCGCGGAGCGTCACCAGCTCGGGGCCCGCGGGGGCCTCGGTGGCGGGCGCGGCGCCAGCCGCTCCGGTGGAGCCGGTGCTCGCAACGGGGGGCGCGGCCTTCTGAGGCGCTACGGGGGCGGGCGCGGCCGGTGCGGCGGCCGGGGCCTGGGAGGTGACAGTCACAGCAGGGGCACCAGAGGGGATGGCAGGAGCAGGGGCAGGAGCTGACACGGGCGGAGGAGTCGGCGTCGCCGTGCGCGCGGGCGCGGCGTCCGCCGCCCCCGTGGCGGCGTCGGCGACCTGCGGGGCCCGGGCGACGGCGGTGGCGGCCTGTGCGGAGGCGCCGTCCGTCGGCGTGGACTTGTCGGGACCGGCCGACGTCACCGGAGCGGCAGCGCCCCCCGGCTTGTAGTCGGCGAAGAAGTCCCACCAGGCCCGGTCGACCGACTGCGGGTCCTGGAGGTACTGCTGATAGATCTCGTCGACGAGCCACTCATTCGCGCCGAAGCCTGAGGCAGGGTTCTTCCCGCCCTCTGCTGCTTCGGTCGTGGTGCTCGAGTTACTGGGGGACTGTGGCGACACGGCGGCAACCGCCCTCTTCCGCTTCACAAGGTATGGACAGCGGGAATAAAGGCTACGCCTCCTCGGCCGCTGCATGCAGGCCGGGCGGGACTTACGTCATGCAGGTCACATCGAACGGCGGGTTTCGTGACGTGGAATGGCGGGAAACCAGCCTGGTTCGGGTAGGAGGCAGCCAGGTTGCGGCCTCTTGGCTTCGCACCCCTGACGGACCCCGGGTACGTGTGGCCGAGATCATGTCCTTTCCAGTCGAACCCTACGTCAACACGGGACCTATGAGCTGCCCGGAAGCGTGACGAGGATGCGGCAGCCCCGAGACGATTCGGCCACCCCGATCCGCCCGCCGTGCAGCTCCACGGCCCAGCGGGCGATCGCCAGGCCCAGACCGGTGCCGCCGTCGCCGCTGCGGGCGCTGCCCCGGTTGAACCGCTCGAAGACCCGGTGGCGCTCGGCCTCCGGGATCCCGGGCCCCTCGTCGCGGACCTCCAGCGCCAGGCTGTCCGGCGGCTCCCCGGCCCGGGCCCGGACGGTGACCCGGCCGTGCGGCGGGCTGTGCTTGACCGCGTTGTCGATCAGGTTGGCCACCACTTGGTGCAGCCGCTCGGCGTCGGCGTACGCGCACAGGTCGGGCGGGAAGACGTCCAGGTGGAGGTGGACGTCGTTGCGGGTGTGCCCACCGGAACCGGAGAGCAGCCCCGGCCGGCCGGCGGCCGCCAGCCCCGACTCCTTCAGCACCCCGGACAGGTACGGCCACACCTCGAAGCGGCGGGCCCGCAGTGGCACCACCCCGTTGTCCACCCGGGACAGGTCCAGCAGGGTCTCCACGAGCCGGCCGAGGCGCTCGGTCTGCTTCAGCATGGTGCGCATGGTCTCCGGGTCGGCGGCGGAGACCCCGTCGACGACGTTCTCCAGCACCGCGCGCAGCGCGGCGATCGGTGTGCGCAGCTCGTGCGAGACGTTGGCGACGAGTTCCTTGCGGTGCCGGTCCACGGCCTCCAGGTCGTCCGCCATCAGGTTGATGGTGGAGGCCAGGTCGCCCAGCTCGTCGCGGCGTCCGGCGCCTCGCACCCGCCGGGTGAAGTCGCCGTGGGATATCGCCCGGGCCACCGTCGTCATGTCGTCCAGCGGCGCCGTGAGGCTGTGCGCGACGAACTGCGTGATCAGCATCGAGGCGATCACCGAGAAGACGGTGATGAACCGCAGCTCGGTGTCGGTGCGCAGGGCCACCAGCAGCAGGCCGGTGGTGATGAAGACCGAGACCACCACGAGCGTGCCGAGCTTGGTCTTGATCGAGAACGGCGAGAAGGGCCGCAGCCCGCCGGTGTGCCGCCGGCGCCGCGGTGGTCCCTCGGCCCGGCCGTTCACGGCTGGGCCGGGGTCTCCAGGGCGTACCCGACGCCGTGGACCGTACGGATCCGCTCGGCGCCGATCTTGCGCCGCAGGGCCTTGATGTGGCTGTCGACGGTCCGGGTGCCCGAGGCATCGGCCCAGTCCCAGACCTCGGCCAGCAACTGCTCCCGGGACAGCACCGCCCGCGGAGTCCCGGCCAGGCACACCAGCAGGTCGAACTCGGTCGGGGTCAGGTGGACGTCCTCGGTCTGCACCCGCACCCGGCGCTGCGCGTGGTCGATCTCCAGGTCGCCCAGGCGCAGGGTGGCGCCGCGCGGGGTGTGGGCGGCGATCGTGGCCCGCTCCACCCGCCGCAGCAGCACATGGACGCGCGCGGCCAGCTCGCGCATGGAGAAGGGCTTCGTCATGTAGTCGTCGGCGCCGACTCCCAGCCCGACCAGCAGGTCGGTCTCGTCGTCCCGGGCGGTGAGCATCAGCACCGGGACCGGGCGCTGCGCCTGGACCCGGCGGCAGACCTCCAGCCCGTCGAAGCCGGGCAGCATGACGTCGAGGACCAGCAGCTCGGGCAGCCAGCTCTCCGCCGCGGCGACGGCCGCCGGGCCGTCGGCGGCCGTCTGCACCTGGAAACCCTCGGCGCGCAGCCGGGCCGAGATGGCCTCCGCGATGGTGCGGTCGTCCTCGACGACGAGCACACGCCGCTGGGCACCGGGTGTTGCCGCGGCGCCGGTGTGGGTGGTGTGTGTCTGTTCCATGTCCGCCCCTGAAGATCCCGCTGAATGGGGTGCAGCGTAGAGGAGGCTCCGGCCTGCGGCTACGTGGGGTTCGGTCACGGCATATGCGGTGGACCTGAGTAAATGGAATGGGTTGTACCGGGTGTGCGCCCCGCCACGGGACCGGATTCCGGCGGGCGGGCAGCGGTGCGCCCGGCCGCGCGGACTCCCGGTCCGGCCGCCGCGGGAACTCAGTCCCGGGTGAACGGCGGCAGCGCCTCCGCCACCTTCGTCAGGGCCGGCGGCA
Organism: Streptomyces sp. PCS3-D2; assembly: GCF_000612545.2. Taxonomy (GTDB): domain Bacteria; phylum Actinomycetota; class Actinomycetes; order Streptomycetales; family Streptomycetaceae; genus Streptomyces. Next base: position 2,548,917 of record NZ_CP097800.1, on the reverse strand, counting down.
GGGACCCCTGGTCGCCCGCGACCTCGTACCCGCCGTGCACGAAGGCGTAGAAGAAGCCGTCGTAGACCGTGGGGCCGCCCGTGGCGATCCTGGGCTGACGGGCGAAGTCCGCCTCCCGGAGCGCGGTGCGCAGCGCCGCCAGCTCCGGCTCCGACAGCCTTCCGGTGCCTTCCGGCTTCGCCTTCGCGTCCAGCCGGGACCAGGACCCGTCACCCTTCACGATGAGCGTGTGGGTCTCGCCCGCGAAGCCCCCGCTGCGGGTGACCCGGACCAGGGTCTCGCCGGGGGCGGGCACCGCACTCGCGCCGGGGCTCGCGCCTGTGTCGGGGGCCGCGCCCGTGCTCGTACGCGCGCCGGCGCTCGCGCCCGCCCCCGTGGAGCCCTGCGGCGGCGCGTCGTCGCCACCACCGGAATCGGACGGTCCGCACCCCGCCAGGACCACCCCACCCAGAAGCACCGCCGCCACTGCCCGGAACGCGCGCACACCCACCTCCGCAGACACTCGGGTCCACCCCCGAGTATGGAGTCCGCACCCTCGATCCGACAGCTTCAGGAGGCCGCCATCCGACGCATCGCGCCATGGCGGACGCTCCCGCCGCTGCTCGCCGCGGCCCTCGGCCTCTGGGGCCTGGAGCGGGGCGGCAGCATGTGGCGCGACGAGTCCGTCACCTGGCAGGTGGCGCACCGCGCGCCCGGCGCGATCCTCGATCTCCTCGGCCGGGTCGACGCCGTGCACGGCCTGTACTACGTCCTCATGCACGGAGTGTTCCAGGTCTGGGACGGCGGCCTGTGGGCACTGCGGCTGCCCTCCGTCGCCGCCACCGCCCTCGCCGCCGCGGGCGTGGCCGCCGTCGCGCACCGGCTCGTGGGGGAGCGGGCCGCGCTCCTCGCCGGCTGCGTGTACGCCGTCCTCCCGCCCGTCCAGGCGTACGCGCAGGAGGGCCGCTCGTACGCACTCGTCGCGGCCGCCGTGGTGTGGTCCACGTACCTGATGCTCCGCGAACGCTGGGTCGCCTACAGCGCCGTCCTGCTGATCGGCTGCTGGCTGCACGAGTTCGCCGCGCTGGCGCTGCTCGCCCACGCCTTCACCGCCCGCCACGCGCGCGGATGGCGGTGGAGCGCCGCGACCGTCGCGGCCCTGCTGCTGCCGCTCGCCGTGGTCAGCGTGCGCCAGGCGCCGCAGCAGCTCGGCTGGCTCGGCCGGCCGAGCTGGCAGGACTGGGCCGCTTACGCCGTGGTGGGCGCCGCCTCCCTGCTCCTCGCGCGGGGCGCCCCCAAGGACCTCGTACGGGTCGCCCTGCCCCTGGTCCTGCTCCCGCCCGGACTGCTCATGGCGGTCTCGCTGGTCAAACCCTGGTATGTCGACCGGTACGTGCTCTACGCGCTGGCCGGGCCCGCCCTACTGGCCGGCGCCCGGCTCGCCGCCGCCCGCGGATGGTGGCCGTGGGTGCTGGCCGGCGCCCTGCTCGTGCCGTTCGGCGTCTGGTCGGTGTGGCTGCGCACCCCGGAGAGCCGCAAGGACGACGTCCTCGCGGTGGCCGCCGAGGTGCGGGAGCGGGCCCGCCCGGGGGACACGGTGGTGTTCATGCCCTCCCGCCGGCGCGAGTGGCTGCTGTCCTCGCCCGACGTCTACGCGGGCCTGCGCGACGCCGCCCTCGCCGCCGGCCCGGCCGCCTCGCACAGCCTCCAGGGCACCGAGCTGCCCCCGGAAGACATCCGCGCCGCCCTCCTCGCCTCGCCCCGGGTGATCGCCCTGCAGGACCCGGTGGGCCAGCCCCTGGACCCGTACCCGCGCGAGGAGGCCAAGCGGGAGGTGCTGGCCGGAAGCTTCGACCTCTGCTCGGTCACCGACGTGCGGGGCGCTCGGATCGCCGTCTACGCCCGGCCGGGCGGCTGCGCGGGAGCCTAGTAGGGCTTGGTCAGGTTCAGTCTTTGGTGGCGTGTCCAGTTGAGTGGCTGTGTCGTTGATCGGGTGTGACGCCTGAGGACTTGGCCGCGGTGCGGTGTGATCTGGAGGATTTCGCGGCGGAGGTTTTCGAGCCGTTCGCGCGGAATGATCAGCGTCGGTGGGGGCGGGTCTACCTGCGTGGGCTGCTGACCGACGGGCAGCGCAAGTCGGTCGAGCCGATGGCCGCCCGGCTGGGCGAGGACGGGAACCGTCAGGCCCTGGCCCACTTCATCACCACCAGTCCGTGGGATCCGGCGCATGTGCGGGCCCGGCTGGCCTGGAGGATGGAAAGGGCGATCCGGCCCACCGTGCTGGTCTTCGACGACACCGGGTTCCTCAAGGACGGCAATGCCTCGGCGTGTGTGTCGCGGCAGTACACCGGCACCGCGGGCAAGGTCACCAACTGCCAGGTGGGCGTCTCCCTGCACATGGCTTCGGATCATGCCTCGGCGGCGGTCGACTGGCGGCTGTTCCTGCCCGAGACCTGGGCGCCCGGGTCGGTGAAGGCGGATCCGGACAAGGTCGCCCGCCGCACCGCCTGCGGTATCCCCGACGACATCGGGCATGTGGAGAAATGGCAGCTGGCCCTGGACATGCTGGATGAGACCCGCTCGTGGGGCATCGAGGTGCCGCTGGCCATTGCGGACGCCGGATACGGCGACGCCGCGGCCTTCCGGCACGGCCTGCAGGCCCGCGGCCTCAACTACGTCGTGGGCATCTCCACCACCCTCTCGGCCCAGCCCGGCCCCGCGGTGCCGGTCGCCGAGCCGTACTCCGGGACCGGGCGCCCGCCGGTGGCGAAGTACCCCGACAAGCCGCAGTCGGTGAAACAGCTGGTCATCGCGGCCGGCCGGAAGGCGGCGAAGCCGGTGCAGTGGCGTGAGGGATCCCGGCCCGGCACGGGCCGCAGCGGCTTCAAGCGGATGTACTCGCGGTTCGTGGCCTTGCGGATCCGGCCTGCCGGACGCGAGGTCCGCCAGACTGTTGACGGACCGGAACTGCCGGAGTGCTGGCTCCTGGCCGAGTGGCCAGCAGGCCAGGCCGAGCCGGTCCAGTTCTGGCTCTCCGACCTGCCCGCCGACACCCCGCTGACCACCCTGGTCCGCCTGGCCAAGCTCCGCTGGCGCATCGAACACGACTACCGCGAGATGAAGCAGGCCCTGGGCCTGGCCCACTTCGAGGGCCGCACCTGGAACGGCTGGCACCACCACGTCACCCTCGTCTCCGTCGCGCACGCCTTCTGCACCCTGCAACGACTGGCCAGAGCCCCAAAAGACACGGCGCTGGCCTGACCCTCTACCGGATCATCCGCGAGCTACAAACCCTTCTCGCGACATGGAACGGCGCCTGCCCCACCTGTCACCGCGACATACCCACCCCAATACGGACCTGACCAAGCACTACTAGTGCCGTGGCCGGAAGGGGGTGCCGGCTCCCCGCCCGGGCCGCCGCCCGGGGCGGTTGAAGGCCCGGCGGGGGCGCGCCGCAGGATGGGGCCGACCGCGTCGTACCGCTGGCGGGCCGTGACACCGCCCGCGAGCCTCCAGGAGGTGCCGCCATGCCCATGCCCATGCCCCTGCCCGAGCCCGGCCGTCCCCTGCCCGAGCCCGGCCGTCCCGAGCCCGAGCCCGGCCGTCCCGAGCCCGACCGCGCGGGGTGCGGACCTGTCCGGTCCGGCCGGCCGGGGTCCCGCGAGCCCGGGCCCGCGCACCCGGGACCGCTGGTCGGCGCCGACTGGCTCGCGGCCCGGCTGGGCGCCCCCGGACTGGTCGTCCTCGACGCCTCCGTCGGCGTCCACCGCGCCGCCGGACGTCGCATTCCGGGCGCCCGCCCCTTCGACCTGGACGGCCACCTCTCCGACCACGCGGCCCCCGTCCCGCACACCATGCCCGGCCCCGCCGCCTTCACCGAGGCGATGCGCTCCCTCGGCCTCCACGACACCGACACCGTCGTCGTCTACGACGGCGCCGGCCTCTACTCCAGCGCCCGCGCCTGGTGGATGCTGCGCGCCACGGGCTTCGACCGGGCCGCCGTCCTGGACGGCGGCCTGCCCGCCTGGACGGCGGCCGGACTGCCCGTCGAGACCACCGGCCCGCGGTACGAGGGCCCGCGCGGCTCCTTCACCGCCCGGCCCCGTCCGGGGCTGCTGATCGACGCCGAGGCCGTCGCCGCGGCCCTGGTCGACCCGGACTCGGCCGTACTGGACGCCCGTACCCGCGAGCGTTTCGAGGGCACCGCCCCCGAACCCCGTCCGGGCCTGCGCGGCGGCCACATGCCGGGCGCCGTCAGCCTCCCGTTCGGCCAACTCCAGCGCCCCGACGGCCTGATGCGCCCGCCCGGGGAACTGCGCGCGGCCTTCGGGGCGGCCGCGGGCGGCCGCGAACGCCTCCGCTTCAGCTGTGGCTCCGGGGTGACCGCGTGTGTCCTGGCCCTGGGCGCCGACCTCGCCGGCTACCGGGACCTGGCGGTGTACGACGGCTCCTGGAGCGAGTGGGGCCTGCCCTCGCCGTCCCGTCCGGTGGCCACCGGCCCCGGCCGGTGACGGCAGGGGCCTGCCGCCCGCCGCCGGGACCGCCCGGGAGGCCGCCGTGTGTCCGATCCCGATTGTTGCTGCATCGGGATCCGGCTCTGAGCTGCGGGATGAAGAAACGTGTTGGTCAGTGCGGCCCAGATCTGCGCAGGTTGACTTTGCATTTTCGGGTTGATTGCCACTTCAGATGTGGACTCCGTCGATGGCCAGAGAGCGTTGCGTCGAACGGCTGGCGGCCGACCCCTGGCCTCGCGAGGTCCGCCGAGGAGACGCAGGTGGTTCTCGACATCGCAGCCCGGCGGCGAGCGGTTCCGTCAGACGTGTGTGGCCTCGAAGAGTGAGAGGACCTCCGTTCCTTCATGGACGCGGAGCGTCACGGAAGCCCTGGCTGTGAGGGCGTCTTCAAGGCGCGGTCGATAGAGGGGGTGCAGTCGCGTGAGAGCATCCTCCACGTCCGCCCACTCGGCGGCACTGGATTCCGCTGTTGGGCGAGGTTCCCCCGACACGGCTGTGGCGATGAAGATGCCTGCGAGGATGCCCCGGCTCGGATGCTGGTAGACGCCCACCAGGCCGTGGACTTTGACGTGGACCCCGGTCTCCTCGTAAGTCTCGCGAGTGGCGGCATCATGGAATGCCTCGCCCGGATCCACCAAGCCGCCGGGCAGCTCCCAGCGTTCCGGGGAGCGGCGGCGCGCAATAAGGACACGTCCCACGTCGTTGAACGTAACGCAGGTGGCCCCCAGGGCGTATCTTCTCGGTGGCTGAGAGATCATGTGTGTCCGGCTGCTAATCACTTCCCAGCCCTGCCTTCATGTTGTGAAAGACCAGAAGATATCTCCAGAAGAGGAGGCGTCGAATCCGCCTGCCTGGAAGATATTCAGCACTGTCTTCTCGGATCTCCGCAAGCGACATCGAAGGGGGCGCCACAGGTGCTGAAGGAGACTGCGTGCCCCGATCGGCACGGCTTCCTGACCAGCTCTCTCGGAAGAACACCGCAGCACGCCAAATAGCGTTCACAGGTACGACCAGAAGGCTTACGGTGTGGTCCCATAGTGTTGCTTCTCGGTAGCAGCCGAGGATCACCAAGACGCCGTTCGCGGTGAGCGATGCGCGCAGCTTCTGCACTGTCTCAAAGGGGGCGTGATGGATGCTGGCCAAGCACGCGATGTAGTCGTACGTGTCCGGCGTCAAGGTTAGGCGTGTGATATCTGCCCGCTGGAAGCGGATCTGCCTGGGGAGAGCGAGAGTAGAATTCTTCTCTCGTGCGGCGGTGACGACGTGATTATCTACGTCAATGGCATCTACTTCGATTCCTCGAACCGCTAGTTTTTGTGCGAACCTCCCTGTGCCGCAGCCCACCTCAAGGGCCCTTCGGCATGATTCGGGGAGTTCACGAAGTAACAGGTCATGGTAATGATCGTTGTGGTTGAACGGCACGGCGTCATCATGACACGGGCTCGTCCAGGGAGTCCGACCCTGCTTGACAGGCCTCGCGTTGCAAGCGGCTGACTGACTGGCGGTGCAGCACGAGGGCGGCGACGGCCAGCCAGCCGGCGCCCAAGAGTTGCCCAGCGAGCACATCGACACTGAAGTGCGCACCGAGAAGGACCCTGCTCCACGCGACGAGTTCGGCGCTCACCCCAGCAAGGAACAGCATCAGTGCGGAGACGGCCCGCGGCATCTGGGAACTGAAGTAGAGCGCGGCCAGCAGGAATCCGGTCGTCACACCGACCGCGTGTCCGCTGGGGAAACTGAAGCCGTCGGCTTGAATCGAGGCACAATCCAAGGACGGACGCTGTCGTTCAACCCATCCCTTGATCAGGTTGCAGCTCACTGTGGCGGCGTACGGAATGACCAAAAGGACTGCGGCAGCTGTGATGTTCCGCCGGATCAGCGCGAAGCACGCGGATCCGGCGGCAATGATGGTCACGGGCCACGGGTTGCCCCATGAGGTCAGTGCCTCGAGAAGCCGGGCACTGGACGCGCTGCTGCTCCTCCAGGCGCAGAGCATCTCGCTCAGCCGTTCGTCCCACCGGAAGGTGACGAGGACGAGTAACAGACCGGCGTGGGCCGCTGCCCACCACGCGAACCAGGCCAGTGACCGAGGCCGGTCGCCCGAGTGGTTTCGGATCACGCGGGGCTGGTGGACTTCGAAATGTGGTCCAGCAGCCCGCGGGGCGTACGGATCGTCCGCAGGGTGCTGTCCTCTATCTGGCAGTCGAACTCGTCCTCGATACGGCTGATGATCTCAATCTGGTTGAGGGAGTCGATGTCCAGATCGCCGAAGGTGACGTCCAGCTGTTCCTGGGAGAAGGCGTTCCCGGTGATGTCCTCGATCAGGGGTGCGAGGACTGCGAGGAACTGTTGCTCGGTCATGGATGTGTTTCCCTTCGTGATGAGTGATCGATGGTTGCGTCACGAGGCGCGGCGCCCATAGCGGGCACGCCAGTGCATACGTGTGCTGGTCAGGCCCCACACCGCGCCGGCGAAGATGGCAAGAATCGCCATGTCAGCAAGGGCCCGGGAGGCGTCGGGTGCCGTTAAGGAGTGACGCAGGCTGTCGGCCGCGTAGACCGCCGGGTTGAGGTTGCCGATCCAGATCAGTGCGTCGGGCAGCAGTTCTGGTGGGACTGCCACCGGGCCTGCGGCCATCATGAGGAGCGTGGTGGCCAGGCTGAGAGAGGAAGCCTGTTCGATGGTTCCGGATCTGCTGCCGATGAAGGCCCCCAGTCCGGCTGAAGGGAGCAGGGCGAGCAGGAGGCACAGCGGGGCGAGTGGCGAGAACGTGAGCGGGACGTCGAGTAGGGCCGAGCCGAGCAGCAGGGTGACCGCGATGGCAGGCAGCGACAGGATGGAGAAGGCTGCGAGTGTGGCAAAGATGAGAGCCTCGCGACGGACAGGCAGCGCGGCATAGTACTCGAAGGCGCCGTTTCCGCGCATGAACGCGAAGTTGCTGGCGATTTTGTTTTGAGTCTCGAACAGGATCGCCATGGTGACACTGCCGGTCAGGACATATTCGGTCGCGGCGTGGCCAGAGTTCCGGGCGAAGAGCCCCAAGGCGGCGATGCTGACCAAAGGGGCAAGCACACCAGTTAGCACCATCTGAGGCCAGGACCACCGCCAGTTGGTGAGCTGAATCCTGAACAGGTCCCAGACCTGCCCAAGGAAGCTCAGTCCGAGCTTTTTGTCATGCGTAGCTGACATACACGTCTTCCAGTGTCGCTGTGTGCATTGTGAACTCGGGGAACTGGGTGAGGTCCACGTCCTTGGTCAGGTGCGGCAGATCGGCGGAGTCGACCAGGGCAACGACCTTGCCGCGGTGCTCGGACTGCACCCGGACATAGTCAGGCAGCCCGTGCACTTGTGCGTCGCCCAGCGTGATCGACAGGCGTACCTGGGAATGGAGCGAGGACTTCAGCTCGGCCGGAGCGCCCAGCGCGACGAGCCGACCTTCCTTGAGGATTCCGACCCGCTCGATCACCTGTTCCGCTTCGATGGCGTTGTGGGTGATGAGGATTATTGTGTGACCATCACGTTGGTTCAGTTCCCTGAAAAGCTGCCATACCTGGCGGCGCCGAGACGGGTCCAACTCGTTGGTGGGCTCATCCAAGATGAGCACCGGCGGTGATCCGACCAAGGTCACCGCGATCTGCAGTAGTCGGCGTTCTCCGCCGGAGAGCTGTCGGGCGACCTTGCCGGCCAGGTGGGTCAGGCCGAGCAATTCCAACAGGGCGTCACGCTCCCGGCGGGCCGCCTTGGCGGCGACACCGCGGAGGTGTGCACTGAAGTAGACCGCCTCTTTGACGGTCAGGCTGTTCAGGGCGAAGGCAGTCTGGGGCATGTAGCCAACCGTGGCCGCCGTGAAACGAGGATGGGTAAAGACATCGCGCCCCAGCAGTCTCACCGTCCCCCCGTCCGGTCGCACCAGTCCGATCATCTGCTTGATCAGGGTTGTCTTTCCCGCACCGTTGCTGCCCAGAAGCCCGAAGAATTCGCCCTGCTTGATGTGAAAAGAGATCTCGCCATTGGCCGGCCTAGGGGATCCGTCGAACTGCTTGTGCAGGCCCTCGACCTCATATGCGTAAGGAAGGTTCTCCGGCACGATCACATCTCCCGCGCCGCTTGCCGCCAAATGCTGCGGACCACGGCTGAGGCCCCCGTGATGTCGCTGGGGGGAGCCAGCCGCGCTGCTACCCGGCCGAAGCAGCGGAAGAAGCCACTCATGGCTGAGTCGCTGGGCAGGTAACCGTGTGATGCGGACGCCACGCTCTCGCTCGGTGTCGCGTTGCTGTACTGGAATTCGGTGTGCGGGCCGCAGGTCACCGTGAGATGGCCCAGCCGCGGGCTGCCTACCGGCAACTTCAACTGGTCCTGTTCGGCTGGAGTGAGCACGCTGATGGAATGATCGAGTGCGCGCAGTGCCCGGTCGAGGCGCTTCTTCTCCGCCGGCGGCAGAGGTGCGTCGGCGTACAGGTAGGCGCAGTTGCTGTCACCTTGGAAGACCATGCGGTCGGCGAGGCCGAGGTCCTCCAGCACGTGGTTCGGGCGCAGGTGGGTCTCGACGTAGTCGATGCCGTGGTCGGAGAAGAAGAGGAACTCCGTGTGCTCACCGACGGCCCGGGCGAGCCGCATCACGGAGGCATCGATCCGGGCGTAGACGTCCAGAATCTGCTGCCATGCGCGACTTCGTTCGCTGGAGGTGCCTCGGACCGCATGCCAGTAAAGGAACTCCTGGGCATGGTCAGCCTGGTTGAAGCGCACGAACAGGACATCGGGGTCATGCTGCTTCAGAACGTCGAGGGCGGTCTGTTCCACCCACTCGGCACGAGGCGACTCGTGGAACGTGTGGTCTGGATTGGCGGTGTATTCGACGTACAGGGACGCGGGCCCTTCACCAGCGCGGTCCGGCATATCGAGCCCGCCGAATCCCAGAGTGATAACGGCGGTTCCCAGACGCACCTCGATCTGGCCTTCGTCGAGCCTGCGGCAGGAGACCGCCACGGACACGGAACCCGAAGACACGGGGATGTCCAGCCGCGTGGGCCGGAGGCCGTCGGCCACGACAGCGGTCTCTCGGTGGCTTCCCACCGTGATCACGTTCGTATGCTGATCGACCCGGAGATACAAGGTCACCTCGCATCCCAGGTAGGAGAGCTGCACCACCCCCTCGGCCGCCCCGTCAACGGTCGGTCCGAGCGCGACGACCAGGTCCCGGGCGGGGGCGTACAAGCAGTAGTGAGGTTCCCCCGAGATGCGGGGTGGGGTGACAGAGGGTCAGATGGGTCTCATGAGAGGAGCCCAGACGATGCCTGCCCCGAGAAAGTACCCGCTGGAGTTGCGTGAGCGTGCGGTCCGGATGTACCAGACCGCCGAGCCGAAGCCCGTGATCCGCCGCATGGCCGAGGAACTCGGCGTGCACCACGAGGCCCTGCGTAACTGGATCCGTCAGGCCGAGGCCGACGCCGGCGAACGAGGCGACCTGCTCACCACCGCCGAGCGCGAGGAGCTCGCCGCTCTGCGGAAGGAGAATGCCCAGCTCAAGCGGGCGAACGAGATCCTCAAGGCCGCCTCGGCTTTTTTCGCCCAGGAACTCGACACGACCCGGCGAAGGTACTGACGTTCCTCGACGAACGCGGTGATCTCGGTGTCGAGCCCGTACTCCGGGAACTGCACATCCCCTCCTCCACCTACTACCGCTGGCGCCAGGCGGTGAAGGAGCCGTGCGAGCGACGCCGCAGGGACGCGGAGCTGACGGGCAGGATCCGCCAGGTCCACGAGGAGTCCGGCGGCATCTACGGCTCACCCCGAGTGCACGCCGTCCTCAGACGCGAGGGCACTCGCGTCGGCCGTAAACGGGTCGAACGGCTCATGCGGGAAGCCGGCCTGGCAGGGATCAGCCCCCGCAAGTCCAAAGGCTTCACCCGCCGCGACCCGGACTCCGACCTCGCACCCGACCTGGTCAGACGCGACTTCACCGCCGACGGGCCGAACCGGCTGTGGGTCACCGACCTGACCATGATCCCCACCGGGGAGGGGCCGCTGTGGCTGTCCGCGATCCGCGACGCGTTCTCCCGCCGGGTCGTGGCCTGGGAAACCTCCGCCCGCGCCGACGCCGACCTGGTCCTCACCTCGCTGGAATACGCCCTCGCCAGCCGCGAGCCCGCCCCCGGCGAGCTCGTCCATCACGCCGACCACGGCTGTCAATACACGTCCGTGAAGCTCACAACACGCCTGGTCAGGGCCGGCATCCAGGCGTCCATGGGCTCGGTCGGCGACTCGTACGACAACGCCCTCGCGGAGAACCTGTGGATGGTCATCAAGACCGAATGCATCCGCAGCCGCGTCTTCGCCACACGTGCCGAGGCGAACCTCGCGCTCTTCGAGTACATCGACGGCTTCTACAACCCCCGCCGCATCCAGAAACGGCTCGGCTACCTCAGCCCCATCGAGTACGAGGAGAAGCACTACACCAACCAGGCAACGACCGAACAAGTGAACCTGAAACCACGTCAACCCGCTCTGACCAGCTAGTCAGCCACACCCGTACAGCGGGGGAACCTCAGTAGCAGCTGGGGATCGCGAGCTGGGCGTTGCGGGAGAAGGTCTGCGGGAAGTGGACGGCGGCGGCCGACGCCCCTTGCCGGGCAAACCAGTCGAGCAGGCTCGGTGCGGTGAGCGAGCTTTCCTCGTAGGGGTGAAACGATGAAAGCGGATCGTCCGAGCGCCGGCGGATCTCCGCAACACTCTCCCGCTCCCAGAAGCGGTTCCCCACGATCCCGTGCCCGCTCGGGTACGTCCCGGTAAGAAAGGACGCGTGGGAGGGCGCTGTGGACGAGGGGTAGATGCTGTGCAGCTCGTGCACGGCAGTGCCGGGAAGTGTCGGCATGGCCCGGCTCAGATTGAAGAAGTCGTGCTCGCGGATGATCCCGGGAAGCCCGCCGTCGACACAGATGACGACCATACGCCTGCGCCGCCCGCTCATGTGCTCAACTCCGCTGTGCTCAGGGATCCGTGATCCATCAGGGTCTGTGGGGCGAAGGTGACATTGTGTTGGTGCAGAAGCCAGGCACCACCCGAGTCTCCGGGACGGTACTGCCAGTGTGTGATTCCAGCGTGCGCAACCAGCAGCTCTACCCTGCCGGTCCCGCCACACAGCAGTTCATTGACAGCGTCGAAGAAGCCACTGTGGGTGACCAACACAATCCGCTGGTCCTCCGACGCCTGATGACACAGCTCGCTCATGCATGTGGCGACCCGCGTCATGAACACATGCCATGACTCCGCCCCCGGCGGCGGCGGATGGAGCCGGTCCTCCCGCGGGTTCGGCAGAAGCTCACCCGCGACCGGCGACCAGACGATCTCGTTGAGGCGCGGATCCTCCCGTGCGGCAAGGCCGGTGTGCGCCGCGACGATGTCGGCGGTCTGCCGGGCGCGGGGAAGCACACTGGTGCGAAGCTCTGTGGGACGCTGCTCAGCCAGCCAATGAGCCGCAGCCTGCGCCTGTCGGCGTCCTCGCTCGGTCAGGCGATCCTGGTGCGGGTCGAACTTTCCGGAACGGTCCTCGGCGTGGCGCAGTAGGTAGAGGTGCATGTCACTCCAGCGACGCGGGGGTACTGGTGTGCCAGTTCCACGCCGTGCGAACGATGAGGTCAAGGTCGCGTTCTGCTCGCCAGCCGAATCGGCTCAGCGCCAGACTCGGATCGGCCCAGGACAGACCTGGGTCCCCTGGACGGCGGGGCGCCATGGCAACCGGGGTCTCCTTCCCGGAGACGTCGTGCAAGACATCGATCAGCTCGCGCACGCTGACGGGCTGGCCGCGGCCCAGGTTCACCGGCCCGCACTGACTGCCCTCTTGCAGGCCCTCCAGGACCCGCACGTGGGCCTGGGCGAGATCCTCGACGTGGATGTAGTCGCGCAGAGCCGTCCCGTCGGTCGTCGGGTAGTCGTTGCCGAAGATCCGTAGGGTGGGCGCCAGGCCCAGGGTTGCGCGTACGGCCACCGGGAGGAGTTGGGTTGCTGCCGGGCCGGCGTACTCTCCCAGGGAAGCGTCGTCGGCTGCACCTGCCGCGTTGAAGTACCGCAGGTTGGCGTAGCGCATCCTGGTGGCCTGCGCGTAGGAGGCGATGACGCGCTCGCACAGGTACTTCGTCTCTCCGTACGGACTTTCGGGCCGTACGGGCGCGGTCTCATCCACCGGGCAGATTTGCGGGGTGCCGTACACGGCGCACGAGGAGGAGAAGACGAAGCGCTCCACACCGGTGCGTGCGCACAGGGCGAGCACGTTCTGCGTCCCCGTCAGGTTGACGGAGAAGTACGTGTTGATGTCACGCAGCGACTCTTCAGAGGACTTCAGGGCCGCGAAGTGGATCACGGCCTCAGGGAGGAACTCCTCGAAGACCGTGCCCATGCCGGCGATATCGAGGATGTCCACCACGCGCAGGTGGCAGCCACGGACTGTTTCGCGGCGGCCCGTGCTGAGGTTGTCGACAACCACGACGTCGTGGCCGGCCGCAAGGAGGCGCCGTACGGTGAAGGAGCCCACATACCCGGCACCCCCAGTCACGAGCACTCTCATCGCACATCAACTCCACTGGGAACCGCTGCCATGGGGCCGCGTAGTTCTCGTCCGATCATGAATGCCTCAGCCGCTTCCACTCCCACCTGCGTCCCCCGGTATGAAGCCAGCGTCCGAACGGCCGCCAGGGAGCGAGGGTGGGGCGGGTCGTACAGCTCGTACGGGTAGGCGGCAAGTGCCCGGCACTTGGCTTCGACGTGCCCGGTGACGTCGTAGAACAGGTTGGGGGTGAACGGCGCCACCAGGCCCGATTGCTGTTCCGTGGAAGACAGGACCTCGAAGTGCAGCACCTGCCGAACGGAGCCGGACCCGAGGATGCGGGTGCCGTACCCCACTGCATGGGCGACGCTGCGGTGGTCCGCGTGGATGTCGCCAGGGTGGTGAGTGAAGACCACTTCGGGCTGTGCCTCACGCAGGGCGTGGCTAACCGCATCGACGACCTGTCGCTGGGGGAGGTCGGCCAGGAGGCGTCCGTCGGCCGCCAGACCGCCGAACGACACCTCGGCCGCACCGAGCTCCCTGGCCGCCACCCGGCAGCGATCCCGCGCCTCCTCGATCTTTACCCCCGAATGCCGCAGCGAGATACCCTCGGCGAGGATGTGGATCTGGACCACCGCGCCCTGCTGGCTCAATGCCGACACCGTGGCCCCGGCACCGAGAACCTCGTCATCCGGGTGTGCGGCGATGACAAGGACCTTCACGTGGGCTCCGTAACCGGTCGTTCGCCGTCCGCGGTGCGGGCCGCAGGCGTCGCCTGACCATCCTGCCGGACCAGCGCGCCCATGGCGTAGAGCCGGTGTGCAAGCACACCTAGCGTCTCTTCGGGGAGCTTGGTCAACTGGAGTGGGTCACCGGCTTCGACCGCGGTGCGCACGACAGCGTACGTAGCGCTGTCCAGTTCCATGATGTGCGATGTACGCGGCACGAAGACGAAGCCGCCTTGTGTCTCTTCACGCAGCCGTACGTCGTCCCACACCACTTCGTGAAGGACCGTCTCCGGGGTGAGCTGTTCCAGGGCCAGGAGATCGAGACGGTGGGCGAGGTACTCCACGCGTCGTACTGCACGATGTCCGCCGCGAACCGACTCGGATCCGGCGGCTCCCATGGTCTCGGCGGCTTCGCGGTCGCTCAGGAGCCGCTGCATCGCCTGCCGCAGGTCCTCGTCGTCGATGACCAGCAGACCGTGCCGCTCGTCCTCGACGAACTCCGGGATGCCGCCCTGGACAGAGGCGATGACGGGGCGGCCGGCGGCCATGGCCTCCTTGAGCGCGAGCGGGCCGGTCTCGGGAACCGTGCTGGTGAGGACCACGGCGTCACTGGCCTTGATTACCGGGGCGACGTGATCCTGGTGGCCGAGGAATCGGACCCGTTCGGCGACACCCCGTTCGATGGTCTGGCCTCGTAGTTCTGCCTCCAGCGGCCCCTCACCCGCGACCACCAGCAGCGGGGGCGCGGCGTCCGGCGGCAGCTCCAGGTCAGCGAAGGCGTCGATCACCTGGTCGATGCCCTTCTCCCAGGCCAGGCGGGCCAGCACGAGGAAGACGAACTGGTCTGATTCGGCTCCGAGTTCCTTTCGACCGGCGCCGCGGTCGGCGGCGTCCAGAGCCGCGAGCAGAGGCTCCCCGACGCCACTGGTGAGTATCTCGACCTGTTCGTCCTTCAAGACACCGGCGTTGATCAGCGGCTCGAACTGGCGTTGACGCTGTTCCCGTGACGTGGTGAAGACCAGGTTCACGCCGGTGAACAGGTCGCGCACCTCGTCGGTGGTTCCCAAAGGGAACGCCGAGTGCCGGAAGAGGCACACGGCGGCATCAGTCGCGCCCTGCGACTGGGCGTGGTGGACCGCGGCGGCGTCCGCGCGGCCGGAGACACACACGATATGAGGACGACGATGCCGCAGCGCCCTGCAAACCGCCTCGGCCGCGTCGTCGCTGGCGAACGCCGGCACACTCACGGTCGTCACCCCGGCGGCACGGCACTGCTCAAGCATGGCTCCACCCTCCTCCGCGAGTACGGTGACCGCATGGCCTGCCTGCGCCAGCCCGAGCGCCATGTCGTGCATGTAGCGGTGTTTGCCGCCCCATACCTGATCGGAGACAGTGAAGATGATCTCCATTAGTTCCGAACACCCCTCCCGAAGATTCCCGGGCACGAGCCAGGAATGGTCCATAAAGCACTGAATGTGCGAAGAGCCGCCAAGCGGGCGTTGCCTACGCCTCCCAGCACGGCATAGGTCATGCCGCTGGCTCGCGCTTCGCGCAGACACTCCTCGATGAGCGCTGTCGCCAAGGACAGATCGCGACCGCGTGCCTCGGGCACGAGCGCAATCGCAGACAGCATCCCGAGCCGCGCAGTGTCGTAGGCAAGGAAGCCGAGCAAGCGGTCCTTGGGCGGCAGTTCCTTGTTCCGGTCGACCACGATCACAGACGAGATCGGATCCCGTGAGAACGACCGGTGGATCTCGCTCGCCCAGCCTCCACCGAAGGTCTCTCTGAGCCAGTCGACAATCAGCAGCTCCTCACTCGCTTCGGGACGGCGCACCCACAGGTCTCGGCCGTTGACCGTAAGAGACGTGGGAGTGGAACTCGGCGTCCAGGTCCGGAAGTCGATGAAGAGATCCGCCCATTCAAGGCTCTTGTCGTCCCGCGCCGCCGCGCTCTTGCGTTCGCTGGAATCGGGAATCCACCACGCCGCCTGCCGCAGCACCGACGGGAAGTGGTCCGCGTATTCGCTGACTTCCGTCATCGCGTAGGCATACCCCAGCCACTGAAGCCGCTCGAGTGCGACATGGACGAGAAGCCAGTGCATGCCCGCCCGCTCCGCCGGGGCGACGACGGCGGCCACCTCGCAGGCGCCGACTGTGCCCGGGCCCTTGAGGTTGATGCCACACCGGCCCAGAAGCGTCCCTTCCCGGTGCAGTTCGACCAAGGACTGGGCTCGCGGCCCAGCGGCCCCTTTGAACCGGGGAACGACACGAGCGATATCGGGCGATGCGGTGGCAGAGCTCAGAGCGTCGAGCAGAGGCTGGGACGGCGTGAGGTCGTACAGGCGTATGAGGGCCTCCCTGGACAAGGCCTACCTCACCTCCGCGCCTTCGAAGATCTGCCGGTCCAGCAGCGAGGTGAGCGGGGGACCGTCCGGTCCGTCACCGGTCGCGAAGTCCCAGAAGATCTCGCGCAGACGCTCCTCGGTGAACTCCTCCTGCTCCTGGACGAGCTGCAGCTGCCCCTGCGTCCAGATCTCTTGCACGGGAGCATCCTTGGTGTTCCCCAAGGGCGCGGCACTGTAGAGGCGGCTCATGGTCACGTCGCCTGTGGCGGAGATCGCGATGCTGCTGTCGCGCACCAGGTAGGGGAACATGACGACGTCCTGGAAGGGACGCAGCTTCTCGCCCGGGACCAAGTAGGGCGCGTTGAGGTTCAGGTCGAAGTCCGTGGCCGGCACGTCCCGCTTGAACTCGGTCACCATACGGTGGACCGCCATGGTCTCCTCCTCTGTCAGGAGTAGACGGTTGCGGCCACCGCGGCCGTGCGCCCGGACCAGGATGAGGTCCTGGCGCCGGAAGCCGTGGGCTCGCAGGTAGTGCGCGAGGTCGAACACGTTGTGCTGGTTGGTCTTCATGACCGTGGTCAGCACCTTGAAACTGCGCACACGGTCGCGGAGGTAGATCGAGTTCTCCACGACGGTGTCGAACACGTCCATGAGCCGTACGGCGGCGAACGTCTCCCGCGTGCCGTCCATGCTGACCCGGATGGACGAAATGCCGCTGTCCACGATGCGGTCGAGCTGTTCCCGCGTGTGCGCTGCCGCGTTCGTGATGAGAGTGACGGTCGAATGGCGCAGCTTCGGAACGACGTCAAGCAGCTGCCAGAACCCCTTGCTGTCGACGGTCAGCGTTTTCCCCAGCGGTGACTGGTTTCGCGTCAGGTAATTCCCCACCCATGCGGTCACGTTTCCCCAAGGGGGCGCCGACCTCGCGGGCCTTGAGCGTTGTCAGCTGAGAGTGCGGGGCCCACGCGCGACGAGCGGGCGGCCGTCGTCCTCGGGTAGCACAGCAATGAAGCGCCAGGCGCCGTCTTCGACGCGTGCCAGGCCGAGGTTCGTGGTGGTGTTGAAGGCCTCGATGGCGGGCTCGGCCCCCTCGGTCAGCGAGTCGAGGTCTGCGTAGTGTCTGGCCAGGGTTGCGGCGGGACCGCGGAGCCATAGGCCCACTTTCACCCCTCTGCGCAAGGCGGCGAGTAGGTCGTCGCGGCCCTGTCCCGGGTCGGCGGCCTGGAGCCTGTCGTGAAGTCGCTCTTGAGCACACGGCTTTGTCGGAGCCGCTTCGGCCCGCTGGCGGCATTCCGGACACGCCTGCGGTTCTGCTGGTTCAAAGAGATGCATATAGCGGGTGACCTGGTGCTCCGGAATGCCGCAGAGCGTCCCGCTCTCGGCCATCGCATGTTCGACGCCGGGAACGCTTGTCAGCTCGCCGGCACCGAAGCTGGCTGCCTCCCGTGCGGTCGCGAAGGACCATCCGCCATCTGGGTCATGAATCACGCGGGCGAGCATGCCACAGCTATCTGTCCTGGTCAGCCCGGTTTCGCGGCGGGGACGTTCCCTCAATGAGTGGTTTGAAAGCTGATGAGGCTTGCGCCCCGAATCGTTCAGGATCCCCTTGGGCATGTCCGTGCCGGGTTGAGGGTCCTGACCGTCGTGGAGTCGTCACCGTCCCTCGACCGAAGGCCGAGAGGTCGGCGGACATTCCGGATGGCAAGGAGAACGTTCAAGGTGGTCGATGTCGTCGAGATCTACGTCCACTGGTATGCGGGCCGGTCGAAGAACCAGCTCGCGGCCTCGTTGGGGGTGGACCGAAAGACGGTCAGGAAGTATCTGGCGCCGGCGGAGGAGGCCGGGCTCGCCCCGGGTGGGCCGCCGATGAGCGAGGCGGACTGGGCCAAGCTGCTGAAGGTCTGGTTCCCGGACCTGGCGAGCCGCCGGTTGAACCAGGTGACATGGGCGGAGATCGAACCGCACCGCGAGTACGTCAAGGGCCTGCTGGAGACCACCACAGTCACCACGATCCACCAGCGCCTGCGGGACGAGGGGAAGTTGACGGTGTCGCTTTCGACGTTCCGCCGGTGGGTGACCGAGAACCTGCCCGATGAGTCGGCCCGGTCTCGGGTGACGGTGCTGCGGGACGACGTGGAGCCGGGCTCAGAGGCCCAGATCGACTACGGCTTCCTCGGCCAGTGGATCAACCCGGCCACCGGGAAGCGGCACCGGATCTGGGCATTCGTGATGGTGCTGCCCAGCTCACGGCACATGTTCGTGCGACCGGTCGTCCACATGGACCAGCACGCCTGGACCCAGGCCCACGTCGAAGCGTTTCGCTTCTTCGGGGGTGTCCCGCGCCGGCTGGTGCCCGACAACCTGCGCACGGCCGTGGACCGGCCGGACCTCTACGACCCGAAGATCAACAAGTCGTATGCCGAGCTCGCGACCTACTACAGCACGCTGGTCGACCCGGCCCGCGCGGCGAAGCCGAAGGACAAACCGCGGGTTGAGCGGCCGATGCCCTATGTCCGTGACTCGTTCTGGAGCGGGCGGCAGTTCACCTCGGTCGAGCAGATGCAGGCCGAGGCCGTGACCTGGGCGAGCGGGACCGCAGGCCGCAGGCAGTGCCGGCCGCTGGGAGGGGCATCGCCGCTGGCGGTGTTCGAGGCGGTCGAGTCGGCGGCCCTGCTGCCGCTGCCGGACAAGCCGTTCGTGCTGGCCCGCTGGTCGACCGCGACCGTGGGCCCGGACATCCACATCAAGGTCGGCCGCACCCTCTACTCGGTGCCCTGGAAGCTGATCGGCCGCAAGGTCGATGTCCGCTCGACCACGACCATGGTCCAGGTCTTCCACGACGGCGACCTCGTCAAGACCCACGCCGCCCTTGACCAGGGAAAACGCACCGATTCGGGCGACTACCCGCCGGAGAAGATCGCGTTTCAGATGAAGACGCCGATGTGGTGCCGCAGCCAGGCGTCTGAGGTCGGCGACGCCTGCCGCGAGGTGATCGACCTGCTGCTGGAGGTCAACGCGCTCTACCGGCTCCGCGCGGCCCAGGGGATCCTCGGCCTGCGGAAGAAGTACGGCGACCAGCGCCTGGAGGCCGCCTGCACCAAGGCGATCACGGTCGGCGACCCGTCCTACCGCACCATCAAGGGCATCCTGATCGCCGGGACCGAGACCGACCCCGAGCCGGAGACCGGCGACGCCGGGGCCGCGGCCTTCCTCCACGGCCCCGAGGGCCTGTTCGCCGCGAGCATCCCCTCCCAGATCTCTGACGAACTCCACGACGACCCCGGTCACGATGACGCCGGCGATGCCGAGGAGGCCGCCCGATGAGCGTGCTGGACACCGCCCTGCGCGAGTCGCTCAAGACGCTTCGGCTGTCGGGGATGCTTGAGACCCTGGACGCCCGGCTGGCCCAGGCCCACGGCGGCGAGCTCGGACACCTGGACTTCCTTCAGGTCCTCTGCCAGGACGAGATCACCCGCCGCGAGACCGTGGCCTTCCAACGACGGCTCCAACGCGCGAAGTTCGAGCAGCAGGTGACCCTGGAGGAGTTCGACTTCACCGCCTCCTCCAAGCTGCCCGCGGCCCAGATCCGGGACCTGGCCGCACTGCGCTGGCTCCACGCCGGAGAGTCGGTGATCTTGTTCGGGCCCGTCGGCGTCGGCAAAACACACGTCGCCCAGGCCCTCGGCCATCTCTCCGTCCGGCAGGGCGCGAACGTCCGGTTCGCCAAGACCAGCCGGATCCTGGCCGAGCTGGCCGGCGGCCACGCGGACCGCACCTGGGACAAGCGCATGCGCGAGCTCATCCGCCCCGACGTCCTGATCCTCGACGACTTCGCCATGCGCCAACTGACTGCGGCCCAGGCCGACGACCTCTACGAACTCGTCTCCGAGCGGCAGGGACGCTCCCTGATCATCACCAGCAACCGGGCACCCAGCGACTGGTATCCCCTCTTCCCCAACCCCGTCGTCGCCGAGTCCCTGCTCGACCGCCTGATCAACACCAGCCACCAAGTCATCATGAACGGCCCCAGCTACCGCCCGAACAAGCGCCCAAGGAACCCCGCCGACAAGCCCGATAAGCCCTCAGCCAACTGATCAAGGCACCACCCCAGGGGTTGGGGAATTACGTGACCACAACCCCTGGGGAATTACGTGATCGTCCACACCCTTGCGGATCGTCGGCTCCCCACCGGTGAGGGTGATCTCGAATGTCCCCATCCGGTCCAGCTGGAGCATGATGTCCTGCAACTGCTCGATGGACAGCATCTTGCGGCGGATGTGGACGGGGATCTCCCCGGTGTTCGTTCGGCAGTGGATGCAGCGCAGGTCGCATGCGTAAGTGACATCCAGACTGGCGCGTACAGGTGCGGTGTAGCCGGCCATCAGTCGGCCCCCTCCTCTTGGAAGATACGCTGGCGTATGTCGTCAAGGTCCCGCGACTGCCACCATTCGAGAGTGAGGCGAATGCCTTCCTCGATTCCGATCCCGCCGGACCTCTCTCCGATCTGCCGCGTCTGCAAGGCGGTGTCCGCCCAGAACTCCGTGATTTCGTTCGGCCGAGGCTGCTTCCGGGCGACCTCGGCCGCCGGAGAGGTCGCCTGCAGGATCCGGACGACGTCGTTCACGGAGAGGGACTGGCCGGAACCGAAGTTGACGACTGAGGGCAGTGGTCGGTTCGCCAACGCGATGAGCTTGTCCACGACATCCGTGATGTAGGTGAAGTCGCGACGCTGCTCACCGTCGCCCTCGACAGGCAGTTCGTTCCTGGTCAGGAGGTTGGCGCAGAGTCGGGGTACGAGGGCGTCGGGCCGTTCGCCGGGGCCGTAGACGTTGAAGAAGCGAACGATGCCCACCTCTGGAGCGACTGAGGCGCGCTGGTGGGCCCTGGCCACCATCTCCAGTCCGACCTTGCTCGCGGCGTAGGGCGAGAGCGGGGACAGAGGGCTACTTTCGGGTGTCGGCAGGGTGCCGGCCTGGCCGTAGACTTCGCACGTACTCCCGACGACTACCTTCGGCACGCCAACACTCGTGCAGAGAGCCAGCAGGTGGCGGCCAGAGTCCACGTTGTCGAGATAGTCGAGTGGCTGCTTGAAGGAGCGAGGAACGCTCTTGTGCGACGCCAGGTGGTAGACGAGGCGTACGTCAGAGAGGTCCCTCTCCTCTAACTCCAAGACGGATTTTTCTAAGAACTTCCCAGTACCTTCCGGTGGAATCATCGGCGGTACACGCAGGTCGTCCAGGACCGTCACTTCTTCCCCGGATGCCACCAGCGCGCGGGCAAGGTGGCCACCGATGAATCCGGCGCCTCCGGTGATAAGGATCCGGTCTTTCGAGATGTCTCTTTGCACGCCAATACCTCGGCATCCCCGTTAGTGGGTCTACTCGCAGACGGACCTATCAGCTGGAGCATCGTGCGCGCCCACATTGAGATGGGAGAGCGCCCCTTGGCCCGTAATCGATATTGCCACCCTAAGCCGTGCAGGTGACCCCTCGTGTGTGACTCGATTCACGTTTGGATGGCCCGACGGGCTCACTCGGGCTGGGGAATCCCAGGTGGAACCTAAAATGGGAACACTTTATTCCGTATATGTGAGCGCCGCGATGTCTGATCGTTCTGTCTCGAACCTGCTGTCGAATGGCTCGCTGTCTTCGACGGGGCGGCTTTCTTCGTATGGGATACCGGCGAGTAATTTTGACGCATGTACGGGTTGTTGGAACGGCCTGGTTGCTCTGGGCAGTCATCTGCCCTGCTGCGGCACGGCACTCAGGCGTGCTGCGGAGTTCTGGTACTCGTCGCCGGGGTTCGAAGCCCGCGCGTCCGCATCGGTTGTCAGCCGCGTATGCCTGGTGCGTCGGCTCGTGCTTTGGCTTGTGCGGCGCGGATCTTGAGGAGGAATTCGCCCAGTTCGGCTCTCTCGCGGGCTGTTCTGATCTGGAAGTCTTCGTCGACGCGTGTGCTGTGCCAGATGGCGCCGTCGATGCGTTCGTAGCCTGGTCGCCACTCGCGTTCCATGACGGGTCTGATGTGGTTGTGACGGAGCAGGGTGGCCCCGACTCTGCGCTTGTTGATGCTGAACCAGGCGGCGCTCTTCTCGTGTCGCCGGAATTGAGCGCGGTGCAGCAGTGGGGGAGAACCTGTCGATCGCGCCGGTGAGTAAGAGGGTGTCTCACGTGGCTGTTCGCTGATGCGGCATGATGCTGCTCCGTGGGTGCTGATCTGTCGCGTCGGCTGGTGCCGGACGAACTGTGGGAGCTGACCGCTCCGTTGTTGCCGAGGTTCACGTCCCGTCCGCAGGGTGGCGGTACTGCTTCGGTGGACGAGCGGGCGGTGTTCACGGCCGTGGTGTACGTGCTGACGAGCGGGTGCGCGTGGCGGTATCTGCCGGAGTCGTTCGGTGTTTCGCCGGCCACCGCGCACCGTCGGTTCACCGTGTGGGCCGAGGCCGGGTTGTGGCGCAGGCTGCACCGGTCCGTGCTGGACGAGTTGGGCGCCAGGGGTGAGTTGGACTGGTCGTCCGCGATCGTCGATGCCGCGTCGGTGCGGGCGAAAAGGGGGGCTCGCTGACCGGACCGAATCCGGTCGATCGCGGCAAGAAGGGCAGCAAACTGCATGTGCTGTCCGAGGCCCAGGGCCTGCCGCTGGCCGTCGCGGTGTCCGGTGCGAACCTGCACGACAGTCAGGCGTTCAAGCCGCTGATCCTCGGGATACCGGCCGTCCGCTCCCGGCGCGGACCCCGCCGGAGACGGCCGGTGAAGGTCCGCGCGGACAAGACACCCCATGCAGCTATCGGGTCAAGCGCCGGTGGCGAGTTGGGGTTTCGTTGGCGGGGTGAAGGCGGTGGCCTCGTCGAATTTCTGGCGGGTGGTCAGGCAGTGGTGGAGTTGGCCGATCATGCGGTTGAACAGGTGGCGGAGAGCTGCGTAGTAGCGGTCGCCGGTGTCGCGTCGGCGGTTGTAGTGGGCGTGGGCTCCGGGCGAGGCGGTCAGGGCGGCGAATGCCCAGTGGCGGCCGGTCGCTGCGAGTCGGATGTTCTTGATCCGGCGGTGGCTGACGCGTCGGCTGCGGCCGGATTCGCGGGTGACCGGGGCGCTTCCGGCATAGGACTTCAGGTCGTGGGCGGTGTCGAAGCGGGTACGGTCGTCGCCGATCTCGGCGAGGATCCGGGCGCCGGTGAGCACGGCCAGGCCGGGGAAGCTGGTGATGATCTCCGCGTCGGGGTGCTGGAGGAAGAGTTCTTCGGTGGCCTGGGCCAGGTCGTCGCAAGCCTGGCAGGCCGCGTCGAGCTGGGCGAGGAGGGCGAGGGCCTGGCGTCCCATCGCGGCCTCGACCAGGCCGGGCTGGCGGAGCCGGCTGCGGCGGAGCACCTCAAGGAGCCTGTCGGTCTCTGCGTCGATCCGCCGCTGACGGCCTGCGCGGGTGATGGCGGCTTTGAGCCGGCTGCGGGTGAGGCGGGCGGCCTCACCCGGCGTCGGGGCGACGGCCAGGATCGCGCGGGCCTCCCGTGCCAGCAGCCGTTCGCGCTTGTCGGCGAACGCCTCGAGTATCGCCGGGTAGTACTCGCGAAGGTGGGAACGGAGCCGGTTGTGGGCGCGGGTGCGGTCCAGACGGCGTCCTGCTGGGCCCTGGCCAGGACGGCGATTGCCCTGACCAGGTCGGAGTCGTCGGGCAGCGGCCGGTGAAGTTCAGCGTCGGTCCGCAGGATGTTCGCCAGGACGACGGCGTCCTGGTGGTCGGACTTCTTGCGGGACACGGCGTGCCGGTCTCGGTAGCGGGCGACCGCCATCGGATTGATCGCATAGACCCGCCGGCCGGACGCCCGCAGGCAGGCCACCAGCAGACCGCGGGAGGTCTCGATCGCGATCGGGATCGGATCTTCCGGGCTGTTGCCGTGCTCGGCCAGCAGCCGCAGCAGGTCCTGGAAGCCCGCGGTGTCGTCGCCGATCCGCAGCTTGCCGAGCAGGCGGGCGTCGGTGTCGACCACCGCGATGTCGTGATGGTCCTCGGCCCAGTTGATTCCGCAGGTCACATGCACTGCGTGCTCCCCTCGAAGCGTCTGCCGTCCGTCGGCGTCCGAGCCGCGGCAGGGACCACCCGGCGACCTAATAGAAGCGCTCTCGGGCGCACCACCCCATCAGCCGTCCGTGGCCCCAGCAGTGCCCAGGGTCCTCGCTCTTGTGAAGAGCTCCACGGCTCCGGCTGATCAGGAGGTGGCCCTGGAAACGACTCGAACCACGGCACGCTACGGCCGCCACGGTCGCAGGGGCAGGGGCCGTGCATGCATCCCTCTTGTCGAAGCACTCCCAGGCGCGGCATACAGAACAGACGTCTCGCCCGGCCCCTGCCGAGACCAGCATCAGCTCGGCCTCGATGCCTATTAGGCGTACTACTCGGCAGAGCACCTGCGCTGGTTCCGCAGCCGGAACCTCATCGCGCGGATCGCCCGTCCCGGTATCGAGTCAGGGGAGCGGCTCGGCCGGCACCGCTGGAAGATCGAGCGGTCGATCGCCTGGCTCTTCGGCTACCGCCGCCTCACCGTCCGATACGAACGAAAGGGCAGCCACTTCCTCGCCTTCCTCGGCCTCGCCGCAACCCTCACCTGCTACAAGAGACTCGCCAAGATCACCACGTGAGACATCTTCTAAGTCCGTATCGGTTGGGAGGGCGGGCGCCAGGAGTCGGTGTTGCTCCAGTGGGCTATGGCGTCGCCGAACATGGAGGCGTCGTCGTGGGGGTAGGTGATGCGGCGGCTGATCTCCTGGAAGAAGCGCTCACGCTCCCGTGGTGATCGCGCGTCCGCGACGCGGCGCCAGTAGGGCGAGGCGATGATGGCGGCCAGGCTCACGGCCTCGGGATAGACGGCGGCGAACAGCTTGGAGGTGCTGTACGAGTCGAAGGCGGTGGCCTCGTCGGTGTCCGGAATGAGGACTCGCGCGCGGGCGTCCCAGGTGTGCCAGATGTGGTCGGGGCCACGCTGTTTGGGGTGGTCGTCGGCGGAGTTCCAGATGTGTCCGCAGAAGCTGAAGGCGGTCAGCACGGCGTCGAACGTCAGAGGTAGGCCGCGGCGGTGCAGGAGGCGAAGGTGCCGACGTTGGGCGTGGACGATGTCGGGCAGTTCGCTCAGGTCGGCCGCCGGCCAGTCCACGTCTGGAGGGCCGATCCAGGTGCGGTGGCGCAGGTAGACGTAGCGGTGGTGGGGCAAAGTGAGCCCGTTCGCCCCAGGCGAACAGGAGTGGGGGAACACTGGGGCGCGCAGATGCATTGAGTCGGCATAGCTCAACTTCACTGCCGGAGGGAAGATCATGGCTTCGACGTCCATAACGCTCACCCTGCCCGTGCTGCCGCTCGACGACGAGGTCGTGCTGCCCGGAATGGTGGTCCCGCTGGACCTGTCCGACGCCGAGGTGCGAGGAGCCGTCGAGGCCGCCCAGGCCGCGGCGGGCCGGGGGTCCCTCCCGGCGGCGTCCGGGGGAGGGAAGCCCCGGGTGCTGCTCGTGCCGCGGATCGACGGCAGGTACGCGGCGACGGGCGTGCTCGGAACCGTCGAACAGGTCGGGCGGCTTTCCGGCGGCGACCCCGGCGCGCTCATCCGCGGCCTCGGCCGCGTCCGTATCGGCGCCGGTACCACCGGACCCGGGGCCGCGCTCTGGGTCGAGGGCGAGACCGTGGACGAGAGCGTCCCCGATCCGCTGCCGGGCGCCGCGATCGAGCTCGTCAAGGAGTACAAGGCCCTCGCCACCAGCTGGCTCAAGAAGCGCGGGGCCTGGCAGGTCGTGGACCGCGTCCAGCAGATCGAAGGGGTCTCCGCGCTCGCGGACAACTCCGGCTACTCGCCGTTCCTGACGGTCGAGCAGAAGGTCGAACTGCTGGAGACCGCCGACCCGGTGGCCCGCCTCAGGCTCGCGGTCAAGGCGCTCAGCGACCACCTCGCCGAACAGGACGTGGCCGAGTCCATCGCCAAGGACGTCCAGGACGGAGTCGACAAGCAGCAGCGCGAGTTCCTGCTGCGCCGCCAGCTGGAAGCCGTGCGCAAGGAACTGCGCGAGCTGAACGGCGAGAAGGACGGTGAGGAGTCCGACGACTACCGGGCCCGCGTCGAGGCCGCCGACCTCCCGGAGAAGGTACGCGAGGCCGCACTCAAGGAGGTCGACAAGCTGGAGCGGTCCAGCGACCAGAGCCCCGAAGGTTCCTGGATCCGCACCTGGCTGGACACGGTGCTCGAACTGCCCTGGAACGAGCGCACCGAGGACCGGTACGACATCCAGGGCGCCAGGGCCGTGCTCGACGCCGAGCACGCCGGTCTGAGCGACGTGAAGGACCGGATCACCGAGTACCTGGCCGTCCGCAAGCGCCGCAGTGAGCGCGGCATGGGCGTCGTCGGGGGCCGGCGCGGGGGCGCCGTGCTCGCGCTCGTGGGCCCGCCCGGAGTCGGAAAGACCTCGCTGGGCGAGAGCGTGGCCCACGCCATGGGACGCAAGTTCGTCCGCGTCGCGCTCGGCGGCGTACGGGACGAGGCCGAGATCCGCGGCCACCGCCGGACCTACGTCGGCGCCCTGCCCGGCCGCATCGTCCGGGCCGTCAAGGAAGCCGGATCCATGAACCCCGTGGTCCTGCTCGACGAGATCGACAAGGTCGGCTCCGACTTCCGGGGAGACCCGGCCGCGGCCCTGCTGGAGGTCCTCGACCCGGCCCAGAACCACACCTTCCGGGACCACTACCTGGAGGTCGAGCTGGACCTGAGCGACGTCGTCTTCCTGGCCACCGCCAACGTGTTGGAGGCCATCCCGGAGGCCCTCGCCGACCGCATGGAGCTCGTCCGCCTCGACGGCTACACCGAGGACGAGAAGGTCGTCATCGCCCGCGACCACCTGCTGCCCCGCCAGCTGGAGCGCGCCGGGCTCGCCGCCGACGAGGTGGTCCTGGAAGAGGACGCGCTGCGCAAGCTGGCGGGGGAGTACACCCGTGAGGCGGGCGTGCGCACCCTGGAGCGGGCGATCGCGCGGCTGCTGCGCAAGGTCGCCGCCCAGCACGAACTGGGCGAGCGGGAACTGCCCCACCGCATCGGGGCCGGCGAGTTGCGGGGCCTGATCGGGCGTCCGCACCACGTGCCCGAGTCCGCGCAGGACCCGGCCGAGCGGCGCACCGCCGTCCCCGGAGTGGCCACCGGCCTCGCGGTCACCGGTGCGGGCGGCGACGTGCTGTTCGTGGAGGCCTCGCTGGCCGACCCGGAGACGGGCGCGGCCGGACTGACCCTCACCGGCCAGCTCGGCGACGTGATGAAGGAGTCGGCGCAGATCGCGCTGAGCTTCCTGCGCTCGCACGGCGCCGAACTGGAGCTCCCGGTGGCCGACCTGAAGGACCGGGGGGTGCACATCCACTTCCCGGCCGGAGCGGTGCCCAAGGACGGCCCGAGCGCGGGCATCACCATGACCACCGCCCTCGCCTCGCTGCTGTCCGGGCGGCAGGTCCGCACGGACGTGGCCATGACCGGCGAGGTCTCGCTGACCGGACGGGTCCTGCCGATCGGCGGGGTCAAGCAGAAGCTGCTCGCCGCTCACCGAGCGGGGCTGACCACCGTCGTCATCCCCAAGCGCAACGAGGCCGACCTGGACGACGTCCCGGCGGAGGTGCTGGAGGGACTGCAGGTGCACCCGGTGACCGACGTCCGCCAGGTGCTGGAGCTGGCCCTGGAGGGTGCGCAGGCACCGGTCGCCGCCATCGCCTGACGGCCCGCCGCCCGACGGTGCAGGACGGCCCGGTGGCCCGCTGCGGCGGGGTCCCGGGCCGTCGCCGCACCCGCTGCGAAATACTGGGCCCCACCCACCGGGGTGCCACACACAGCAGAAGGAGCGGGACGTGCGCGGGAGTGAAGACCAGGAGTTCCTTGCCCTGGAGCGGGAGCTGTCCGTCTTCCTCCGGCGGGCCCGCGCCTCCTCCGGCGAGATGGCCCGGGAGCTCCACCCCGAACTGGAACCCGCCGCGTACGGGCTGCTCGTACGGCTGGAAGCGGCCGGCCGGCAGCGGGCCACCGACCTCGCCGCCTACTTCGGCGTCGGCAAGGCCACGATGAGCCGACAGCTGCGGGCCCTGGAGGTGCTGGGTCTGGTCGCCCGCGAGCCGGACCCCGCCGACGGGCGGGCCTTCCTGGTCGGTCTCACCGAGGAGGGCCGCGAGCGCTTCCTGCGGGTGCGCGGCGCGCGGCGCGAGCAGTACATGCGCAAGCTCGCCGGCTGGGACCGCGGCGAGGTGGCGGAACTGGCCCGCCTGCTGCACCAGTTGAACGCCGGCACGGAGTAGCCGAGCCCCGGCCGCAGCGGCGTCGGGCCCGTCTCCGCCGGCCACCCCGCGCCGGCCGGTGGCCGTGACCGGCCGGTCAGGGGCGGATCCGGCAGCAGCGCCCGTCCGCCCGTCCGCCTGTCCCCACCGCCGGCGCTGTGGGGCGAACCCTTCGCCCGGCCTGCCCCGGCCGTGCGGTCCGGGCAGGGAGAGTCGCGCGCCCCGGCGGCCCGCCGGGCGGGCGGTCATGCCTCCTTGAGGGCGTTGAGGGCGTTGCCGAGGGCTCGCAGGGCGGGGAGGGCGGCATGCAGGGCAGCGGACTGGTCGTCGGTGAGCCGCGCCAGGGCGCCCGCGAAGATCTCCGCCCAGTGCTCTTCGATGCGGCGCAGGTCGGCCATGGCCTGGTCGGTGGGGTGGAGTTGCACCGCGCGGCGGTCGGTGGGGTCCGGCTCGCGCCGCAGGAGGCCCCGGCCCGACAGGCCGCGGACCGTGGTGCTCACGTTGCTGGTCTGCAGGCCCAGCCGCCTGGCGAGCCCGCCGACGCTGATCCCCGGCTCGTCCAGCACGGTGCGCAGCACCTCGTACTCCGCCGGCGGGAGTCGTTGCAGACCGACCTCTTCCGAGCCGCGCATGTGGAAGCGCAGGGCTCGCGCCATCGCGTGCAGGGCGGGGCTCAGCTCCCTGGCTCGGTCGAGGTGGCCGTCTGTCGTGTGGTGGGGCTTCTGAGGCGGCATGACCCCATGCTAGCTTATGTTATAGATATATAACTATTGCTTTTGCTGGTGCTGCCTCCGCCAGGCCCCTACACCTTCGGAGAACCCATGTCCCCGCTGACCGCGGCCCTGGGGCTGCTGTCGTTCGTGACCCCACTGGCCACGGACATGTACGCCCCCGCCTTCCCCCGGATGACCGGCGACCTGCACAGCGACGCCTCCGGCATCCAGCTGACCCTGACCGCGTTCCTGCTCGGCATGGGCCTGGGGCAACTGGTCCTCGGCCCGGTCTCGGACCGCTTCGGCCGACGCCGTCCCCTCCTCGCCGGGACGGCGGCCATGGTCGCCGCGTCCCTCCTGTGCGCCCTCGCCCCGTCGCTGGACATCCTGATCGCACTGCGCTTCGTCCAGGGCTTCGGCGGCGCCGCGGGCGTGGTGGTCGGACGGGCCGTCATCTCCGACGTCGCCACGGGCGACGCCGCGGCCAGGCTCTTCGGCACCCTGATGACCCTCAGCGGCCTCGGTCCGATCGTCGCTCCCCTCATCGGCGGCGCCCTGACGGAGTCCAGCGGCTGGCGGGGGATCTTCCTGGTGCTGGCCGGTGCATCCGCCCTCGCCCTGGTGTGCTCCGCCCTCCTCGTCCCCGAGAGCCTGCCCGCGGACAGGCGGCGCGCCGGGGGCGCCGGCGCCACCGCACAAGCCCTCCGCGACGTGCTGCACAACCGGGCCTATCTCGGCTACGCCCTCTCGTTCGCCCTGGCCTTCGGCATGCTCTTCTCCTACATCGCCGGATCCGCCTTCCTCTTCCAGGAGGTGCTCGGTCTCGGCGTCGGCCACGCCTCGCTCGCCTTTGCGGCGGTCGGCGTCATCGGCACCATCGCCAGTGTGGTCGGCACCAGGCTCGTCGGCCGGTTCTCCCCCCGCGGGCTGCTGCGCTCGGGCCTGTACGTGATGGCCGTCTGCAGTGCGGCGCTGTACGCCACCGCCCTGGCCGGCCACCTCGGCCTGGCCGGCACCATGACGCTGCTCTGCCTGGTCTTCGTCGGCATGCGCCTGGTGACCGCCAACGCCGGAGCATTGGCCCAAGCTCAGGTCCCGCAGGCCGCGGGGTCCGGATCTGCCGTGCTGGGCACGCTGCAATGCGCCCTCAGCGCACTCGCCGCTCCCCTGGTCGGCCTCGGCGGCGAACACACCGCCACCCCGATGTTCCTGAGCATGACCCTCTGCGCCGCGCTCGCACTCGGCTCCCTCCTCCTCACCCGCGGCGCAGCGGCCCCCACCCGCGCCGCTACCGGCGCCGCCATCAAGAGCGAACGTCACGGCGCCCGCGCCCGGACCTGACCCGCCGGCGCACCCGCCGCCCCCCACCCCACAGCCCGGGCACGTGCCCCACCGCACGCCGCCGCGACCCGTCGGCCGCCGCTCACCCCGCGAGCCCGACGCCCCCTGACAGGAGCACCGTATGAACACCCGCACTACACCCCCTGCGCCCAGCAACCCCCTGCGCGTCCTCGGCATCTCGGGCAGCCTGCGAGTCGGCTCCCACAACACCGCCGCCCTGCGGGCGGTCGCCGCGTTCGCCGGCCCGACCGTCCGGTTCACCCTCTTCGAGGGCCTCGCCGACATCCCGCCCTTCTGCGAGGACCACGAGCACCCGCCCACTTCGGCCGTCGAGGACCTGGGCTCCGCGCTGCACGCCGCGGACGCCGTGCTGATCGCCACCCCCGAATACAACTCCTCCGTCCCCGGCCAGCTCAAGAACGCCCTCGACTGGGCCTCACGCCCCCACGGGAACTCCCCGCTGACCGGAAAGACCGCCGCCCTCATCAGTGCCAGCCCCAGCGCCTACGGCGCCCGGTGGGCCCAGGAGGACCTCCGCAGGATCCTCACCGGATGCGGCGCGAACGTCGCCGACCGCGGCCTTGCCATACCCCGGGCCGACGCCGCCTTCGGGGTCGACGGCCTCCCTCTCCATCCCGACCTTCGCTCCGACCTCGCCACCCTCCTGGATCACCTCCGCTGAACAGGCGGCAAGCCGTGCTTCCAGCTCCGTGACCGTCCGACCGCGGGACCTGCCGCCGCCCCGGGCCGCCCGGCGCAGGTCCACGCGGAGGCGCGCAGCCGCGCAGACGCCGGACACGGGCCAGTGTCCGCCGAGAGCCGAGAGCCGAGAGCCGAGAGCCGAGAGCCGAGAGCCGAGAGCCGAGAGCCGAGAGCTCAGAGCTCCGCGTAGACGGCCGATGCGTCGTCGTGCCGCTTGTGCCGGGCCGTCGGGCGGGCAGGGTCGGACTCCATGGCGCGGACCCGGTCGATCAGGCCCTCCGCACCCTCCTTCCGCAGCACCGACAGGCACTGCGCCCAGTCGCCCTCGCCGAACGTGTCCGTCCACCGGCTCGCCCCGTCCGTCAGCGCGGCGACCGCCCGCACCCGCCCGCGCGGGGTCCGCCCCGTGATCGCCCGGGCCGCCACCGCCGGGTCCGTGGCCGCCGTGAAGAAGCCGCCCTCGGCGTTGCGCAGGGCGTCCGTCGCGGCCACCGAGCGCAGCACCTCCCGGGGCAGCCGGTCCAGCCGGTCGTCGAGCACGGCCGTCACCTCACCCCCGGGCGCCTGGAGGAGGAGTACCGAGTCCGAGAGCACGAGGTGCTCCACGTACGTCTCGTCCCAGCGGACCACGACCACCGTCGCCTGCGGGGTGCGTACGTGAGAAAGGTCACAGGTGTCGCGGTGGGCCTCGGCCGTGGCGCGGACCGCCTCGGCCAGGATCAGGTCCAGCGGCATGTCCCCTCGCGAGGCGGACAGTTCGGTCAATCGGCCGCCGAGCCGGGCTGTGAACCACGGAACCCCGTGCACGCACCCGTCGCCGCCCGCCGGCGGGGTGACTCCGTCGAGGACCACGAGGACCCCTCCTCCCGCGGCGGGTGTCGAGGCCGACAGCCAGTCCTCATTGGGGCGTTCCGGACTGCCGGGAGCCGTGGCGAGGTCGATGCGCATACGGACATTCTGCCCGGTGGCGCCCCGGAAGGCGGGCTTGGTGCGTACCAAGAGGGGGGAGAGGCCGGTGCCCCCGCGGGCGAGCCGCCCGGACCGGGGTCGGCAAGACCCCGGTGCGGGACGGCCGATGTGGGCGGGCATACTGCCAAGGCCGCATCGATCTTTCAACCACCTGTCCACGGAACCGCTCTGGGGCCGGGTGTCCGAGTTTGGCCGCCAACTCATCCGTGATGTTCACTCGTTCGAGTGGCCGGGTGGGCGATGTGCGGCTCTCTCCCCAACACGCTGCAAAGGTCTGAGGCGGTACGAGGGGGGCAGGGGGCGTTTACTTGTTGACCGGCCGTTACCTCGGCCACACGAGTAGACGAGCATAAGCACACGTACAGGATTGCGAGCACCGGTGCAGAAGAAGCGGTCTCGGAACAGGGGGCACCTCCCAGCGGTAGCTGGGGGAGGCACCGCCGCCGAAGGCCCGGCCCCCGCAGGACGCCGCGTCCGCGTGCGCAGCCGGCTGGTCGTCGGTGTCGCCGTCGCGGGACTCACCGTCCTCGTGGCCGGCACCCCCGCCGTCGTCACCGCTGCCAGGGAGCTGAACGACTCCCAGCGGCTGGTCACCCTCGCCGAGCAGACCGGCCAGATCCTCACCCTCACGCACGTTCTCGCCGACGAGCGCGACGCCGTCGTCGAGTACGCGGCCAAGGGCCGACCCGGCGCAGCCAAGGCCGGACTCCAGGACCGCCTCCTGCGTACCGACCGGCAGATCGCCGAGGCCGTGGGCGTGGTCGACGAACCCCTCGCCATGGCCCTCGCCCGCGTCGGGTCCGTCCGCACCGAAGCCATCGACGGCAAGGGCAGCGCCCTCGACGCCCACCAGGCCTACACCGGCGTCATCACCGAACTCCTCGCCCCGGGCACCCGGCTCGCCGAGCTGACCCCGCCGCGCGCCGGGGCCGCCCTCATCACCACCCGTCCGCTGGCCCCCCTCGGCCAGGCGGTGGAACAGGCCTCGGCCACCCGCGGACTGCTGCTCGGCGCGCTGGCCGTGCCCCGCAGCGAGCAGCCCGTGCCCCGCGGCGAGCAGGCCTCGGGCTCGGCCACCGTCGATGAACTCACCGCCGCCGCGCAGCGCTCGCGCGTACGCGAGCAGGCGGCCCTCGACGACTTCGCCCGGGTCGCCCGCCCCGACGTGCGCCAGACCCTCACCGCCACCGTCACCGGCCCCGAGGTCAAGGCGGCCGACGACTACCTCAAGAGGTTCACCGACCGGCCCACGCAGGCCACCCCCGACCGCAAGACCGACGGTGCCGCCGTCGGTGCCGCGCTCACCTCGCGCATCGACCGGATGCGCACCGTCGAGGCCACCCTCGCCGGACAGCGGGCCTCCGCCCTCGCCTCCCTGCGCGACGACGACGTCGCCCGGCTGGAGATCCTGGTCGCCCTGCTCGGCCTGCTGTTCCTCGTCGCCGTCGGATTCGCCACCGCCGTCGCCCGCTCGCTGACCCGCCCCCTGTCGGTCTTGCGCCGCGGAGCGGAGCGGCTGGCGACGCCCGAGGGCTCCGTGGAACCGGTGCGATTCACCGGCCGCAACGACGAGTTCGCCGAGGTCGTCCGGCACCTGAACGCCGTACGTGACCAGACGGTCTCCCTGCACACCCGGATCGCCGGGCTCGACGCCGACCGGCGCCGCATCATCGGCCGCAACGAGGCGCTCGCCTCGGGCCGCGAGGCGCTGGAGGAGGAGCTGACGAAGCTGCGCGCCGGGCTGGAGGAGCACCGCCGCATCATGTCGACGACCTCCGTCTCGCTCTCGCTGCGCACGCTGGGCCTGGTCGAGCGCCAGCTCGCCGTCATCGAGGAACTGGAGTCCAAGGAACAGGACCCCGACCGGCTCGCGACCCTCTTCAAGCTCGACCACCTGGCGACCGTGATGCGCCGCCACAACGAGAACCTGCTGGTTCTCGCCGGGCAGGAGCACGGCCACGGACAGGCGGCGCCGGTGGCGCTCGTCGACGTGATGCGGGCCGCCGTCAGCGAGATCGAGCGCTACGAGCGCGTCGACCTCGCGGCACTGCCCTCGTACACGCAGGTGGCCGGGCACGCCGCCGACGACATCTCGCACGTGCTCGCCGAACTGTTGGAGAACGCCACGACGTTCTCACCGCCGGACGTCAAGGTGAAGGTGTCGGGCTGGACGCTCGACAACGGCGACGTCGTGCTCTCCGTCGTCGACGAGGGCATCGGCGTCACCGAGGACCGCCTGCAGGCGCTCAACGCCCGGCTGTCCACGCCCGAGGCGTACGACGAGGAGCCCGAGGAGGATCACGGCCTGGGCCTCGGCCTGTACGTCGCCGGGCGGCTCGCGGCACGGCACGGCGTCACCGCGGAGTTGCGCGGCGCGCGGCACGGGGGGACCGAAGCCCTGGTGGTCGTCCCCGCGGCGCTGCTGCCCGCCACCCCGCCGGCCTCGCCCGTCCACCACCTGGCCACCCCGGGTGCGCCCATCCTGCACCTGCCGGGCGTGATAGCGGAAGCGAACGAGAACACCCTCCAGGCCCGTCGGCGCGGTGCGCACGCCGCCCCCGAGGCCGACGCCGCCGACCCCGACCCGCAGCCCGCCCACCCGGTGGCCGACCCGGACCCCGCCGATCCCACGGAGCAGGCCGTCCCGGCCGAGCCGGTCACGCCGGTCACCCTGGCCGAGGCCCTGGCGACCGCTGCGGAGGCCCCCTCCGGTGGAGGTCTCCCGCCCGCCGACGAGGTCTTCACCGCGGCCCCGACCGCGGACACGCCGTCGCCGACGGACGCCCCGCCCGCCGACCAGGTCTTCACCGCCGAGCCCGCCGAGCCCGCCGAGCCGGACCCGGCCGTGGCCCCCGCGGGGGAGCAGCTCGTCGCGCGCATCGTCCACGACGCGGACGCGGCCGACTTCACCCTGCCGGATCCGGCCGAGCCCGCCGAGCCCGCCGCAGGGGACGCGCACGCGCACGCCCCCGCCGAGGCCGACTGGCTCCCCCGCCAGGGCAGCCACCCCGCCGACCCTGCAGACGGCGGCGGCCCCGTCACCGCCAAGGGCCTGCCGAAGCGCACCCCGCGCACCGTCGCTGCCCCGCGCAGGGAGGACGTACGGCCCCAGCAGCCGCACCGGGTCGACGCCGAAGAACTGCGGCGCCGGCTCGGGGGCTTCTACCAGGGAGCCCAGGACGGCCGACGCGTCGCCGCCGCCGAGCTGGCGAAGGACCTGGCGCCGGACCGGGGGCGGGAAGAGAGCAATACCGACCAGGGGGACAGCGCACAGGAGGCACGCACATGACCGCGCCCAGTACGTACGGACTGAGCACCCAGGCCCGCAACCTGCAGTGGCTGCTGACCGACCTGGTCGAGGAGGTGCCCGGCGTCAACTCTGTCGCGGTCGTCTCCTCGGACGGGCTGCTGCTCCTGTCCTCCGACTCCGGAGCGGGCGGCGCGGGCGAACGGCAGGAGACGCCGGGGCCCAAGGGGCCACGGGGAGCGTCCGCCGACCTCGCCACGATCGTCTCCGGTCTCGGCAGCCTCACCACCGGGGCGGCCGCCCTCATGGAGTTCGGTGCCGTCAAGCAGACCATGGTGGCGATGGAGCACGGCTCGGTCTTCGTCATGGCCATCAGCGACGGCTCGCTGCTGGGCGTGCACGCCGCGCCCGACTGCGACATGAGCGTCGTCGCCTACCACATGGCCCTGTTCGTCGGCCGCGCCGGACACGTCCTGACCCCCGAAGTCCGCAGTGAGCTGCGCCAGTCGATGGAGAACACCCCGTGAGGAGACCGGCCGCCGACCGACTCCCGATACGCGGAGCCGACCGCCGTCCCGCCCGCGTCCGCCCGTACTCCCTGACGGGCGGACGGACACGGTTCACCCAGGTCCTGAACGTCGAGACCTTCGTCGCCGCCCTGGACACCAAGGCGTCCGAACCGCAGAAGCCCGATCGCATGCCCGAGATGCCCGCCATCGTCGAGGTCTGCCGGCGCATGCGCACGATCGCCGAGATCGCCGCACTGCTGAAGCTGCCGCTCGGCGTGGTCCGCGTCCTCGTCAGTGACCTCGCGGACCAGGGAAGGATCCGCGTCTACGGAACGGGCCACGGCTCCGGCCGGCCCGAACGCGCGCTGCTGGAAAGGGTGCTCGGTGGCCTTCGCCGTCTCTGACAGACCGGAGCTGGACGACGAACCGGTCCAGCCCTGGCAGTACGACCGCTCCCGCGCCCCCGTCGCCGTCAAGGTGCTCGTCGCGGGTGGCTTCGGCGTCGGCAAGACCACCTTCGTCTCCTCCGTCTCCGAGATCACCCCGCTGCGCACCGAGGCGGTGATGACCCGGGCCAGCGTCCCGACGGACGACTTGTCCGGAACCCCGGACAAGCACACCACCACCGTCGCCATGGACTTCGGCCGCGTCACGCTCGACGACGACCTCGTCCTCTACGTGTACGGGACCCCGGGCCAGGAACGGTTCTGGTTCATGTGGGACGACCTGGTGCGCGGAGCCATCGGCGGGCTCGTCATGGCCGACACCCGCCGCCTGCGCGACTGCTTCCCCGCCCTGGACTACTTCGAGAGCTCCGGGCTGCCGTACGCCGTCGCCGTCAACCACTTCGAGGGCTCGCACGCCTACGAGCCCGAGGACGTGCGTGACGCGCTCAGCGTCCCACCGCACGTACCGGTGGTGATCATGGATGCGAGAGAGCGCCGGACGGTGATCGAATCCCTGCTGGCGCTGGTGGGCCACGCCCTCGACAGCACTCCCGAAGAGAGGACCTGAGAGATGCGCAGGATACTCGTCGTCGGAGCCGGCCAGTCCGGTCTCCAGCTCGCTCTCGGGCTCCAGGCGAAGGGGTACGAGGTCACGCTCATGTCCAACCGGACCGCGGACGAGATCCGCACCGGACGGGTCATGTCCACCCAGTGCATGTTCGACACCGCGCTCCAGCACGAACGCGACCTCCGGATCAACTTCTGGGAGCGGCAGGCCCCCAGGATCGAGGGCCTCGGCGTCTCGGTCGCCGCCCCCGACGGCAGCCGTCCCATCGACTGGCTCGGCCGGCTCAAGGGCTACGCGCAGTCCGTCGACCAGCGCGTGAAGATGGCCGGCTGGCTGGACACCTTCGCACAGCGCGGCGGACAGCTCGTCATCCACGGGGCGTCCGTCGCCGACCTGGACTACTTCTCCCGGACCTACGACCTGGTGCTGGTGGCCGCCGGCAAGGGTGAGCTGGTGTCCATGTTCGGGCGGGACGCGGCGCGTTCCCCGTACGACGCCCCGCAGCGCTCGCTCGCCGTCTCCTACGTGCACGGGCTCGGGCCGCGCCCGGAGCACCCCGAGACGGAAGCGGTCCGCTGCAACCTGGTCCCGGGCGTCGGTGAACTGTTCGTCATGCCGACCCTGACGACCTCGGGCCGGGCGGACATCCTCTTCTGGGAAGGTCTCCCCGGTGGTCCGCTCGACGTCTTCGAGGGCGTCAAGGACCCGGCGGAACACCTCGCTCTCACCCTGGAGCTGATGGAGAAGTACACGCCGTGGGAGTACGCCCGCGCGACGAAGGTGGAGCTGACGGACGCGGGCGGCACGCTCTCCGGCCGGTACGCGCCGGTCGTCCGCAACCCGATCGGGCGTCTCCCCGGCGGCGGGCTCGTCCTCGGTGTGGCCGACGTGGTCGTCGCCAACGACCCCGTCACGGGCCAGGGCTCGAACTCCGCGTCGAAGTGCGCCGCCTCGTACCTGTCCTCGATCCTCATGCACGGGGACGACCCGTTCGACGAGGCGTGGATGAAGGCGACCTTCGACAAGTACTGGTTCACCACGGGCAAGCCGGTGACCCAGTGGACGAACGCGATGCTCGGCGTGCCGCCGGAGCACGTGCTCAACCTGATCGGGGCGGCGGGACAGCTCCAGCCGGTGGCGAATCGATTCGCCAACGGCTTCGACAACCCGGCCGACTTCGACGCCTACTTCTACGACCCCCAGGACGCGGCGGACTACCTGGCCGAGGTCACCGCAGCCGCGGCCCCGTCCTCGGCGGGCGCTTCCTCCGCGGAGTAGCCGGCGTCGTCCGCCGCCGCGCCCGAGGTCTCGGGCAGCGGCGGCGGGGTGAACTCCGCCAGCGGAGCCCCGTCCGGGTCCGGCCGCACCGCCCCGAGCAGGGGGTTCGCGGCGATCGGTGAGACCTTCACGACGGACCCCGGCCGCGGCGCCTGGATCACCATGCCGTCACCCACGTACAGACCCACATGGGTCGCCTTGGGGAAGTAGACCACCAGGTCCCCCGGCCGCAACTGGTCCAGCGGCACCCTCGGGAGCTGCGCCCACTGCTCCTGACTGGTCCGCGGAATGCTCCGGCCGGCGTGCGCCCAGGCCTGGGAGGTCAGGCCCGAGCAGTCGAAGGACCCCGGCCCCTCGGCCCCCCAGAGGTACGGCTTCCCGATCTGTGCCGCCGCGTACCTGAGGGCCGTGCCGCCCGCGGCCGTGGGGGTGCCCGTGCGGGTGGGAAGGGCACCGGAGGCCACCAGGTCCCGCTGCGCCGCCGCGGTCTTCTCGGCCTCCCGCGCACCCAGCCGGGTGAGCTGCTCCGGAGTCAGCGAGGCCAGCAGCCGCTCGACCTGTTTGAGCTGCGCCGCGACCTCCTCCTTGTGGGCCTTCTGCTGCGCCGCCAGCGTCTGCCGGGTGTCCAAGGCCTTGCGGGCCCGTACGGCGAGCGCGTCGGCCGCCTTCTCGCCCTGCGCGAGACGGCTCAGCGCCGCCGCCCGGCGGGCACCCTCGCGGGCGGCGAGCCGCCGCTGCTCCAGCGCCGCCTGGGGGTTTCCGGCCAGCAGCATCCGGGCGTAGGGGGACAGGCCCCGGCCACCCTGGTACTGCTCGCGGGCGAGCCGACCGGCGAGGGCACGACCGGCGTCGAGGGCCGTACGCGCCCTGCCGAGTTCGGCGGCCCGCGACCGCTCCTCCCGTCGGCCCGCCTCCAGGGCGTCCTGCGTGCTCTTGTACGCCTCGGAGGCCTCCTCGGCCTTCTGGTACAGCCCCTGCAGGCGGGTGAGCAGCGCGCCGACGTTCTCCCCTTCGGGCAGACCGGGCTCGGCACCGGCGTCCTGGACCGGTCCGGCGACGAGGAGCGCTACGGCGATGCAGGCAGCGCGAAGCCCCCGATATGACATGGGATCACCTCCGAGAGCGCCGATGCTCCCACGTCCGGTATGACAAATCCCCCAACGGGGTCGGCCGGTCGCAGCGCGCCACTCGGTCGGGGGATACGGCCTCCCGGGAGCGGCAGCACCAGACCCCGGGCTTGCGCCGCCCCGCGCCCCTCTTCTTCACCCGGCCGGCTCTCTCCCCCTCCCCGCCCCGAGCCCTTGACCTGCCGGGTGCCGTCAGCCGTTCAGGAGGCGGGTCTTCGCGGCCGTGAACTCCTGGGGGGTCAGGAGGCCCTCGCGGGCCAGGTCCGCCAGTTGGCGCAGTTCCGCGGCCAGGCCCGCGGGGGCCGCGGGGGTGGGGACCGGGTGGGATTCCCAGTACACCGCGTCGACCGGCTCCGGCTCGTAGTCGGGCTCGGGCTCGTCCATCGGATCCGGTTCCGGCTCCTCCAGGGGCTCCGCCTCCGCCGTCTGGATCTCTCGGGCCGGCAGACCCCGGAGCGGGGGCTCCTCCGGGCGTACCGCGCCGGCCGTCTCCTGCGCCGCGCCCGAGGCCCGGGCCAGCAGGCCCCGCAGCAGCGGGGATCCCGCCGGTCGGTTCGCGGCGCGGACCGTCACTCCCATCGGCCGGATGAACATCAGGCCACCCCCGCCCGGGGGTCGGCGGGGACCCGGTCCGGCGGGATGCGGACCGAGCCCACGATCCGCCCGCCCGCCGCCCGTACGGCGATCGCCGCGTCCTCGGCCCACACGTGCTCGACCACCAGCAGCAGCGCGCAGCTGCCGCGGTCCAGCAGGTCGGCCGCCTCGTGCACGTCCTCCGGTCCGATCAGCCGGGCCGCGTCCCGTCCCGTCAGCAGGCCGTGCAGTTCCACGAACTCGTCGAACTCGGCGGCGAGGACCTCGCCCGAGGCCGTCTTCGTGGCGACGAGCCCGTCGATCAGCCGGACCACCCCCGTCTTGCGCAGCCCCGTCACGGCCTCGACGGCCGGTACCCGCAACTGCTCCTCCGGGAAGGCGAGGACGATGAATTCCACGGGTCCCATGCGCCTCGGCTCCTCACGTGCGACCGTTGATGACGACTCTTCGGCACACTATGACATAAGCGGACATAGCATCCGTCCGCTTGCTACGTTTCGGGGTATGACCGCTCTGACGGCGAAGGTGGCGGAGCCCTCGCCCCCGCCCCCCGAAGCCGGTGCGCCCACACGCCGGGGAGTCGAGCTGGCGCTCCTCACGGGCGCCGTCCTGATCTCCGTACTCGGTCACCTCCACGTCGGCCTCGCAACCACCGGCCGCATCCCCGACCCCGCAGACCGGTACGCCGTCGGCCTCGCCGCGGCAGCCCTGCTCGCGCACCTCGCCGTCCGGATCCGGGCCCCGTACGCCGACCCCCTCGTGCTCCCCATCGCCGTCCTGCTCAACGGGCTCGGCCTGGTGCTCATCCAGCGCCTCGACGCGGCCACCCCGGGCCACCCCACCGCCGACGACCAGCTCCTGTGGTCCGCCCTGGGCGTGGTGTTCTTCGTCCTCGCCGTCACGCTGCTGCGCGACCACCGGATGCTCCAGCGCTATGCCTACCTGTCCGTCGCCTGCGCCCTGGCGCTGATGCTGGTCCCCGTCTTCTTCCCGGCCGTCAACGGCGCCCACATCTGGATCCGCTTCGCCGGCCTCTCCTTCCAGCCGGGGGAGTTCGCCAAGATCCTGCTCGCCGTGTTCTTCGCCTCCTACCTCGCCGCGAACCGCACGGCCCTGGCCCTGACCGGCCGCCGGCTCTTCTGGAAGCTGCGCCTCCTGCCGGGCCGCGTGCTCGGTCCGATCCTCGCGATCTGGCTGCTCAGTGTCGGCCTGCTCGTCCTGGAGCGGGACCTCGGAACCTCTCTGCTGTTCTTCGGCCTCTTCGTGATCATGTTGTTCACCGCCACCGGGCGGATCGGCTGGATCGCGATCGGACTGCTGCTCGCCGCCCTCGGCGCATACGCCGTCGGGACCTTGGAGCCCCACGTGAACAGCCGTGTGGACGACTGGCTGAGTCCTTTCGCCTCCATCGAGCGCGGCGAGGGCCCCGGCCAGCTCGCCCAGTCCCTCTTCGCCTTCGGTGCGGGCGGGCTCCTCGGGGCCGGCCTCGGCCAGGGCGATTCCTACCTGATCGGATTCGCCGCCAAGTCGGACTTCATCCTCGCCACCGCCGGCGAGGAGCTCGGACTCATCGGCCTCACCGCGATCCTGCTCCTCTACGGCCTGCTCGTCGCCCGCGGCTTCCGCGCCGGACTCGCCCTGCGTGACCCGTTCGGCCGGCTGCTGGCCACCGGCCTCGCCTCGATCGTCGCCCTCCAGGTGTTCGTCATCGCGGGCGGAGTCACCGGGCTGATCCCGCTGACCGGCATGGCCATGCCGTTCCTGGCCCAGGGCGGGTCCTCCGTCGTCACGAACTGGATCATCGTCGCCCTCTTGGTCCGGCTCAGCGACAGCGCCCGCCGGCCCCGTCCCGGGCAGGAGGCGGCCGAGTGATCCGCTACATCCGCTGGTGCGCGTACTTCTGCGCCCTGCTGCTGCTCGCCCTGCTGGTCAACATCGCACGGGTGCAGGTCTGGGAGTCCGCGGCCTACGGTGCGAATCCGGCCAACAAGCGCACCGCCATCGGGCGTTACGCCGAGCCGCGCGGGGACATCCTCGTCGACGGGCGGCCCGTCACCGGCACCCGAGACAGCGGCCAGCTGCTGCGCTACGAGCGGACCTACACCAGCGGCCCGCTCTACGCGCCCGTCACCGGCTTCTCCTCCCAGACGTACGGGACCAGCTTCGTCGAGCGTGCCGAGGACGCCGTCCTGTCGGGCACGGACCCCGGGCTGTCGGCGTTCCCCCTCTGGTACGACCTGACCCGTGGGCGCCCGGCCGGCGGGGACGCCGCCACCACGGTCCGCGCCGCCGTGCAGCGGGCCGCGTACGCCGGACTCGGTGGCAAGCGCGGCGCGGTCGCGGCCCTGGAGCCGGCCACCGGGAGGATCCTCGCGCTGGTCAGCAGCCCCTCGTACGACCCCTCCGTGCTCTCGGGGACGGGGACGAAGACGAAGACGGCCTGGACCGAGCTCAACGAGGACCCCGCCCGGCCGATGCTCAACCGGGCGCTGCGGGAGACCTACCCGCCCGGCTCCACCTTCAAGATCGTGACGGCTGCGGCGGCGCTCGACGCGGGGGTGGTGACCGACGTGGACGCGCCGACGCGGACGCCTGACCCCTATCCGCTGCCCGGGACCAGCACCCTGCTGCCGAACGCGGCCAAGGGGTGCGAGGACGCCTCCATGGCCGAGGCGGTCCAGTGGTCGTGCAACACGGTGATGGCGAAGATCGGAGTGCAGGTCGGGCTGCGCGGGATGGTGGACGCCGCGCGCCGCTTCGGCTTCAACACGGAGGGGCTGCGGGTGCCCTCGTGGGTGTCCCGGTCGAACTTCGACACCGACATGAGCCCGGACCAGCTGGCACTTTCCTCGATCGGGCAGTTCAACACCACAGCGACACCGCTCCAGATGGCGATGGTGGCCGCGGCCGTCGCGAACGGCGGTGAGCTGGCCTCCCCGTACCTGGTGGAGCGGACGACCCGGGGCGACGGTTCCCCGGTCCGGCGTGCGGACCGGCGCAGCCTCGGGCGGGCCATGAACCCGGCCACCGCGCTGCGGATGCAGGAGCTGATGGTGAAGGTGGTGGAGAACGGCACCGGGAAGAACGCGGCGATCCCCGGTGCGGTGGTCGGCGGCAAGACCGGTACCGCCCAGCACGGCGTCGGCAACGCGGGGACCCCGTACGCCTGGTTCATCTCCTGGGCCCGCACGGAGGGCGCGGCCCTGCCGGCGGTGGCGGTGGCGGTGGTGGTGGAGGACGCGTCGGCGAACCGGGGGGACATCAGCGGCAACGGCGCCGCCGCCCCGATCGCGCGGGCGGTGATGGCGGCGGCGCTGGGCGCGAAGCCCTCGGATTAGGCCTCTGGTTCGTGCGGGGAGGGACGGGGCTGCGCCGGTTCGGGTGCCCGGATCGGGGCGGGCACCGATCGCCGGAGCGGGCGCAGCCGGGCTCGGCGGGACTCAGCGGGTCGGGTCGGTGCCCTCCCGGATGGCCGACTCGACCTCCGCGACCCGTGCCGACTCCTCGGCCGCGAAGCGCTCGCGGTCGAAGGCCTCGGCGATCTCCTCGTCCTGGCTCATCAGCAGGTCGAGGTTGGAGTCACCCATGTGGAAGACGCCCAGGTCCACGTACGCCCGCTGGAGCCGTTCGCCCCACAGCCCGATGTCCTTCACGCACGGCACGATCCGGCTGAACAGCAGTTTGCGGAACAGGTGCAGAAACTCGGACTGTTCGCTGAGGCGCTGCGCCTCCTCCGCCGGGATGCCGAAGTTCTCCAGCACCTCCACCCCGAGCAGCCGGTCCCGCATCAGGTAGCAGCCCTCGATCACGAACTCCTCGCGCTCGCGCAGTTCCGCGTCCGTCAGCTGCCGGTAGTGGTCGCGCAGCGCCATCCGCCCGAAGGCCACGTGCCGGGCCTCGTCCTGCATCACGTAGGCCAGGAGCTGCTTGGGCAGCGGCTTGGTGGTCGTGTCCCGGATGAGACCGAAGGAGGCCAGCGCCAACCCTTCGATGAGCACCTGCATGCCGAGGTACGGCATGTCCCAGCGGGAGTCGCGCAGGGTGTCGCCGAGCAGTCCCTGGAGGCTGTCGTTGACCGGGTACAGCATCCCGACCTTCTCGTGCAGGAAGCGCCCGAAGATCTCGGCGTGCCGGGCCTCGTCCATGGTCTGCGTGGCCGAGTAGAACTTCGCGTCGAGGTCCGGAACGGATTCGACGATGCGTGCCGCGCACACCATCGCGCCCTGCTCGCCGTGGAGGAACTGGCTGAAGTTCCAGGCGGTGTAGTGCCGGCGCAGGTCGCCCTTGTCCTTCTCGGTGAGCTTGGCCCAGTGCCGCGTCCCGTAGAGCGGCAGGGCCTCGTCGGGGGTCCCCAGCGGATCGTACGGGTCCACCTCGATGTCCCAGTCGATGCGCTTGGCGCCGTCCCACTGCTTGTCCTTGCCCTTCTGGTAGAGGGCGAGGAGCCGCTCGCGGCCGTCGTCGTACTCCCAGGTGAAGCGGGCGGAACCGGAGGCGGGAATCTGCCAGACGGCCTCGCCCGGGTCCTCGGTGTAGAGCTCGTGCGTCGACACTGACGCCCCCTCGTCTCACGTACTGCGGTGCAGGACCGGACAGTTGGCAGAGTCACACGTTGGTAGACGCAGGGTCAACAAGTAGTGCGCGAGGGATTGACGACCTTGCTGACAAGGAGTCTCATAA
The DNA here is from genome assembly GCF_000612545.2 of Streptomyces sp. PCS3-D2. GTDB lineage: Bacteria > Actinomycetota > Actinomycetes > Streptomycetales > Streptomycetaceae > Streptomyces. The sequence continues at coordinate 2,504,366 of NZ_CP097800.1, read as the reverse complement.
GCGATGACCGCCGGTAACTCGACGACGAGGTGTCCGAAGCCATGACGACCGTGACCGAACGAGCCGCGCTCAGGGACGCCCTCGGCCTCCTCAAGGACCGGGAGCAGACAGCCGAGCGCCTGCTCGAATCCTCGGCCAGGCACTCCTTCGACCCCGACAGGGAACTCGACTGGGACGCCCCCATGGTCGAGGGGAAGTACTACTGGCCGCCCGAACTGCTCTCCCTCTACGACACCCCGCTCTGGAAGAAGATGGGCGAGGAGCAGCGCATCGACCTCTCCCGCCACGAGGCGGCGGCGCTCGGCTCGCTCGGCGTCTGGTTCGAGATCATCCTCATGCAGCTGCTGGTGCGACACATCTACGACAAGTCGCTGACCAGCAAGCACGTGCGCTACGCGCTCACCGAGATCGCCGACGAGTGCCGCCACTCGATGATGTTCGCCCGCCTGATCGAGAAGAGCGGCAGCCCCGCCTACCCCGTCTCCCGCCTCAACCACAACCTCGCGCGGATCCTGAAGACCGTCTCCACCACGCCCGGGTCCTTCGCCTGCACCCTGCTCGGGGAGGAGATCCTCGACTGGATGCAGCGCCTGACCTTCCCGGACGAGCGCATCCAGCCGCTGGTGCGCGGAGTCACCCGGATCCACGTCATCGAGGAAGCCCGGCACGTCCGGTACGCCCGCGAGGAGCTGCGCCGCCAGATGCTGACGGCCCCGCGCTGGGAGCAGGAACTCACCCGCGTCAGCTGCGGTGAGGCGGCCCGCGTCTTCTCCCTCGCCTTCGTCAACCCCGCCGTCTACGACAACATCGGCCTGGACCGCCGCGAGGCGGTCGCCCAGGTCCGGGCCAGCGGCCACCGCCGCGAGGTCATGCAGGCCGGCGCCAAGCGGCTCACCGACTTCCTCGACGACATCGGCGTACTGCGCGGCGTCGGCCGGAAACTGTGGCAGAGCTCGGGCCTCCTGGCATAGGGAGGGGGCGGGGCACGGGCACCCGGGCGGACGGACGGGACGGCACGGGTTCCCGCGGTTCCCGGGTTCCCGCGGACTTGGCGGACGTCGGCCGCGGTCGGCCGCCCGCGGGCTACCCTGCGCTCATGACCGTACGCGCGTACCGCAGGCTGAGCGTCGAGGAGCGGCGGGCCCAACTCCTCGACGCGGCCCTCTCGCTGTTCGCGCACCGGGCCCCGGAGGAGGTCTCGCTCGACGACGTCGCGGAGGCCGCCGGGGTCTCGCGCCCGCTCGTCTACCGCTACTTCCCCGGCGGCAAGCAGCAGCTCTACGAGGCGGCCCTGCGCTCGGCGGCCGATCTCCTGGAGCTCTGCTTCGCCGAACCCCAGCAGGGCCCGCTGACCCGGCGGCTGTCCCGGGCCCTGGACCGCTACCTCGCGTTCGTCGACGAACACGACACCGGCTTCGCAGCCCTCCTCCAGGGCGGCAGCGTCGTGGAGACCTCCCGCACGACGGCGACGGTCGACGGCATCCGCCGGGCCGCCGCCGACCAGATCCTCCTCCACCTGGGGGTCCCGGCCCCCGGACCCCGGCTGCGCATGATGGTCCGTACCTGGATCACGGCCGTCGAGGCCGCCTCCCTCATGTGGATCGACGAGGGCAAGCAGCCCGAGGTGGACACCCTCCGCGACTGGCTGCTCGACCAGTTCATCGCCCTGCTGACGGCCACCGCCGCCACGGATCCGCAGACCGCGGCGGCCGCCCGGACCGCCCTGTCCCTGGAATCGGCGGACGGCCCGGTGGGGGACCTGGCCCGGCGCGTGATGCCGGTGGTCTCCGAGGCCGCCCACCTGCTGTGACACTGGTGGAGTGAGAAGCGAACCGACCCCCTTCGAGGGCGGCCCGATGGACGGCCGGGTCCTCCCGATCCTGACCGGCCCGACCGGACACCCGCCGAAGTGGTACGAGATCCCCGTCCCGACGCCGGACGGCCCGCCGACGGTGCTGCTGTACGAACGCGTCCCGGCGGGCTACTCCAAGCGGCTGGGTCTGCAGAAGGGCTGGAAGTACGCGTTCCGCCCCTCGGGCACCAAGCCGCGCCCCCGCTGGCCCTGGACCAAGCCCTCCCGCCCGCAGAGCTGACCCCCGGCCCGCCGCCGCGGCCGGCCGCCGGCGCGTGCCCCGCGGCGCCCGGGAACGGGGCCGCGGGGCCGGGCGGCGGCCCGTCAGGAACCCGGGAGAGTGAGGACCGCCAGGCCTCCGCCACCGTCCGCGGAGCGGAAGCGCAGCGTCGCGCCGATCGCCTCCGCCTGACCCGCGGCTATGGTCAACCCCAGCCCGTGCCCCTTCCCGCCGCTGCGGAAGCGCTGCGGGCCGTGTGCCAGCAGGTAGTCGGGGAAGCCGTCCCCGTGGTCCCGTACGGTCACCACCGTCCCGTCCACCGTCAGCACCACCGGCGCGCGCCCGTGCTGATGGGCGTTGGCCACGAGGTTCCCCAGGACCCGTTCCAGCCTCCGCCGATCCGTCTCCACATGGGCGTCCCGCAGGACGACCGCCTCGGTTTCCGTCCCGGAGGCCCGCACCACGCGCCGGGCCAGCCGTCCCAGCTGGTGCAGGTCGGTCTCCACCGCCTCGCTGCCCGAGTCCAACCGGGAGATCTCCAGCAGGTCCTCCGTCAGCTGCCGCATCGTCCGGACCCGTTCGCGCACCAGCTCCGTCGGCCGGCCCTCCGGCAGCAGCTCCGACGCCGCCTGCAAGCCCGTCAGCGGAGTGCGCAGCTCATGGGCGACGTCCGCGGTGAACCGCCGCTCGCTCTCCAGCTTCGACTGCAGGCTCCCCGCCATCGTGTCCAGCGCCCCGGCGACCGTCGCCACCTCGTCCTGGCGCCGCGACGGTTCCTTCGTCCGCGGGTCGTCCACCCGGGCGTCGAGGTCGCCCCGCGTGATCCGCCGCGCCACGGTCGCCGTCTGGTGCAGCCGCCGCGTCACCCGGGTCACCGCGAAGGTCCCCACGAGCAGGGTCCCGCCGATCGCCAGCACCGACGACCCGATGATCGCCTTGTCCAGGCCGCTGATGGTGCGGGCGCTCTGCCCGTAGTCGACCACCGTCGCCAGCGCCCGTCCGTCCGCCGGGCCGGCCGCCCACATCGTGGGGCGACCGCGGTGCTCCGCCACGACCGTCCCCCGGTGCCCGCCGACCGCGAGCGCCCGCAGCTGCGGCGGCAGGCCCACCGGATCCAGGCCGGAACCGGGCGGCAGCGGCTCGCCCGCCTCGTACGCGTCCGTGACGTCGCTCAGCTTGCCCAACGCCTTCTCCCGCGCCGTGGCCACCGTCTGACGGGTCACCTCCACGTGCACGAGCGCTCCGAGGACCGCGGCCAGCGAGCAGCACATCACCGCGATGAAGCAGGCCGACTTCCAGGTCAGCGTGGCCGTCCAGGCAGGCAGTCGGAGCCGTCCCCGCCACAGCCCGGCCCGCGCCCGGTCCTCGTTCCCGCTGTTCCCGCTCCCGCGCGCCGTCACGGCCGGTCCGGTCCGGGACCGAGTCCGGTGCCCGGTCCCGTGCCCGGTCCGGTGCCCGACCCCGTGCGGGGTCCCGTGCCGGGCCCGGGCCCGCGGTCCTGCGGACCCTGCGGGTTCGCGGGCACCCGTACGATCTGCTCGCGCGTCGGCAGCATGGTGCGCTGCTTCTCCTCCCAGGACCAGGCGGTGATCAGCTCGTAGCCGCGGTTCCCGCTGGGTACCCGCAGGACCACGTCGTGCCCGGCCAGCTCCACCGAGACGACCGTCTGGGTGGTCGCCATGATCCGGTTGAGGCGGCCGTCGCGGTCCGCCGTGTAGACCCGTACGGACATCCTCCTGTCCGGGAACTCGATGCCGATGATCAGCTCGTCCCGGCCATTGCCGGTGAGGTCCCGGTAGTACGGCGCCAGCACCGGGCACGACGCGGGCCCCGTGTCCCCCCGCGCGCAGGTGTTGATCGCCGCGGCGGTCTCGGCCGGTATCCCGTCCGCACCCGACCTGGTCTTGGGGTGGGCCCGCAGCTCCGCCTGGACGAGCGCCACGGGATCGACCGCGTGCACGTCCTCGTCGGGGACGGGCGGGATCCCCTTCACGTACTCGGGTGGAGCCCCGGCCGGATCGGCCGGCGGCACGGTCGCCCCCGTGCGGTCGGGCCACAGATGGACGGGCCCGCTCGCGGTCGCGGTCGCCCCGGCACCGACCAGCCCGCCGGTGTCGCCGCAGCCCGCCAGCAGCGGGAGCGCGGCGAGGGCCAGCAGCGGCGCGCGGGCCGGGCCGGAAACGGGAGAGCGGGAGCGGCTCGCCGCCCCGCCGAAAACGAACCTCTTCACGGCCCCCCAGTCCACAGCCCCCGTGCCCTTCTGCGCGCCCCGCCGCGACGGTCGATCACATCCACCCTATGCGGAGGTGTGCCCCCTTTTACCCGGGTGGCCGCCGGTGGTCGGAGCGCGGGCGGGAGCGCTGCCCGCCGTCCGTGCGGCCGCCGACGGCGGTCAGCCGTCGGTACGCCCCCGACGCAGCATGGCGAAGCCGAGTCCGGCCGCGCCCACCGCCGCGATGCCGCCGCCCGCCGCGAGCAGCAGCACGCCCTCGCCGGGCCCGTCGGCCAGCGTACTCAGCCGCCGGCCCTCCGCGGACGCGGCCTCCAGGGCGCGGGTGTCGCCGGCGGCGGCCCGCTGCTCGGCCGAGACCGGGACGATCTGCCCGTCGCGCGTGCCGGTCTTGTGCCCGCCGCCCGCGACGGCGTGGCCGCCGCCCTGCACGATGGCACCGCCGACCCAGGAGGTCAGCCGGCCCGCGGGGTCCAGGGCCGCGTGCAGGCCGCCCGAGCCGTCGACGGCGATGACCCCGTCACGGCTGGTCAGGGTGGCCGCCCTGGCGCCGTCGACAGCCAGGATGTCGGCCTGGTAGCCGCCCTCGGCCATCCGGTAGACCTTCGCCGTGGACACTCCGTCGGCCAGTTCGAGGCTCTTGACCAGAGTCCGCTGCGCGGCCGAGGAGTGCGCGGAGGCCGCCGCCGGCACCCCTTCGGCCAGAGCGGCAGCGGTGGGCAGCGCCAGCAGGCTGCCGGCACAGGCGGTCACGGCGGTGGCGCGAACGAGGGTGCGGCGGCGGGCGGTGCTCACGGAAGGTCCTTCGGTGCTGGTCGGGCCCTGGTGTCTCCAGGTGCGACCACCGTAGGCGGCGGCCGTTGCGGCGGCACCCCGTTCGTGTAACAGCGAAGTCGCAGCAGCCCGTCGGAGTCGTTACACATCCGAGGGATTGCCGTGCGCCGCCCCGGCTGCTCACATGGACGGCGGGGGTGAGGGTGAATGCGCGGACTCAAGGTACTGCCCAGCGGCCGTCCCGGACGCGGTCGACTGTACGTCAACTTGCCCGACGGGCAGGCGGTCGCCTGGTACGACCGCCAGGCCAACCGGATCAGCGTCCTCGAAGACGACCACCGCGAGGCAGTCCTGGCCGCGCTGCGTCCCTACCTGAGCGGCACCGTCTCCATCGGGCCGCCACCGGTCCCGACCGCGGCCGACCTGCGCCGCCTGGCCCTGCCGCCGGACGCGGACCTGGCACCGAACCGCCCCGGCGAGACCCTGCTGGGCGAGCTGGAGCACGGCACCGCGGGCAGCCGGGCCCGCCACCGGCTGCGCCAGGACCTCGCCGCGCAGCAGCGGATGGGTGACGCCCTCGACGCCCTGGAGCAGGACGGCTGGCGGACCCTGCACTGCGTCCCGCTCCCGGGCTCCGGCCACATCGACCACCTGCTCATCGGTCCTGCCGGGATCTTCTGCGTGCGTACGGTTCCCGGACGCCGCCAGCGCGCGGTGGTCGGCGACCTGCTGCTCACGGTCGGCCGCGCCGAACCCCGTCCGGACCCCCGCTGGATCCGCGGCGCGGCGGTCCGCGCGACCGTGCTCCTCGCCGCGAAGGTCACCCCGGCCCTGGCGGTGGTCGACGCCTCCCGCCTGGAGACGGCCCCGACGGTCCGCGACATCCGCATCCTGCAACCGCAGTCCGCGGCACCGGACCTCGCCGCCGCTCCGGTGGCCCTCAAAGCCCCTGACGTCGAAGCCCTGTTCGCCCAGGCCCGCGACACCCGAACCTGGCTGCCGCAGCGCCCGCCCCTGAGCCCCGGCCGCACCGCAGCCCCGCGAGGGGGCGCCTCCCGGCGGTAGCCGGGGGAGCGGGGGCGCGAGGTCCCGGGTGCGAGGTTCCGGGGCGGAGTCCGGTGGACGGCGGCGGGGCGGGGCGGGGCGGGGCGGGAGAGCACAGCACTGGCGTGGTTCTCGAACCAGACCCCGGGCCAGCCCCTCAGGCAGAGGTCCGCTTCCGCGGTGTCGAGGCCTTCTTCGCACCCGAGGCCGTGGCGGCCCTCTTCGTACCGGCCGCCGCCGTCGACGTGGCCGTGGCCGATTTGGCGGTCCCCGACGTGGCGGTCGTCGACCTGCCGGTGCCCGACTTGGCGGTCGTCGACCTGGCGGTGCCCGACTTGGCGGTGCCCGACTTGGCGGTGGTGGACTTCTTCTTCGAAGCGGTCTTCGAGGCCGCCGTCTTCTTCGCCGAAGCCGCCGTCGACTTCTTCCCACCGACCGCCTTCGGCGCAGCCGACGCCCTGCGCCCCGTCCCGCCACGCCGCCGCATCGGCGTGACCTCGGCCTCCGTGCCACTCTCCGGGGCCGCTCCGTCAGGCCGCGCACCCTCGCCCCGCGAGGCCTTCGCCGCCCGCACGCTCTTCTCCAGCGCCGCCATCAGGTCGATCACCTGCCCCCCGGCCGGCTCCACGGTCGCCTCCGCCGGTTCGAACGCCCCGCCCGCCTTCGCCGCGATCATCGCCTCCACGGCGTCCCGGTAGTCGTCGTGCAGCGATGCCATCTCCACCTCGCCGAGCGTCGCCATCAGGGCGTCCGCCAGGTCCAGTTCGGCGTCCCGTACGGTCACCTCCACGTCCGGAGCGACTCCCTCCGGCGCCCGGATCTCGTCCGGCCACAACAGCCCGTGCATCGCGATCACGTCGTCGACGACCCGCAGCATGCCGAGCCGCTCCCGCCCCCGCAGCGCGTACTTGGCGATCGCGACCTTCCGGCTGCGCCTCAGCGCCTCCCGCAGCAGCGTGTACGGCTTCGCCGCCGTGGCCCCGTTCGCCGCCAGGTAGTACGCCGCGTCCATCTGCAGCGGGTCGATCTCCTCGGCGGGCACGAACGACATGATCTCGATCGTCTTCGCCGTGGCCAGCGGCAGCTGAGCCAGGTCCTCATCGGTGATCGGGACGACCGACCCGTCGGCCTCCTCGTACCCCTTGCCGATCTCGGCGCCCGCCACCTCCTCGCCGTCCAGCTCGCACACCTTGCGGTAGCGGATCCGGCCGCCGTCGGCGAGGTGGATCTGACGGAAGGAGATCGAGTGGCTCTCGGTGGCGTTCACGAGCTTGATCGGAATGCTGACGAGGCCGAAGGAGATCGCTCCGTTCCAGATGGATCGCACGGTTCCTCCTGTTTCGTGGCAGTCTCATCGTATGACGCCGATCACATTGGTGGAGGGCCGTCGCATCACGCTCAGCAATCTCGACAAGGTCCTCTACCCGGAGACCGGCTACACGAAGGGCGAGGTGCTCCACTACTACGCCAGCGTGGCGGAGCCCCTGCTGGCCCAGATCCACGACCGGGCGGTCTCCTTCCTGCGCTATCCGGATGGGCCGGACGGCCAGCTGTTCTTCACCAAGAACCCGCCGCCCGGCACACCCGACTGGGTGAGGACCACCCCGGTGCCCCGCTCCGAGGACCCCTCCGCCGCACAGGTGGTCGTCGCCGACATGGCCACCCTCATGTGGGCCGCCAACCTCGTCGTCGAATTCCACGTCCACCAGTGGCCGGCCGGCAGCCCCGCGGTCGCCGACCGCATGGTCCTCGACCTCGACCCCGGCGCGCCCGCGTCCGTCGTCGAGTGCAGCGCCGCCGCCCTGTGGCTGCGCGAGCGGCTCGCCGCCGACGGGCTCGACGCCTGCGCCAAGACCTCCGGCTCCAAGGGGCTGCACCTGGCCGTGCCGCTGGAGCCGACCCCGTCCTCGCAGGTGTCCGCGTACGCCAAGCAGCTCGCCCAGGAGGCCGAGCGCGAGCTCCCCGACCTCGTGGTCCACCGCATGGCCAAGGCCCTGCGCCCCGGCAAGGTCTTCGTCGACCACAGCCAGAACGCAGCCGCGAAAACCACCGCCGCCGCCTACACCCTGCGCGCGCGGGCCCGCCCCACCGTCTCCGCGCCCGTGTCCTGGGCCGAGGTCGAGGCCTGCCGCACCCCCGCCGACCTGGTCTTCCTCGCCGATGACATCGGGCCGCGGCTGCTGCGCGACGGCGACCTCTTCGCCCCGCTGGCCGATCCCGCGCGGGGTCGCCCGCTCCCCAAGGTCCGGCCGTGATCCGGGTGGCGCTGGCCGCCGCGGTCCCCGTCCTGCCGCGTGGGGCGGGACTGGCGTACGAGCCGAAGTTCGACGGACACCGGCTGGTCATCGCCCGTTCGGCGGCCGACGTGACGCTCCAGGCCCGCTCCGGGCGGATCGTGACCAGTGCGTTCCCCGACCTGGCGGCGGCAGCGCTGCAGTTGCCCGCGGGGACGGTCCTCGACGGTGAGGTGGTGGTCTGGCACTCGGGCCGCACCGACTTCGCGCTGGTACAGCGGCGCGCGGCGGCCACGGCGGCCCGGGCCGCCGTGCTGGCGCAGAGCCTGCCGGCCTCGTACGCCGCCTTCGACGTGCTGGAACTGGCCGGGCTGGACGTGCGCGCCCGCCCGTACGAACGCCGGCGGGCCCTCCTCGTCGATCTGCTCCTCCCCCTCGGGCCGCCCCTCCAGCCCGTCCCGATGACGACCGACCCGGAGCTGGCCGCCACCTGGTACGAGACGCTCCCCGCCAGCGGTATCGAGGGCCTCGTCGTCAAGAGGCTGGACCAGGCCTACCCGGCCGGGCGGCGCGGCTGGCAGAAGGTGCGGCACACCGACGTCCGGGACGCCGCGGTCGTCGGCTACACGGGAACCCCGCGCCGGCCCCTCGCCCTGGTGCTCGTCCTGCCGGTCGGGGACGAGACCCCACTGGTGTCGAGCCCGCTGACGGCGGCGCTGCGCCGGGAGGTGGCCGAGGCCGCCGCCGCGCGCGGATCGGCGGGGCCGCGGGGCACGGTCACCGCCATCGGGCTCGGCGAGGTCCCCTACCGCGCCCTGGACCCGCCGCTCACTGCGGAGATCCGACACGCCTCGGCCCGGCACCCGCCGCCGGAGGTGCTCCGGCTGCGGGCGGACCTCTGAAGGACGGACCTGGACGGACCGTTCCGGGGCGTGCCTGCGGGGGCGGACCTGCGGGGGCGGACCTGCGAGGAGGGAAGGGCACTGACCCGCGCGGGCGGCGCGGGTCAGCGGCCTTCGGGTCGCCGTCCTCCCGGGGCGGACGGCCGGGTCAGGAGTGCGCCCCGCGCCCGGCGTTCGGCGGAGCCCCGGGCTGCGGGTGCGGACCGGGCCCTTCGGGCAGCTTGTACCCGGACTCGCGCTCCTTGCGGACCTCCTCCGGATGGCTGGAGGTGGTGGAGCCGAAGTTCCCGTAGCCCTGCATCTCGTGCGGTCTCAGGCCACCCTCGGGGATCTCCACCTGGTCCCGTTCCTCGCGGACTTCGTAGACCGCTCCGCCCTCCGGCAGGCGGGGCTGCTCCTCGGCGGCGGGGGGTGGCGGCTCCTTGGCCCGGACCAGCTGGCCCAGCTTGAAGCCGCCGAGCAGCAGGGCGACGACGGCCAATCCGATGACCGGGAACCACGCGACATCCGTCAGGATCGAGTCCACGCTCAGGATCATGTCCATACGGAGCATTTTCTCTCACAACATCAGATTGCGCGCTTTTCGGGTGATCGGCGTCTGAAGCCGCGCAGGACGCATTACGTGTGGCGCGACGAGGCGCGTGCGGGGATTCGGGCTCAGGTGTTGATCGGGCCGTCGGCGTCCCGCAGCGCACCCGCCGGGCGTGCCCCCAACACCCCGAGGATCTCGGCGCAGATCGCCAGGGCGGTCTCCGCCGGGGTACGCGCGCCGAGATCGAGCCCGATCGGCCCGTGCACACGGGCCAGTTCCGCCTCGGTGACCCCGGCCGCCAGCAGTCCGTCCCTCCGGCGTGCCGTCGTCCGCCGTGACCCGAGCGCCCCGACGTACGGGACCCCCGCGGCCAGCGCCGCACGCAGCGTCGGCACGTCGAAGCGCTCGTCGTGGCTCAGCATGACCACGCACGCGGCGTCCCGGCGCGCTTCGATCACCTCCACCGCAGGCCCGGCGGCCTCGACCCGCACCGCCTCCCAGTCCAGCAGCAGTGCCTGCCGTTCGATGACGGCCGCCAGCTCACCGCCACCGCCGATGACCACGTACGGGGCCGACGGGTGTGCCTCGACCAGGACCAGCCCGGAATCCCCGTACAGGGCGTCCCGCCCGGCCCGCCGCGTGGCCAGGAGCTCCGCGGCCCGCCGCCCGGCATCGCCGTCCGGCACCGCGGTGGCCCGTACGACCTCGCTGGACGCCTGGTCCGCGGCCCCGTTCAGGCGGGTCACCAGCGCCACCCCGACCCCCTCCCCGAGCAGTTGCCACCACTCGGCGGGAATCGCCGCGAGCGGCTGGAGCAGCACCTCGGCCTGCCCGCCGCAGGTCAGCTTCGCCGCCACGGCCTCGTCCCCTGCCACGGACACCTCGCACACCCGCGCGGTGGCCCCGGGAGCCATGGCCGCGACCTCGGCGGCGAGTTCCGCATCGAACACTCCTCGGTACAGGCTGCCGACGCACTCCCCGCGCACGTCGACGAGCAGGGCCCCGGCGGGGTCCCGCGGCCCGAAGCCCTGCTCGGTGACGGGCCGGGCCAGATACCCCGCCCGGCCCTCGGCCACCCACCGCCGCGCCGTCTCCACCAGCTCACGCATCGTGCCGCCCCATCCACTCCGTGCTCTCCCGCAAAGCACCAGGTCAGCGGCGCATTGCGGCCTCACCGTCCACCCTAGACACCCCGGCGCCCCGCCCCCACCCCCCGAACCCACAGCTTCCCCGGGTTCCCCCTCGTACGGACCGCCCGAACCAGGAGGCCCGAGGCGGACGGGGCGCGACGGGCACCGGTGCGGTCTCCGGCGGGGCGCGGCCGACGGGCGGGCGATCCGGTCCGCCGGCGAGCAGGTTTCCGCCTGTGGCCGGATTTCGCCTTCTGTCGTCGGTCGCGCACGGTGTGTAGCTTCCAGGTGTCGCGTCACAGACGGAGGGGGACGGGCGATGCCTGCGGTGACCGCGGAACCGGGCCACGCGTACCGGCTGAGGAACAAGCCCACCGGTCGCCATCTGACCGGCGCAGCCTTCGGTGCGAGCACCTGCGCGACGGTCCACCCGTCCGTCGCGAGCGGCCACGGACGGCCCGCCCAGGGCATCCGGTTCCGCGCCGACCGCTACGTCCTGGAGCGCACCGAGGGCAGCACGGCGAGGGAGCGGCGGACCACCACCGACCGGGACACGGGCGACAGCGTCCACCCTCCTGCCACCGGCTGAGCGCCGCCGAGGCGAACTGGTCGGCGGCACGCCCGCAGCAGCAGCCGCCCGAGCCCCGGCATCCGCCGACCACTGCCGTCCGCTCGCCACCGTCCGCTCGCCGATCCGTCCGCTCGCCGATCCGGCGGGGCTCGGACTCGGACGGGCGGGCAGGGACCTGCTTCTCCACGGGTGGCATCCGCAGAACACGACAGGCCGTGCCTCGCCCGCCGCACTCGTCGGCCGGCGGGGTGCGTTTCACCTACAGGAGTGCCCGATTGCCGTACGCAGGTGGCTACCAGAGCCAGGTCTTCGCCGCAGGCGGAAGCCCCTTCCCCTTCACTTCCCGCGGGCTGGAGGACGCGGCGCGCCAGGCGCTGCCACGCCCCCGCTTCGACTACATGGCGGGGGGCGCCGGGCAGGAGCGGACGGTGGCGGCCAATGAGGACGCCTTCGCGCGCTGGGGCCTGAACTACCGGATCCTCCGGGACGGGGCGGCCGGCGACCCCTCGTGCACGGTCCTGGGGACGCCCATGGCGGTGCCGGTGATGCTGGCCCCGGCCGGAGTGGCCGATCTGGCCCATCCGGAGGCCGAACGGGCGGCGGCACGGGCCGCGGCCGACACGGGCGTCGTGCAGGTGCTGTCGTCGGCGACTTCGACCCCGCTGGAGGAGGTCGCCGAGGCCGCCCCCGGAGGACGAAGGTGGTTCCAGTTCGCCTGGCCCGATGACGAGAAGCTCGCCCGTTCGCTCCTCGCGCGGGCGGAGGACGCCGGGTACCGCGCCGTCGTCCTCCAGGGGGACTGCCACGTCGCGGGCTGGCGCACCCGCGAACTCGACTCCGGCTTCTTTCCGTTCCAGCACGGCCACGGCATCGGGAACTACCTCTCGGATCCGCGGTTCTGCGAACTGGCCGGAACGGGTGCTCCGCCGCCCCGGGGCGCCGCTCCCGACCAGGCGGTCATCCGGGCCGCCGCGGCCACCTGGAACCGCCTCTACACGCGCCCCGCGTTCCGCCCCGCGGACCTGGAACTCCTGCGTTCCTGGACCGACCTGCCCGTGGTCGTGAAGGGGGTCTGCCGGTCGGACGAGGCGACCGCGCTGACCGACGCGGGCGTCGACGGGATCATCGTCTCCAACCACGGAGGCCGACAGCTGGACAGCGGAGTGGCGGCGCTCGACTGCCTGCCCGGGGTGGTCGAGGCCGTCGCCGGCCGGGTGCCCGTCCTCTTCGACTCGGGCGTCCGTACCGGGACCGACGTCCTGATCGCCCTCGCGCTGGGGGCGAGTGCCGTCCTGATCGGCCGGCCTTGGCTCTACGGCCTCGCCATCGGCGGACAGGACGGCGTCGCGCACGTCCTGCGCTGCCTGGAGGCCGAGTTCACAGGTGCGCTCACCCTCACCGGACATCGGCGCCCCGGCACCCTCTCACCCGCCGATCTCACGCCCGTCACCGCCCACCGACCCCGGAGTGCCCGATGACCGCACGCACCGCACGCACCGAACGCACCGAACGCTACGGCGACGAGATCTTCAGCCACACCGGCAAGGACGAGAGGGACCGGCTCTCCGCCCTGGCGGACGTCCTGGACCCGGTCTCCGTCGACGCCCTGGCCGCGCCCGGGCCCGGTTCCGTGCGCCGCTGTCTGGAACTCGCCGCCGGAACGGGCAGCGTGGCCCTCCGGATGCTCGACCTCTTCCCCTCCGCCCACGTGACGGCGACCGAACTCGATCTGCGCTTCCTCGAAGGGATGCGCGGGGAGCGCCTGGGCGTCCTGCGGCACGACGTCACCACGGACGAGTTTCCCGAAGGCTCCTTCGACGTGATCCACGTCCGCTACCTCCTGCACCACCTGCCCGACCGCGCCGAGGTCTTCGGCCGGATCGTCCGCTGGCTCGCGCCCGGCGGCCGCCTGGTCATCGAGGAGCCGGCGCTGTTCTCCCTGGAGGCCGCACGGGACGAGGTCTACCGGCGGGTCTCCCTGGGCGCCCTGCGGGTCCTGGCCGACCGCATCGGCACCGACTGCACCGACTGGGGCCTCGACCTGCCCCGTACCGCCGCCGCCCACGGCCTCACCGGCATCGGCCTGCGCACCACCGTGCCGACGGTCGCGTACGACACCCCGATGGGCCGCTTCTGGCGCCTGACCCTCGACCATCTCGGTCCGGGCATCGCCGCGCTCCCCGGGGTCCACACCGACGACGTCCCGACCGTCCTCGACCGGCTCTCACGCCCCGGGTTCATCGAGATGGGCATGGCCACGGTCACCCTCACCGCAACCAAACCCGCGTTCTGACAAGGGGCCGCGCACCCCGATCTCCCGCGACGGGCGATCGCTCGAAGATAACGACTGGGTAACGCCGCACCAGGGTGCGGCGGGCGTGCGCTCTCTCCCAGTGAATCAGCCTTCGAGCCATGGGAGCACAGAGCGCATGAACACGAACATCGGCAGGTTCCTGGCCGCCGCGGCGTCCCTCACCACGCTGGCGGTCGGGGCCTCGGCTTCCCCGGCCGCGGCGGCCGACGAGGGCAAGACCGGGCGCGTCCTGGTCGTCGTGGCGAACTTCGCCGACCGCGCGCACCCGGACGCGGCCGCGATGCGGACGGACGCCGTCGACAAGTACTTCGGCGCGGGCGAGTCGCTGTCCACGTACTTCAGTGAGACGTCGCGTGGCCGGTTCACCTTCGGGCCCGCCGCCAAGGAGAAGGTCCTCGGTCCGTTGACCCTGAAGGAGAAGGCCGGTTGCGGTGGCAACGGCCAGCTGCGGATGGTCCGTGAGGATGTCGAGGCGCAGGTCGCGGCGAAGGGCCTGGTGCGGGGGAAGGACTGGGACTACCTGTCCATCGTCCTGCCCCACATCAGTTGCTACTGGTCCGGCATGGGATCCGTCGGTGGCCGCTACACCTGGCTGAACACGGGGGACAACAAGGTGTCCGAGACGACGATCCGGCACGAGTTCGGCCACAACATCGGCTTCGGCCACCAGATCCGCTACCAGTGCAAGGACGGCAACCTCGTCGACTGCAACGACCGTGCCGCGGTCGAGGGCAGGTCGCCGATGGGCGGCAACGGGGCGGCCGGCCTGTCCGCCAACCAGCTGATCCGGATGGGCTGGCTGGAGACCGCCGAGCACCAGCGTGCCACCGGCTCGGGCACCTTCAGCATCAAGGCCCTCTACGGATCCCAGAAGGGCACCCGGGCGCTGGAGATCCCGATGGGGAACCAGCAGAGCCTGCTCCTGGAATACCGCCGTCCGTCCGGCCACCTCGACAAGAACCTCGACGGCGTCTACGCCTACCGCGTCACCGACGGCCGCTACCACACCGCCGTGCCGATCGGCCTGACGACGACCGCACGCAATGCCGGCATCACCGAACTCCGTGACGACGCCTCCAAGGTGACCGTGCAGATCACCGGCAAGACCGCGGACGCGGCGACCGTCGCGGTCGGCCTCGACGGCAAGGCCCCGGCGGCGGGCGCCGCGCCGAGCACCGCCGTCGCGCCGGAGGAAGCGGCCGACAAGACCGCCCCCATGGAGGTGACCGACCCGACCGTGCCCACCGGACCCGCCGACGTCGACGAGAGCGGCACCGACGGCTCGCACGAGAACCAGGAGCAGGGCGCCGCCGCCCCGGGCGCCGCCGGGACCTCGGAGGCCGCCGCGTCCGGGAAGGCCGGCAAGGCTCCCGGTCTCGCGGGCCAGAACCTCGCCTCGACCGGCAGCGACGGCACCACGCTCACCCTGACCGCCCTCGGCGGCGGTGCGCTCCTGATCGGCGGCGCGTTCGTCGCGACCCGCCGCGCCCGCTCCCGCCGCGGAGCCACGCAGGCCAACTGACCACTCTCCAGGCGGCGTCCGGCCCAGCCGGACGCCGCCTCCGTCCGCCCGGGCCCCGTGGCGTGCACCTTTCCCGGGCGCCACGGGGCCCGGGCCGGCCCCCACCGGGGCGCCCGCTCCATCCCGCCGGGACCGCCCCGGCCGAGTCGCCGGAGGCACCCCGCTCATGACCATGACGCATCCGGACGACGCCGCACAGTGGGCCGGCCAACCCGCCGGTTGGCCCCCTTATCCACCCGTCCCGTCGCCGGAGGCCCGGTACGCCGCTGCGCCGCTCCAGCCGCCCGGTCCCTGGTACGGCCGTGAACCGCTCCCCGCACCGGACGGTTGGCCCGCTCAGGAATCGCAGCCCGCGACGCACGCCTGGTACACCCACCCGCCCCAGGCGTACGCGCCGCCCCCGCAGTCCTACGCCTGGCCGGGCCAACCGCACCCCTACCTCCCTGCGGCACACCCACCGCTCCAGCCGGACGGCACCTGGTACGCGGACCACCCGCCGCAGCCGCCGGAGGCCTGGTACGCCGACCCCCCGCCGCAGCCGCCCGAGGCCTGGTTCACCGGCGTGCCGCTCCAGCCGGACGGCGCCTCGTACGGCCGTGAACCGCTCCCGTACCCGGACACCTGGGACGTCTGCCCGGAACAGGCGTACGCCACCGCTCCCCACCTCCCCGAGTGGCCGGCCGGCTCCGGGGGGCATGACGGCCCCGGGGCGCCGCCCCCGCCGGCTCCGGAGGCGCCGGTGATGCCGCCGGAGACGGCGCAGGCACCCCCCTCGCGACGGGCCGGGGCCCGGAGGGCGGCGGCCCGTCGCGCCGATTCGGGGCGGCGCAGGGCCCGGCGCGGCCCGGCCGGGTCGGGGCGTCGCCGCAGGCAGCCGCCCTCCGGGGCCGCGCGGGCCGCGGGCACCGTGATGCTCACGTCCGGACTCGCCATGGTCCTCTTCGTCGCCCACCAGGTGTGGTGGAGCAACGTGCAGGCCCGCGCGGAGGCCGACGAGGCCCGGGCCCGACTGGAACAGGCGTGGCGTGACGACGACCCGGAGCCCCGAGCCGGCGACGATGGCGACGACGGCTTCGCGCCGGGCGAGGGTTTCGCGATCATCCGGATCCCGAAACTGGACCTGGAGTTCCCCATCGCCGAGGGCATCGGCACGCAGCAGGTGCTCGACAAGGGGCTGGTGGGCCATTACCCGGGCACGGGAATGCCCGCCGACGCCACCGGGAACTTCGTGCTGGCCGCGCACCGGAACACCCACGGGGAGCCGTTCCGGGAGATCGGCCGGCTGGCGCCGGGGGACCGGATCGTGGTGGAGACCGCGAACGCCTCCTACACCTACGAGGTGGCCGGCCGCATCCCCGAGACCCCACCGACCGACGTGAGCGTGCTCCGCCCGGTCCCCGGCGGATCCCCCTTCACCGTGTCCGGCCGGTACATCACCCTGACGACGTGCACACCCGAGTTCAGCACCCGCGGCCGCCTGATCGTCTTCGGCAAGCTGGTGGGGGAGCAGCCCAGGGCGCAGGTCTGACCACCCTTCGGGTACCGGCCGCGAAGACCCGGTGCGTCCGGTGTGCCGTGTGCTGTGTGCCGTGTGCTCTGTGCCCTGTGCCCTGTGCCCTGTGCCCTGTGCTCTGTGCGTTCCGTGGGTCATGTGAGGCGTGGGGCCGCTCCGGGCGCGCCGGGTGTACCGGCCGCGCCCGGAGCGCCCGATCAGCCGACGTTGACGGCACCCCAGGCCTGCGCCACGGTCCGGTACTCCTTGCTGCCCTTGCCGTAGAGGTCGCGGGCCGCGTCCAGGGTCGCGCCCCTGGCCTCGTGGTAGTCGGTGGTCGAGGTCATGTAGACCGTCAGCGCCCGGTACCAGATCTTCGCGGCCTTCTCGTTGCCGATACCGGTGACCTGGGAACCGTCACAGGTGGGACTGTTGTACGCGGTCCCGTTGACGGTCTTGCGACCGCTGCCCTCGGAGGCCAGGTAGAACCAGTGGTTGCCCACTCCGGAGGACTGGTGCGGGTCCATGCGGCGGACCTTGGGGCTCCAGCAGTCGGGTGACCTGCCGTCACGCGAGGGCTGGTCCAGGCGGCGCAGCCAGGGCGGGGTGGACCGGTCGCTGAACAGGTAGTCGGGGGTGTCGTCGCGGTTGTCCGCGTACCACTCCACCATGGTGCCGAAGATGTCGCTGGTGGCCTCGTTGAGTCCGCCGGCCTCGCCGTGGTAGCGGAGCCGGGCGGTGGCGGCGGTGATGCCGTGCGTCATCTCGTGCCCCATGGTGTCGAGGTCGACCTGCTCGGTGTCCTTGCGGCCGTCGCCGTCCCCGGTCAGCATGCAGAAGCAACTGTCGTCCCACTGGGCGTTGTCCCAGTGCTTGCCGACGTGGACGAAGACGGTGGGTGCCCGACCGTCGTTCCTGATGCCCTTCCGGCCGAAGGTCTTCTTGAAGTAGTCGTGGGTCAGGGCGGTGTTGGCGTGCGCGTCCACGGCCGCGGTGGACCGGTCACGGGACAGGGTGCGGCCGTCGCCCCAGCGGTTGTCGGCGTCGGTGAAGAGCGTGCCCGACGCCGCGTTCACCCTGCCGGGGCGGATGTTGCCGGCATCCTTGGTGACGTGCCCGCGGACCGGGTCGGTGAGGGAGAACCCGCCCCTGCGGGGGCTGGTGTCCAGGGGCACCTTGCCGGCGTAGGCGGAGCGGCCCTCTCCGCGCGCCTGGTGCTCCGAGGTGTAGCTCTCGATCCGCTCGCCGGTGGCGGCATCGGTGACGACCACCAGTCCGGTGGGCTGGTCGTGCGCTCCCACGCCCCGCACGGTCGTCTGCCAGGCCAGTCGGGCCGTCCCCTCCACGGCCCAGACGACCAGCCGGGGTTCGGTCACGGCCTCGCGGATGCCGGTGGCCGCGCCGTGTGCCGCGGCGGCGGCCTCCGACACGGTGACGACCGGTTCGAGGGACCGGACGACGGGGCTGTGTCCCTTGGCGCGCGAGGCGCGCGTCATCCTGCCGTTCCGGTCCTGGTGGACCACCAGGTCGCCGCCGATGACCGGGAGCCCCTGATACGTGCGCTCGAAACGTATGTGTCGGGTACCGTCCGCGTCGACGACTGCGTCCGTGAACCGCAGGCTCTGTCCCGGTCCATAGCCGAACGCCTTCGGGTGGCGTGCGACGTCGGCCTCCGCGTCCGCCACGTTCCGGTCCAGGTCGGGTTCGGAAGCCGAGGCGGCGAGCTGCAGGCCCGCCGCGACCAGTAGCCCGGCGGCCAGAGCGGCTCCGGTTCTCACCCGGCGGGCGGTGGATCTCCTGCGCTTGTGCATGAGTGCTCCTCCTGTGCGCGCGGCCCGGGGCGCGGACGCCCCCACCGGTCGCCGGCGTCCGGACGTACCGCCCGCCCCGGGCCGAACCGCGTCTTCGAGGATCGGCGTGGAGCGGACGCTCCCGAGCCGTCCCGGGGGACCGGTTCGGCACGGGCTCGTCGGTACGGCTGCGCGACGGCACGGCGGTCCACCGCACGGTGCGGTGGTCCAGGCCCTCTCATGAGGAGGGAGTGGAGCCGAACGCCGGCCTCCCGACGCTTTATCGACTCGTGACCGGCTCCGCGCCCGGCTCCGTGCCCGGCTCCGTGCCCGGCTCCACGGCGCCGGTGCAGCCGCACCGACGGACCCGCGCGCATCGGCGAAGGCGACCGATCGGGCCCGGTCCTCGCAGGTGGAGCGGTGCCCGGCTCGGCCGTGCGCTTTTCAACCACCCAACGGCACTTGTGCATTGGAGGGAGATGGGTCACTGTTCTGCCCGCAGCCCGAGGAGCGCACAACTTCCGCACAGCTCCTGCACATGCGGAATTGTCATGGGCCTGCCAAGTCTGTGGAACTCCACGACACCCCACCTCTCACAAGGAGACCCCCCCATGTCCGCGTTACGCACGCGACGACGCAGAACCAGCCTGGCCGGACTGCTCCTGGCCTCCGCCCTGGGCGCCTGCTCCCTCGCCGCCCCGGCCGCAGCAGCGGCGGGAACCGGCGGCACCGGCGCCGTCCCGCACACCACCGGCGCCGCCGCAGTCCCCGGCAGCTACCTCGTCACACTCCGCCCCGCCCTCGCCGACTCCGACGGGGCCTCCGGCAGAGCTCTCGCCGAGCGGTACGGCGCCAAGGTCACGCGAACGTACACCGCGGCCCTCAACGGCTACGCGGTCGAACTGTCCGAGGCGCGGGCCAGGCGACTCGCCGCGGATCCGGCGGTCGAATCGGTCGTCCAGGACCAGGTGGTCAGGATCAACGGAACCCAGCCGTCCCCGCCCTCCTGGGGCCTGGACCGGATCGACCAGGAGAAGCTGCCACTGGACCAGACGTACCGCTACCCGGACTCCGCCGGCGAGGGCGTCACCGCATACATCATCGACACCGGTGTCCGCATCACCCACCAGGACTTCGGCGGTCGCGCCTCCTACGGCTACGACGCCGTCGACGACGACAACACCGCCGCCGACGGCCACGGCCACGGCACCCACGTCGCGGGTACCGTCGCGGGGTCGTCCTACGGCGTTGCCAAGAAGGCGAAGGTCGTGGCGGTCCGGGTCCTCGACGACGAAGGCTCCGGCACCATCTCCGGGGTCGTCGCGGGCATCGACTGGGTGACGCGGAACGCCGTCAAGCCGGCCGTCGCCAACATGAGCCTCGGCGGCGGGGCCAACACCACCCTGGACAACGCCGTTCGCAACTCCATCGCCTCCGGCATCACCTATGCCGTCGCGGCCGGCAACGAGGACGAGGACGCCTCCGGATCCTCGCCCGCCCGCGTCTCCCAGGCGCTGACCGTCGGAGCGACCACGAGCGGCGACGACAGGGCGTACTTCTCCAACTACGGAAGCATCCTCGACCTGTTCGCGCCCGGCTACTCCATCACCTCGGCCTGGAACGGCAGCGACACCGACCGCCAGACCATCTCGGGCACGTCGATGGCCGCCCCGCACGTCGCGGGCGCCTCCGCCGTCTACCTCGCCGGCAACCCGTCGGCCACACCGGCGCAGGTCTCCGCCGCCCTCACCTCGGCGGCCACCGAGGGCGTCGTCGGCGACCCCGGCAGCGGCAGCCCCAACCGCCTGCTGCGCGTGGCAGGCGGGGGCGACGAGCCGCCGCCGCCCGGTGGCGACCGCTACGAGAACACCACCGACTACGCGATCAACGACCACGCCACCTCGGAATCGCCGATCGGTGTCAAGGGGCGCTCGGGCAACGCCCCGTCCGCGCTGAAGGTCGACGTGGACATCAAGCACACCTACATCGGAGACCTCCGGGTCGAACTCCTCGCGCCGGACGGCAGGGTCCACCTGCTCAAGGACTACGGTGTCGGCGGCAGCAACGACGACCTGCGCGCCACGTACACCGTCGACACCTCGGCGTCCCCCGCCAACGGCATCTGGAACCTCCGGGTCCATGACAACGCCTGGTGGGACACCGGAAAGATCGACGCCTGGTCCCTCACCTTCTGACCCACCCGGCCCCCTCTCGCGTCACCCCATCGCACCCCCGCCCGGCCGGGCACACCGGGGCGGACCTCACCACGAGGTCCGCCCCTCTCCGGCACTCCGACGTCGGGGACCTCGCGCCGCAGTGCGCTTCTGGCAGCCGGTCCTCCGGTCTGCGGCGGGCGACCGCATCGGCCACGCTCCGGCTGCGGACACCGTCGGCCCCCGCCTCGCAGAGGCCGAGGAATCGCGGCCGGGGGGTTACTTCCGTCCGGGGGTCCACTTCATGCCGAGCCGGTAGGCGCGGGAGATCTTGTCCTGGACGCCGGGACCGTCCGCCGGAGTGAACCAGCGCACCTCGCGTTCGATGACGAGTTCGCCTTTCTGGCGCTTGATGAGGGCGATGGCGCAGGCGTTCGCCTGCGGCGGGCATGCGTCCAGGACCACCCGGAAGCGGTCGCCGCGGTCGGAGGTCAAGGTCACCACGGCGTCGAGGCCGCGGAAGTCGCCGGAGCCTTCGTAGATGTAGACGAAGAGCAGGAGCTTCTGGAACTCGGCCTGGTGGTCCAGGTTGATGACGAGGTTCTCCCCCGTCTCCCGTGCCCCGGTCCGGTCGTCCGCGTCGAGGGCGACGTACGGGAAGCGGTCCACCGCACCGAAGGCGTTGCCCAGCGCCTGCACGACGGTCTTGGAGCCGTCGGTGCAGCGGATCATGCAGCCGAGGTCGAGGTCCACCGTCCTGGCCGAGGCGGAGGCCGAGCGCAGCGAGGCCCGTATCCGGCCGAACAGACCGCGCGCCTCGCCGGCCGCCTGCCGAGCGGCGGCCTGCGGCGAGGTCCAGTTGAGGTTCACTTTGATCAGTCCGGAGGTCACGCCGTGCTTGGCCAGAGAGACGGTGGGGGCGGCCTTCGTCAGGTTCACGGTGGCGGGCGTGGTCATGCGGCACCTCTCGTTGAAGGCCCACGGGCGGGGTGGTGGACGACAGTACAGTCGGGTGGTGAGCTGCCGCAGGGAATCAATCAGTCGCCGCGCCTTCGGCAGCCGCGTACTCCTGCACCCGCGTACGACCGCCCGAGTGGCACGAAAGCCTCAGAGGCGGCCATGGGGCTGCATTGCCTGACGGCTGCACATACGCGAAGACCCCGTCTCCAGCATGTGCGCTGGCGGCGGGGTCTTTGGGCACTTCCTGCGAAGTGCCCCCGGCAGGATTCGAACCTGCGCACACGGCTCCGGAGGCCGTTGCTCTATCCCCTGAGCTACGGGGGCGTGTCGCTCGTCGTGCGGCGACGGGTTGAACACTACCAGCTTCCGCGGGGTGATCAGGAACCGATGTGCGGGGGACGGGGACATGGGTCGCCCGCACGGGGTGGAAGTGGCAAAAACCCGGACGCGGGGGCCCGCGCCGACCTACTCTCGAGTTGTGCCAGGCGTCTCTGGCCGGGTCCTCGTCGTCGACGACAACAAGGTGATCCGGCAGCTGATCAAGGTCAATCTCGAGCTGGAGGGCTTCGAGGTCGTGACCGCGAACGATGGTGCCGAGGCCCTGGACGTGGCGCACCGGGTGTGCCCTGACGTGATCACTCTTGATGTGGTCATGCCCCGGTTGGACGGGTTCGGGGCCGCCGCGCAGTTGCGGGCCGATCCGCGGACCCGGGACGTGCCCGTGGCCATCGTCAGCGCCTGTACGCAGCAGGAGGTCGAGGCCGGGATCGCGGCCGGGGTGGATGCCTTCCTCGCCAAGCCGTTCGAGCCCACCGAGCTCGTACGGGTCGTGCGCCGGCTCATCGAGCGCAAGGACCGGCGCGACGGGAGGAGAGGGGCACCCGCCGGGAGGGGCCGCGGCTGAGTCGCGGTCGGCCCGCGGGGGCTGCTGTTCACATGGCGAAACCCTTCGTGGGATGACCGGGCGCCTCCCCTAGGCTGGTCCCGTGACCCCCGCAGACCTCTCCCGTTGCGTCGTACGCGCCGTGCGCTGCGCCGTCGCCGACGGGGAGCTCGCCGCGGGTGCGGCCGCGCCCGAGCGGGTCGTCGTCGAGCGGACCCGGCCCGGCGGGGTGGGGGACTACGCCACCCCCGTCGCCTTCCAGGTCGCCAAGGCCGCCGGATGCCCGCCCCGTGGAGTGGCCGACGTACTGGCCCGCCGGCTCGGGGCCGAGCCCGGGATCGAGCGCGTCGAGGTCACCGGAGCGGGGTTCCTCAACTTCGTGCTGCCCGCCCCCTCCGCGCCCGCGGTCGTGGCCGACGTGATCGGCCGGGATGTCCGAGGCCGGGCCGTGCGGACCGTCCACGGCGACGAGAGCGGGCTCGGGCCCCGTGAGCGCGTGGTGCGCCAGAGCGTTCTGCGGCTCCTGTACGTCCAGGGTGAGATCGGGTCCGTGCGCACGCCCGCCGCCCCTGCCGCCTCCACCGGCGCTCTGGCCTCTCCCGACTCCGCCACCCCCGCCATCGCTGTCACCGTCGCTCCCGTCGCGCAGCGCGACGGCGACGTCGTCGCCCGCTACGGGGCCGACGCCGCCCGATGGGCGATGCTCGCCACGCCCGCCCGGGAGACTCCGTCCTTCTCCGACCTGCTGCTGCACCAGGGCGAGGCCAGCGAGTTCTTCCGGGTCCGGTACGCCCATGCACGCAGCCGGGCCCTCGTACGCAACGCCGAGCAGTTGGGCTTCCGGCCCGAGGCGGGCGAGGTCGGCGACGCCGCCGCCCTGCTGCGGCTCCTCGCCGACCATCCCCTCGTCCTGGAGGCCGCCGCGCACCACCGCGCGCCCGAGCGGCTCGTCCGGCACCTCGTCGAGCTGGCCGATGCGCTGCTCGACTTCCAGTACCGCGTACTGCCCCGGGGGGACGAGAAACCCTCGGCCGCCCACCGCGCCCGGCTGGCACTCGCCGAAGCCGCCGGGACGGTGCTGGCCGGCGGCCTGGCCCTGCTCGGCTTGGACGCACCCGAACGCCTATGAACCGCGAAGAGAGAAGCCGATGAGCCGTTCCGCGCACCCCGCCGGGCCCCGCCACGCCGACGTCCTGCCCGAAGGGCACTACTCCCCGCCGCCCGCCGACCTGAACGCGCTCGACGAGAAGGTCTGGGCCCGGACCGTCCGGCGCGGGGACGACGGCGTCGTCTCCGTCGGCGGCATGGAAGTCACCAGGCTCGCCGAGGAGTTCGGGACGCCCGCGTACTTCCTCGACGAGGACGACTTCCGGTCGCGCTGCCGGGCCTGGGCGCACGCCTTCGGCAAGGACGCCGACGTCTTCTACGCCGGGAAGGCCTTCCTCTCCAAGGCTGTCGTGAAGTGGCTGAAGGAAGAGGGTCTCAACGTCGACGTGTGCTCCGGCGGGGAGCTGTCGACCGCCCTCGCCGCGGGCATGCCCGCCGACCGGATCGCCTTCCACGGCAACAACAAGTCCGGGGAGGAGATCCGCCGGGCCGTCGGGGCCGGCGTCGGCCGGATCGTCCTGGACTCCTTCCAGGAGATCGTCCGTGTCGCGCACATCGCCCGTGAGCTGGGCGTACGCCAGCCGGTGCAGATTCGCGTGACCGTCGGCGTCGAGGCGCACACGCACGAGTTCATCGCGACCGCCCACGAGGACCAGAAGTTCGGCATCGCCGTCGCGGACGGGTCCGCCGCCGAGGCCGTGCGCCGTGTCCTCGGCCACGACTCGCTGGAGCTGCTGGGGATCCATTCGCACATCGGCTCCCAGATCTTCGACATGGCCGGCTTCGAGGTCTCCGCCAAGCGCGTCGTGCGGCTGCTCGCCGCCGTCCGTGACGAGCACGGCATCGAACTGCCCGAGATCGACCTCGGCGGCGGCCTCGGCATCGCCTACACCTCCGGCGACGACCCCCGCGAGCCGCACGAGATCGCCAAGGCCCTCACCGAGATCGTGGCCCGCGAGTGCGAGAGCGCCGGGCTGCGCGCTCCCCGGATCTCGGTCGAGCCCGGTCGCGCCATCGTCGGTCCGACCGCGTTCACGCTGTACGAGGTGGGGACGATCAAGCCGCTGGAGGGGCTGCGTACGTACGTCAGCGTCGACGGTGGGATGTCCGACAACATTCGTACGGCCCTCTACGACGCGGAATACTCCATCGCGCTCGTGTCCCGTACCTCCGACGCCGAACCGATGCTCGTCCGCGTCGTCGGTAAGCACTGCGAGAGCGGTGACATCGTCGTGAAGGACGCCTTCCTGCCGGCCGACCTGGCGCCCGGTGACCTCCTCGCCGTGCCCGCGACCGGCGCGTACTGCCGCTCCATGGCCAGCAACTACAACCACGCGCTCCGCCCGCCCGTCGTCGCCGTGCGTGACGGGCAGGCCCGAGTGATCGTTCGCCGCGAGACGGAGGAAGATCTCCTGCGACTCGACGTCGGATAATGAAATAGGTGTCTCAGCCAATGGACCGAAGGTGGAAAGTGCTGTCCATTGGGTGAGACTGGTTCACACCCCGCGTGCAAACCGTGCGCGGGGTAATGATGGAAGATCGAAAGGCGTAGGTCGAATGATGCGTACGCGTCCGCTGAAGGTGGCGCTGCTGGGCTGTGGAGTGGTCGGCTCAGAGGTGGCTCGCATCATGACGACGCACGCCGACGACCTCACGCAGAGGATCGGTGCGCCCGTCGAGCTCGCCGGCGTGGCGGTCCGCCGCCCCTCCAAGGTGCGCGAGGGCATCGATCCCGCGCTGATCACCACCGACGCGACCGCCCTTCTCAAACGAGGCGACATCGACATCGCCATCGAGGTCATCGGCGGCATCGAGCCGGCCCGCACTCTGATCACCACCGCCTTCGAGCACGGTATCTCGGTGGTCTCCGCGAACAAGGCGCTGCTCGCCCAGGACGGCGCCGCGCTGCACGCCGTCGCCGAGCGGGCCGGGCTCGACCTGTACTACGAGGCCGCCGTCGCCGGCGCCATCCCGCTGATCCGCCCGCTGCGCGAGTCCCTCGCCGGCGACAAGATCAACCGGGTGATGGGCATCGTCAACGGCACCACGAACTTCATCCTCGACAAGATGGACTCGACCGGCGCCGGCTACCAGGAGGCGCTCGACGAGGCCACCGCCCTCGGGTACGCCGAGGCCGACCCGACCGCCGACGTCGAGGGCTACGACGCCGCGGCCAAGGCCGCGATCCTGGCCGGCATCGCCTTCCACACCCGCGTCCGTCTGGACGACGTGTACCGCGAGGGCATGACCGAGGTCAGCGCCGCGGACTTCGCCTCCGCCAAGCGGATGGGCTGCACCATCAAGCTCCTGGCCATCCTGGAGCGCGCCGCGGACGGGGCGTCCGTCACGGCCCGCGTCCACCCGGCGATGATCCCGCTCAGCCACCCGCTCGCGTCCGTCCGCGAGGCGTACAACGCCGTCTTCGTCGAAGCGGAGGCCGCCGGGCGGCTCATGTTCTACGGGCCCGGTGCGGGCGGCGCCCCGACCGCGTCCGCGGTCCTCGGCGACCTCGTCGCCGTCGCCCGCAACAAGCTCGCCGAGGCAACGGGGCCCGGCGAGTCGGCGTACACCCAGCTGCCGGTCAGCCCCATGGGCGATGTCGTCACCCGCTACCACATCAGCCTCGATGTGGCCGACAAGCCGGGCGTCCTCGCCCAGGTGGCGACGACGTTCGCGGAGCACGGTGTGTCCATCGACACCGTCCGCCAGCAGGGCAAGGACGGCGAGGCGTCCCTCGTCGTCGTCACCCACCGCGCGCCCGACGCCGCCCTCTCCGGGACCGTCGAGGCGCTGCGGAAGCTGGACACCGTCCGCGGTGTCGCCAGCATCATGCGTGTTGAAGGGGAGTAAGGACCCATGAGCAGCAATCGCACCCACCAGTGGCGCGGCATCATCGAGGAGTACCGGGACCGCCTGCCGGTGACGGACACGACTCCGGTGGTCACGCTCCGCGAGGGTGGCACTCCCCTCGTCCCCGCGCAGGTGCTGTCCGAGCGCACCGGCTGCGAGGTGCACCTCAAGGTCGAAGGGGCGAACCCCACCGGGTCCTTCAAGGACCGCGGTATGACCATGGCGATCACCAAGGCCAAGGAAGAGGGCGCGAAGGCCGTCATCTGCGCCTCCACCGGCAACACTTCGGCCTCCGCCGCCGCCTACGCGGTGCGGGCCGGGATGGTCTCCGCGGTGCTCGTGCCCCGCGGCAAGATCGCGCTGGGCAAGATGGGCCAGGCCCTCGTGCACGGCGCCAAGATCCTTCAGGTGGACGGCAACTTCGACGACTGTCTGGACCTGGCCCGCGCGCTGTCCGACAACTACCCGGTGGCGCTGGTCAATTCCGTCAACCCGGTACGCATCGAGGGCCAGAAGACGGCCGCGTTCGAGATCGTCGACGCGCTCGGCGACGCCCCGGACGTGCACGTGCTGCCGGTGGGCAACGCCGGCAACATCACCGCGTACTGGAAGGGCTTCAAGGAGTACAAGGCCGACGGCCTGGCCTCCCGTACGCCTCGCGTGTGGGGTTTCCAGGCCTCCGGTTCGGCGCCCATCGTGCGCGGCGAGGTCGTCAAGGAGCCGCACACCGTCGCCACCGCGATCCGCATCGGGAACCCGGCCTCCTGGGACCACGCGCTGGCCGCGCGGGACGAGTCCGGCGGCTTCATCGACGAGGTGACGGACCGCCAGATTCTGGCCGCCTACCGGCTGTTGGCCGCCCAGGAAGGCGTCTTCGTCGAGCCCGCCTCGGCCGCCTCCGTAGCCGGCCTGCTCAAGGCCGCCGAGCTGGGCCTGGTGGACCCGGGCCAGCGGATCGTGTGCACCGTCACCGGCAACGGCCTCAAGGACCCCGACTGGGCGGTCGCCGGCGCGCCGCAGCCGGTCACCGTTCCGGTCGACGCCGAAGCCGCCGCGGTGCGCCTCGGCCTGGTCTGACGCCCGCCCGTGCGGGGCCGGGCCCGGAGGGCCCTCCGAGTGCCGTGACGGCGCTCCAGGGGTCCTCCGGACCCGGCAACTCACCCCGTACGACGACCGAAGTGCGGCCGAAGCGGGTCCAACCCGGTCGAAGCCCGCGACACGCATCGTGCGCCTCCTGTGCGCCCTATGTCGCGAGGGAACCTTCCTTCGATAGGCTGTACTTACATCCGCCACCGCGCATATGACTGCGGTGCTGCCCCGAGGGCCTTCGGGTGTCGTACGTTCTCCAGTACATTCACAGCGAGCCAGCGAAGAGCGAAGTTCTCGCACAGTCACAAGGAGTGTCATCGGACGATGGCCGGTCCAGCGTTCCGCGCCGCCGCCGTACGGGTGCGCGTCCCCGCCAGCAGTGCCAACCTCGGCCCCGGGTTCGACGCCCTGGGCCTGGCCCTGGGGCTCTACGACGACGTCGTGGTCCGGGTGGCCGACTCCGGCCTGGACATCGACATCGCGGGTGAGGGCGCCGACACCCTCCCGCGGGACGAGAGCCACCTGCTCGTACGCTCCATGCGCACCGCCTTCGACCTGCTGGGTGGGCAGCCGCGCGGCCTCGAAGTCGTCTGCGCCAACCGGATCCCGCACGGCCGCGGCCTGGGCTCCTCCTCGGCCGCCATCTGCGCAGGCATCGTGGCCGCCCGCGCCGTCACCATAGGCGGCGAGGGGAAGCTCGACGAGGCGGCGCTGCTGGAGCTCGCCACCGAGATCGAGGGCCACCCCGACAACGTCGCCGCGTGCCTGCTCGGCGGGTTCACGCTGGCTTGGATGGACGGGGGCAGCGCCCGGGCGATCCGGATGGAGCCCGCCGAATCCATCGTTCCGGTGGTCTTCGTGCCTTCCCGGCCGGTCCTCACGGAGACGGCGCGCGGCCTGCTGCCGCGCACCGTCCCGCATGTGGACGCGGCCGTCAACGCCGGCCGCGCGGGCCTGCTCGTGGAAGCCCTGACCAGGCGTCCCGAGCTGCTGCTGCCGGCGACCGAAGACCGGCTCCACCAGGAGTACCGGTCCCCGGCGATGCCCGAGAGCGTGGCACTCGTCAACCGACTGCGGGCGGACGGCATCCCCGCGGTCATCTCCGGCGCGGGGCCCACGGTCCTCGCGCTGGTCGACAACGACGCGGCCGACAAGGTCGCGCAGCTCGCGGGCGAGGGGTGGGCGGCCAACCGGCTCGCACTCGACGCCGCGGGCGCGAGCGTACTTCCGCTGGGCACCCAGGGCGGCTAGGCCTGCTTTCGGACAGGACCAGTCGGCCAGGGGCGGGCGGCCAGGGCAGGCCGCCCGCGCGGAAGCACGCGATTGCCGGTGATTGAGAGGGGGAATATCTATTGGATCCGGTAGTGTTAGTCTCAAGTGCGCATCGGAAGCCGCCAGGGCTCGGTGCTCAGTGTCCCCATCCGGGACCACATTTCTTCCGGGAGCCTCCCCGACTGCTTTGATCGCTTCCAGCAGTTTCGAGCACGCTCCGGAATCGGCGTGACTTTCCCACGCTTTCAGCTCGGGGGCTTCTCGCCGAACCCACGCACGTTTCTTTCCGCCGCATCTCCGTATCGGCGGACCACCGCCCCGGCACGGTCCACACCTAGGGCCGTCGTCGGACAGCACAACCGGTCGCCGAGCCAGACAGGCCGACGTCCGCTCCAGGGAAGGACCCTTCGTGAGCGACACCACCGATCTGATGGGCGCTGCCGACACCTCTGTCGACACCAGTGCCCCCGCCGCGGGCGCCGCGGCCGCCCCCGCCGGACGGCGGCGACGCACCGGCACCGGCCTTGACGGCATGGTCCTCGCCGAGCTGCAGCAGGTCGCGTCCGGCCTCGGCATCAGGGGCACCGCGCGGATGCGCAAGAGCCAGCTGATCGAGGTCATCAAGGAGGCGCAGGCGGGCGGAGGTGCCCCCAAGGCCGCTGCCGCCGCCGCGGACACCGCCGAGACCAAGCCGAAGCGCCGCGCCACCAGCAAGGCCCGTACGGCCGCCGCCGACGCCGCACCGGCGGAGGCCCCCGCGGCCCCGGCCGAGAAGCCTGCCGCGCAGACGCAGATCGAGATCCCGGGCCAGCCGGCAGGAGGCCCCTCCCGCTCCGGCGCGGCCGAGAGCGGGGGAGACGACGCCCCGGCCGGCGAACGCCGCCGCCGCCGCGCCACGGCCCCCTCCGGCAGCCCGGAGAGCTCGGCCCCCGTCTCCGTGCAGGTCGAGCAGAAGGCCGACACCGCCACCGCCACCGCGCCCGCCGAGCCCAAGGCGGAGGCCGCCACGGCGGTCTCCGCCGGCCAGGCCCAGGGCCAGGACGGCGAGGGCCGCGGCCGCCGCGACCGCCGGGAGCGCGGCGACCGCCAGCGCGACCGCCGCGACCGTGGCGCCAAGGCCGACGAGCAGGGCCAGAGCGGCCAGGGTCAGGGCCAGGCTGCGCAGGGTGGCCAGGGCGGCGGCCGTCAGGACCGCCAGCAGCAGGGCGGCCGCGGTCAGGGCCAGGGCCAGCAGGGCCGCCAGGACGGCGGTCCGCAGGACGACTTCGACGACGAGGGCGGCCGCCGTGGCCGTCGCGGCCGCTACCGCGACCGCCGGGGCCGTCGCGGCCGCGACGAGTTCGCGCCGAACGAGCCGCAGGTCGCCGACGACGACGTGCTGATCCCCGTCGCGGGCATCCTCGACATCCTGGACAACTACGCGTTCATCCGGACCTCGGGCTACCTGCCCGGCCCCAACGACGTGTACGTGTCCCTCGCCCAGGTCCGCAAGGCGGGGCTGCGCAAGGGCGACCACACCACCGGTGCCGTGCGCCAGCCCAAGGACGGCGAGCGCCGCGAGAAGTTCAACGCCCTGGTGCGCCTCGACTCGGTGAACGGCATGGCGCCCGAATCCGGCCGCGGCCGACCGGAGTTCCAGAAGCTGACGCCCCTGTACCCGCAGGACCGGCTGCGCCTGGAGACCGACCCGGGCGTGCTGACCACCCGCATCATCGACCTCGTGTCGCCGATCGGCAAGGGCCAGCGCGGTCTGATCGTGGCCCCGCCGAAGACCGGCAAGACCATGATCATGCAGGCGATCGCCAACGCGATCACCACGAACAACCCCGAGTGCCACCTGATGGTCGTCCTGGTCGACGAGCGTCCGGAAGAGGTCACCGACATGCAGCGGTCGGTCAAGGGCGAGGTCATCTCCTCGACCTTCGACCGCCCGGCCGAGGACCACACCACCGTCGCCGAGCTGGCCATCGAGCGCGCCAAGCGCCTCGTCGAGCTGGGTCACGACGTGGTCGTCCTGCTGGACTCCATCACCCGTCTGGGCCGCGCGTACAACCTCGCGGCGCCCGCCTCCGGCCGCATCCTGTCCGGTGGTGTCGACTCGACCGCGCTGTACCCGCCGAAGCGCTTCTTCGGTGCCGCGCGCAACATCGAGGACGGCGGCTCGCTGACCATCCTGGCCACCGCGCTCGTCGACACCGGCTCGCGCATGGACGAGGTGATCTTCGAGGAGTTCAAGGGCACCGGCAACATGGAGCTCAAGCTCGACCGGAAGCTCGCCGACAAGCGCATCTTCCCGGCCGTCGACGTCGACCCGTCGGGCACCCGCAAGGAGGAGATCCTCCTCAACGCGGAGGAGCTCGCCATCGTGTGGAAGCTGCGCCGGGTGCTGCACGCGCTCGACTCGCAGCAGGCGATCGAACTGCTCCTCGACAAGATGAAGCAGACGAAGTCGAACGCGGAGTTCCTGATGCAGATCGCGAAGACGACCCCGTCGGGCAAGAGCGACGACTGAGGTCCGTCGGCCGGCGTACCACGCCGGCCGTGAGGCATCGCCACAGCAGCCCCCGCCGCACGCCGCGGCGGGGGCTGCCGTGCTTCCCGCCGGCTCCCGCGGCACCGGCGGGGAGGCGTCCTGGGCCCGTCGGGACACCTGAGAGCTCCGCCACGTCGCCTTCGTGCGGGGACTCCCGGCGTGCGCCCGAAACCGCAGGTGAGGGGTGACCGGGGAAGGTCTGTCCCGGTTCGTGCGCGATTATTGGCGGTACGGAGGGTTGCATCCTCGGTGGAACCCTTCACCGCATTCGCCCGTCTGTGTCAGGGAACCCGCGGGGTGGACGGCGGGGCCGGTACGGACCCGCGGGCCGGACCCAGGACTGAGGAGACCATGACCGAGGACAGCAAGGGCAGCGGCCGGAGCGCCGCGGGCCCGCGCCGGCGCAGACCGGCGGCGCGCCGCCGGGCCGTCGCCGCGGCCGGGTGGAGCGCCGTCGCGGTGCTCCTGCTGGGCGGGGCGGGCGTGGGCTACGTCTACGTCAAGCTCAACGGCAACCTGAAGACGGTCGACATCGACCAGGTGCTGGGCACCGACCGGCCGGCCGACGTCGACAACGGCTCGATGGACATACTCGTCCTCGGCTCCGACTCCCGCGGCGGCGCCAACGGCGCGTACGGCCGGGACGACGGCGGCTCCGCCCGCTCCGACACGGCGATGGTCGTCCACCTCTACGAGGGCCACCAGAAGGCCGCGATCGTGTCCATACCCCGCGACACCATGACCGCCCGCCCCGCGTGCGCCGTCGCCGGTACGGGGAGGTCCGACCCGGGCGGTCGCCGCACGCAGTTCAACGAGGCCTACACCGTCGGCGGCGCCGCCTGTGCGGTCAAGACCGTCGAGAAGATGTCGGGAATCCGCATGGACCACTACATCGAGGTCGACTTCACCGGTTTCAAGAGGATCGTCGACACCCTCGGCGGGGTCGAGGTCACCACCACCAAGCCGATCAAGGACGACTACAGCCACCTCGACCTCCCGGCCGGCCCCAACAGGCTCGACGGCGAGCAGGCCCTCGGGCTCGTCCGCACCCGCCACGGCGTCGGGGACGGCGGCGACCTCGGCCGAATACAGCTCCAGCAGGCCTTCATCAAGGCGCTGATCAAGCAGGTCAAGGGCGTCGGCGTGTTCGACAGCCCCAAGGAGCTGCTCGACCTCGCCGACGCCGGGACCAAGGCGCTCACGACCGACAAGGCGCTCGGCGACGTGAAGTCCCTCGCCGGGTTCGCCCAGAGCCTCCAAGGCATCGACGCCGCCGACCTCCAGATGATCACCCTGCCCGTGACCACGGACGCGATCGACGCCAACCGCGTCACGCCCCTGCCGAAGGAGTCCGCCATGGTCTGGGACGCCCTGCTGGCCGACCGGCCGATCCCCGCCGGCGCCACCGCGCACTCCACCGGCGACAAGAGCGAGGCCGGGGCCGTCGTCCGGTAGGCGAAGCGGCCCGGGACCCGCTGCGCCGCAGCCCGGCAGGACCCCGCGGCAGGCCCCGGAACGGAGCCCGGAATAGACCCGGCCCCCCTCCCGTTGAGGGTGGTGTCCTCAGAATTTTGACAGGCGGCCCGGTCCTGGCAGACTGGTCTGTCGGCCCCGGTTCACGCAGTGCGCAATTCGGCTCCTGCGACCCGGCGCCCTCCCGAATCTAGGAGACACCTTGAAGCGCGATGTTCACCCCGAGTACGTCGAGACCGCGGTCAGCTGCACCTGCGGCGCGTCGTTCACGACCCGTAGCACCCTGACCGAGGGCACCATCCGTGCCGAGGTCTGCTCCGAGTGCCACCCGTTCTACACGGGCAAGCAGAAGATCCTCGACACCGGTGGCCGTGTGGCCCGCTTCGAGGCGCGCTTCGGCAAGGGCGCGGCCAAGAAGTAGCGCGACCCAGGCGCCGGTCTCCGGCCGCCCCCTGTCCACTCGGGGGCGGCCGGACCGGCGCCTTTGTCGTCGTTCAAGCCCGTCACCCCGTGCAGTCCCCCCGCACTTTCACCACAGGAGTCCCCCGATGTTCGAGGCGGTCGAGGAACTGGTCGGCGAACACGCCGACCTCGAGAAGCAGCTCGCCGACCCTTCGGTCCACTCCGATCAGGCCAACGCGCGCAAGCTGAACAAGCGCTATGCGGAGCTGACCCCGATCATCGCCACCTTCCGTGCCTGGAAGCAGACGGGCGAGGACATCGAGACGGCGAAGGAGCTGGCGGCCGACGACCCGGACTTCGCCGCCGAGGTCAAGGACCTGGCCCAGCAGCGCGAGGAGCTCACCGAGAAGCTCCGCCTGCTGCTCGTGCCGCGCGACCCCAGCGACGACAAGGACGTGCTCCTGGAGGTCAAGGCGGGCGCGGGCGGCGACGAGTCGGCCCTGTTCGCCGGCGACCTGCTGCGCATGTACCTGCGCTACGCCGAGCGCGTGGGCTGGAAGACCGAGATCATCGACGCCACCGAGTCCGAGCTCGGCGGCTACAAGGACGTCCAGGTCTCCGTCCGCACCAAGGGCGGCAACGGTGCCACCGAGCCGGGCCAGGGCGTGTGGGCCCGTCTGAAGTACGAGGGCGGCGTGCACCGCGTCCAGCGCGTTCCGGCCACCGAGTCCCAGGGCCGCATCCACACCTCCGCCGCCGGTGTACTCGTCACCCCGGAGGCCGAGGAGGTCGAGGTCGAGATCAACGCGAACGACCTCCGCATCGACGTGTACCGCTCCTCCGGCCCCGGCGGCCAGTCCGTCAACACCACCGACTCGGCGGTGCGCATCACGCACATCCCGACCGGTGTGGTCGCCTCCTGCCAGAACGAGAAGAGCCAGCTCCAGAACAAGGAGCAGGCCATGCGCATCCTGCGGTCGCGCCTGCTGGCCGCCGCGCAGGAGGCCGCCGAGCAGGAGGCCTCCGACGTGCGCCGCAGCCAGGTCCGCTCCGTGGACCGGTCCGAGAAGATCCGTACCTACAACTTCCCGGAGAACCGGATCTCGGACCACCGCACCGGCTTCAAGGCCTACAACCTCGACCAGGTGCTCGACGGAGACCTCGACGCGGTCATCCAGGCCTGCGTGGACACCGACTCCGCGGCCAAGCTCGCCGCCGCGAGCTGACCGAAGCCCGCTCCACCCCCCCCGTACGACAGCAGCCCGGAGGACCAGCGTGAACTTGCTGCTTGCCGAGGTGGCCCAGGCCACCCAGCGGCTGGCCGCCGCCGGCGTACCCTCACCGCGCTTCGACGCGGAGGAACTCGCCGCCTTCGTGCACGGCGTCAAGCGGGGGGAACTGCACCACGTCAAGGACGCGGACTTCGACGCCCGCTACTGGGAGGCCGTCGCCCGCCGCGAGGCGCGCGAGCCGCTCCAGCACATCACCGGGCGCGCCTTCTTCCGGTACCTGGAGCTCCAGGTCGGGCCCGGTGTCTTCGTGCCCCGGCCCGAGACCGAGTCGGTCGTGGACTGGGCCATACAGGCCGTCCGGGCGATGGACGTCGTCGAGCCGCTGATCGTCGACCTGTGCACCGGGTCCGGGGCGATCGCTCTGGCCATGGCCCAGGAGGTGCCGCGCTCGCGCGTGCACGCGGTCGAGCTGTCCGAGGACGCCCTGCGGTGGACCCGCAAGAACGCAGAGGGCTCCCGGGTCACCGTCCACCAGGGGGACGCCCTGAGCGCCCTGCCCGAGCTCGACGGCCAGGTCGACCTGGTCATCTCCAACCCGCCGTACATCCCGCTCACCGAGTGGGAGTACGTGGCGCCCGAGGCCCGTGACCACGACCCGGAGATGGCGCTCTTCTCCGGCGAGGACGGCCTGGACACCATCCGGGGCCTCGAACGCACCGCCCACCGGCTCCTCAGGCCGGGCGGCATCGTCGTCGTCGAGCACGCCGACACGCAGGGCGGGCAGGTCCCGTGGATCTTCGCCGAGGAGCGGGGCTGGGCCGACGCGGCCGACCACCCCGACCTCAACAACCGCCCGCGCTTCGCCACGGCCCGCAAGGCACTGCCGTGACCGGCGCGACGACCCCCGCCACCCCCCTGCTGCACGAGGAGGCCCGCTGATGGCCCGGCGATACGACTGCAACGACGCAACGGACCGCAAGACGGGCCTGCGCGAAGCCGCATCCGCCGTGCGCCGCGGCGAGCTCGTCGTGCTGCCCACCGACACCCTGTACGGAATCGGCGCGGACGCCTTCAGCCCGGAGGCCGTGCACGACCTCCTCGCCGCCAAGGGCCGCGGCCGCGGCATGCCCACCCCGGTGCTCATCGGTTCCCCGAACACCCTGCACGGCCTCGTCACGGACTTCTCCGAGCAGGCCTGGGAGCTCGTCGACGCCTTCTGGCCCGGCGCGCTGACGCTGGTCGCCAAGCACCAGCCCTCGCTGGCGTGGGACCTCGGCGAAACCCAGGGGACCGTGGCCGTGCGGATGCCCCTGCACCCCGTCGCCATCGAGCTGCTGACGGAGGTCGGCCCGATGGCGGTGTCCTCGGCCAACCTCTCCGGGCATCCGGCGCCCGAGGACTGCGACGCGGCGCGGGAGATGCTCGGCGAATCGGTGTCGGTCTACCTCGACGGGGGCCCGACGCCCGGCATCGAGCCGTCGTCGATCGTCGACGTCACGGGGAAGGTGCCCGTGCTGCTGCGGGAGGGAGCGCTGAGCGCCGGCCAGCTGCGGGAGGTCGTACCCGACCTCGAGGTCGCCCCGTGAGCCCTGAGGGGCGTGGCATAGCAGGGGGAAGCACTTTCCGCATACTCCACGTCAGCACGGGCAACGTGTGCCGCTCTCCGATCACCGAGCGGCTCACCCGGCACGCCCTCTCGCACCGCCTCGGCGGTCCGGTCGGCGGAGACCTCATCGTGGAGAGCGCCGGCACCTGGGGCCACGAGGGTGCTCCGATGGAGGCCAACGCGGCCGCCGTACTGGAGGACTTCGGGGCCGACACCTCGGGGTTCACCGGCCGCGAGCTGCTGGACGAGCACGTCATACGTGCCGACCTGGTGCTGACCGCCACGCGGGACCACCGCGCGCAGGTCATCTCGATGGGGCATTCGGCGGGGCTGCGCACCTTCACGCTGAAGGAGTTCACCCGGCTGGTCAGGGCCATAGACCCGGCCACGCTGCCGCCGGTGGACGACGGCGTGGCGGAGCGGGCGCGGGCCCTCGTACGGGCCGCCGCGGCGCTGCGCGGGTGGCTGCTGGCACCGTCGCCCGACGCGGACGAGGTGTACGACCCGTACGGTGCGCCGATCACCTTCTTCCGCTCCATCGGCGACGAGATCAACCAGGCGCTGGACCCCGTGGTGACGGCCCTGACGGGTGTGGCGGCGCGTCGCTGACCCCGGCGGGGCGCACCGCGGCGGGGCGGTTGCGCCGCGAGGCGTGACGGGCGGGCCGGGCCTACAGTGGCTGGTACCCGGTATCCCCCTGGAGTCGCGCCATGAGCGTCATCACCCAGCCCACGGACCTGCTGCGCCGGCAGGACCCGCAGATGGCCGACGTACTCGCCGGGGAGGGCCGCAGGCAGGCCGGCACGCTGCAGCTGAGCGCGGCGGAGAACTTCACCTCGACGGCCGTCCTGGCGGCGCTGGGGTCCCCGCTCGCCAACAAGTACGCCGAGGGCTACCCGGGCGCCCGCTACCACGGCGGGTGCGAGTACGCCGACATGGCCGAGCAGATCGCCGTGGAGCGGGCCAAGGCGCTGTTCGGGACCGAGCACGCGAACGTGCAGGCGCATTCCGGCTCCTCGGCCGTCCTGGCCGCCTACGCGGCGCTGCTGCGGCCGGGGGACACCGTGCTGGCGATGGGGCTGCCGTACGGGGGGCACCTCACCCACGGCTCGCCCGCCAACTTCTCCGGCCACTGGTTCAGCTTCGTCGGGTACGGCGTGGACCCCCGGACCGGCCTGATCGACTACCGGCAGGTGCAGGACCTTGCCCGTGCGCACCGCCCCAGGGCCATCGTGTGCGGGTCCATCTCCTATCCCCGCCACCCCGAGTACTCGGCCTTCCGGGAAATCGCCGACGAGGTCGGGGCGTATCTGATCGCCGACGCCGGGCATCCCATCGGGCTGGTGGCCGGCGGGGCCGCGCCGAGTCCGGTCCCGTACGCGGACGTCGTCTGCGCGACCACGCACAAGGTGCTGCGCGGGCCGCGCGGCGGGATGCTGCTGTGCGGCGCCGATCTCGCCGAGCGCGTCGACCGGGCGGTGTTCCCGTTCACCCAGGGCGGGGCGCAGATGCACACCATCGCCGCCAAGGCGGTGGCCTTCGGCGAGGCGGCCCGACCGGAATTCGCCACCTACGCCCACCGGGTGGTGGCCAACGCCCGGGTACTGGCCGGGGCGCTGGAGGAACGCGGG
The DNA here is from genome assembly GCF_000612545.2 of Streptomyces sp. PCS3-D2. Classification (GTDB taxonomy): domain Bacteria; phylum Actinomycetota; class Actinomycetes; order Streptomycetales; family Streptomycetaceae; genus Streptomyces. The sequence continues at coordinate 2,466,568 of NZ_CP097800.1, read as the reverse complement.
TTCACGATCACCACCGGCGGCACCGACACGCACATGATCACCGCCGACCCGGCGCCGCTGGGCGTGGACGGCCCGACCGCCCGCGGCAGGCTGGCCGCCGCCGGGATCGTGCTGGACACGTGCGTGCTGCCGTACGGGGACCAGCGGGGGGTCCGGATGGGGACGGCCGCCGCGACCACCCAGGGGATGGGGGAGCCGGAGATGCTCCGGATCGCGGAGCTGTTCGCGACCGCGCTGCGCGGGGAAGCCGCGCAGACACGTACGGAGGTCGGCGAGCTCACAGCAGGATTTCCCCCTTACGGGGAGTAAACGGGGCAAGAGGGGCGTAGTGGAACCGGTATACGGACCCCTCGCGTCCTCGGTGGAGGGGACATCGCAGCTAATGTGTGGGGCTGAGATGGCCGGCGATACTTCTGGGGCAGCCAGTGCGTGAATATCTGCTGACGCTTTGCGTCACGGTCGCGGTGACCTACCTGCTGACCGGGCCCGTGCGGAAGTTCGCGATCGCGGCCGGGGCCATGCCGGAGATCCGCGCCCGCGACGTGCACCGCGAGCCGACGCCGCGCCTCGGCGGGATCGCGATGTTCGGCGGCCTGTGCGCCGGCCTGCTGGTCGCCGATCACCTGCAGAACCTCAACGCGGTCTTCGAGAAGTCGAACGAGCCGCGCGCCCTGCTCTCCGGTGCCGCGCTGATCTGGCTGATCGGCGTCCTGGACGACAAGTTCGAGATCGACGCCCTGATCAAGCTCGGCGCGCAGATGATCTCCGCCGGTGTGATGGTCATGCAGGGACTGACGATCCTGTGGATCCCGGTCCCCTTCATCGGCACGGTCCCGCTCACCCAGTGGCAGGGCAACCTGCTCACCGTGGCGCTCGTCGTGATCACCATCAACGCGGTGAACTTCGTGGACGGCCTCGACGGCCTCGCCGCCGGCATGGTCTGCATCGCGGCGGCCGCTCTCTTCCTGTACGCCTACCGGATCTGGTTCGGCTACGGGATCGAGTCCGCGGCCCCCGCGACCCTCTTCGCCGCCATCCTGATGGGCATGTGCCTGGGCTTCCTGCCGCACAACATGCACCCCGCGCGGATCTTCATGGGCGACTCCGGGTCGATGCTCATCGGTCTGGTCCTGGCCGCCGCGGCGATCTCCCTGACGGGGCAGGTGGACCCGGACGCGCTGGCCCTGTTCGCCGGTGGTGAGCGCAACGCGACGCACGCGATGCTGCCCGCCTACATCCCGCTGATCCTGCCCCTGACGGTCATTGCGATCCCGATGGCGGACCTGATCCTGGCCATCGTGCGGCGTACGTGGAACGGCCAGTCGCCGTTCGCGGCCGACCGCGGGCACCTGCACCACCGACTGCTGGAACTCGGCCACTCGCACAGCCGCGCCGTCCTGATCATGTACTTCTGGTCGGGCCTGATCGCCTTCGGCACCGTGGCCTACTCCGTGCACTCCACCGCGATGTGGATCGTGCTCGTGATCGCCGTGCTCAGCGCGGTGGGGCTCTTCCTGCTGCTCCTGCCGCGCTTCACGCCCCGTACCCCGGCCTGGGCCGAACGTCTGGTCCCGCCCCGCTACCGGCACTCCGCGCGCGCGGCCGAGGCGGCGGCGGAGGCCGCCCTGCAGGACGCGTCGGGAGCCGAGCAGAAGCCCGCCGGGCCGATCGCCGCAGGCGTCTCGGGCGTCAACGGCGCGACCGCGGTGGGCCCCCGTTCGCGCTTCCCCGAGCGGCGTAAGGCTGAATCCGCTCGCTGACCCCTGCTTCACATGTCCGACATGGAAGTCCATTAGCAGACAACCAGCCCCCCTGTCGCGCACACACGCGCAGGGTCACTCTCATGTGTGACAGTCGGCACACTGGGCAGGTAAAGCTCTCATCAAATAGTTTGTGATACCGTTCACTAAACCCGGCGACAGAGCCGAAGGACCGTAGTGCGACGGTCCCTTGGCCCGAGGTTCTCTCTCGGACCGGGCTTACGCTCGTCCCGTACGAGTCCAGTGCCCCCACCACCACGCGGAGCAAACCGCCATGCGGTCAGATGACGTCCGATCCCTTCTGCAAGCCGCCGTGCCCACGGCCGTCGCCGGCGTACTCGCCGCGTTGATCAGTGGGCTTGTCGTCGGCGGCAAGGGCGTGGTCGGAGCGGTCGTCGCGACGCTGGTCGTGATCCTGTTCATGGGCATCGGGTTCGTCGTCCTGCAGCGCACGGCGAAATCGCTTCCGCACCTCTTCCAGGCCATGGGGCTCATGCTCTACACGGCCCAGATCCTGCTGCTTTTCGTCTTCGTCGCAGCGTTCAAGAACACCACGCTGTTCAACCCCAAGGCCTTCGCCATCACGCTCGTCGCCACCACCCTGGTGTGGATCGCCGCGCAGACGCGTGCTCACATGAAGGCCAAGATCCTTTACGTCGAACCGGACCCGGTGAAGGGCGACAAGCCCGAAAACCCGGGACCGAAGTCGTGAAGGGTAGGGCCGGGATAAGTGAGCGTTCGAGATCCTGCTATCGTCCGGTGCCAACTGCGGCATTGCGGGCGCGGGCATCTGAGCTGACGCCTGTCCCATCGCGAGGCTCGATGCCTGATCGCCGCCCCATCATCCGTAACACCAGTCCAGTGCCGAACAGCGGCTGTGCGCCGCGCCGACACAACGAGGTTGCCGTACCTATGCGCCACGCTGAAGGAGCCCGCGGTGAGTGCTGACCCGACGACGGTGCTCGCCTTCGAGACCGATTGCCACATCTTCGACGGTTGTGGCTTCCCGGCTCCCGGCCTGCACTCGTTCCTGTTCCAGCCGATCTTCGGCGACGCGGACAGCAACTTCTACTTCAACAAGACGATGCTTCTCGCCCTGCTGGGCTCGATCATCATCGTCGGGTTCTTCTGGGCCGCGTTCCGGAAGCCGAAGGTCGTCCCGGGCAAGCTCCAGATGGTCGCCGAGGCCGGTTACGACTTCGTGCGCCGCGGCATCGTCTACGAGACGCTGGGCAAGAAGGAGGGCGAGAAGTACGTCCCCCTGATGGTCTCGATCTTCTTCTTCGTCTGGATGATGAACCTCTGGTCCATCATCCCGCTCGCCCAGTTCCCGGTGACCTCGATCATCGCGTACCCGATGGCCCTCGCCCTGATCGTCTACGTGATCTGGATGAGCGTGACCTTCAAGCGTCACGGCTTCGTCGGCGGCTTCAAGAACCTGACCGGCTACGACAAGTCGCTCGGCCCGGTCCTCCCGCTGGTCATGGTCATCGAGTTCTTCTCGAACGTCCTGGTCCGCCCCTTCACCCACGCGGTCCGACTGTTCGCGAACATGTTCGCCGGTCACACCCTGCTGCTGCTGTTCACCATCGCCAGCTGGTACCTGCTGAACGGGATCGGTATCGCCTACGCGGGCGTCTCGTTCGTCATGGTCATCGTGATGACCGCGTTCGAGCTCTTCATCCAGGCTGTCCAGGCGTACGTCTTCGTCCTCCTGGCGTGCAGCTTCCTCCAGGGCGCGCTCGCCGAGCACCACTGAGTACCGCCCAACCCCGCTCAGCCCCCATTCGTCCGGTGGCCAACCCCCACCGGTCCGTGAAAGAGAAGGAAGAACTGGCATGTCCCAGACCCTTGCCGCCGTCACCGGCTCCCTCAGCTCCGTTGGTTACGGTCTCGCGGCCATCGGCCCCGGCGTCGGCGTCGGCATCATCTTCGGTAACGGCACGCAGGCTCTCGCCCGTCAGCCCGAGGCTGCCGGTCTGATCCGCGCCAACCAGATCCTCGGCTTCGCCTTCTGTGAGGCGCTCGCCCTCATCGGTCTGGTCATGCCGTTCGTCTACAGCTGACGAATCGCGATCACTAGTCCGAACAGACGAAAGGCATTGATGTGAACCTCATGGTTCTCGCGGCTGAGGGTGGAGAGAACCCCCTCGTTCCGCCGATCCCCGAGCTCGTCATCGGTCTGATCGCCTTCGTCATCGTCTTCGGTTTCCTCGCGAAGAAGCTCCTCCCGAACATCAACAAGGTTCTGGAAGAGCGCCGTGAGTCCATCGAGGGCGGTATCGAGAAGGCGGAAGCCGCTCAGACCGAGGCCCAGAGCGTCCTGGAGCAGTACAAGGCCCAGCTCGCCGAGGCCCGGCACGAGGCCGCGCGCCTGCGCCAGGAAGCGCTGGAGCAGGGCACTGCGCTGAAGGAAGAACTGCGCGCAGAGGGCCAGCGGCAGCGTGAGGAGATCATCGCTGCCGGCCACGCCCAGATCGCGGCAGACCGCAAGGCCGCCTCGCAGGCGCTGCGTCAGGACGTGGGCAAGCTGGCCACCGACCTGGCCGGAAAGCTCGTCGGCGAGTCCCTGGAGGACCACGCCCGGCAGAGCCGCACCATCGACCGTTTCCTCAGCGAGCTTGAGGAGAAGGCCGAGGCTGCCCGATGAACGGAGCGAGCCGCGAGGCGCTGGCCTCCGCGCGTGAGCGTCTCGACGCGCTGACGGACAACACGTCCGTCGACGCGGCGAAGCTCGCCGGTGAGCTGGCCGCTGTCACCGCGCTGCTCGACCGTGAGGTCTCGCTGCGTCGGGTCATCACGGACCCGGCGCAGGCCGGTGAGGCCAAGGCCGAGCTGGTCGCTCGGCTGCTCGGCGGTCAGGTCGGCGGGGAGACCCTCGACCTGGTGTCCGGCATGGCCCGGTCCCGCTGGTCGCAGTCCCGCGACCTGGTGGACTCGCTGGAGGAGCTGGCGGCCACCGCCGACCTCACGGCGGCCCAGCAGGCCGGCGCGCTCGACAACGTCGAGGACGAGATCTTCCGCTTCGGCCGGATCGTGTCCTCGAACACCGAGCTGCGTGCCGCGCTGACCGACCGTGCGGCCACCGCCTCCGCCAAGAGCGAGCTGCTGCGCAGCCTGCTCGGCGGCAAGGTGAACGCCGTCACCGAGCGCCTGGTGATCCGTCTTGTCACGCACCCGCGTGGACGTAGCCTGGAAGCGGGACTGGAGTCCCTTTCCAAGCTCGCCGCCGAGCGCCGTGACCGCATGGTCGCCACCGTGACCAGCGCGGTTCCGCTCAGCGACGTGCAGAAGCAGCGCCTCGGCGCGGTGCTGGCCAAGCTGTACGGCCGCCAGATGCACCTGAACCTCGACGTGGACCCCGAGGTCCTCGGCGGGATCTCGGTGCGCGTCGGCGACGAGGTCATCGACGGCACCATCGCGGACCGCCTCGCAGAGGCGTCCCGCCGCATGGCCGGCTGACCAGCCACCACAAGTACAAAGCATTCCTAGCGGCCCGGTTGGGCCGTGCAGAACTTGCAGAAGATTCCTGGGGGTCACCCCCAGACCCCTAAGAAGCTTCAGGCCCAACAAGGAGAGCAGGGAACCCAGATGGCGGAGCTCACGATCCGGCCGGAGGAGATCCGGGACGCACTGGAGACCTTTGTCCAGTCGTACCAGCCGGACGCGGCCTCGCGCGAGGAGGTCGGAACGGTCAGCGTTGCCGGCGACGGCATCGCGAAGGTGGAGGGCCTGCCCTCCGCCATGGCGAACGAGCTGCTGAAGTTCGAGGACGGCACCCTCGGTCTCGCCCTCAACCTCGAGGAGCGCGAGATCGGTGCGATCGTCCTCGGCGAGTTCAGCGGCATCGAGGAGGGCCAGCCGGTGCAGCGCACCGGTGAGGTTCTGTCCGTAGGCGTCGGCGAGGGCTACCTCGGCCGCGTTGTCGACCCGCTCGGCAACCCGATCGACGGCCTCGGCGAGATCGCGACCGAAGGCCGCCGCGCCCTCGAGCTGCAGGCCCCGGGCGTCATGGTCCGTAAGTCGGTGCACGAGCCCATGCAGACCGGCTACAAGGCCGTCGACGCGATGGTGCCGATCGGCCGTGGCCAGCGTCAGCTGATCATTGGTGACCGTCAGACCGGCAAGACCGCTCTGGCCGTCGACACGATCATCAACCAGCGCGACAACTGGCGCTCGGGCGACGTGAACAAGCAGGTCCGCTGCATCTACGTCGCCATCGGCCAGAAGGGCTCGACCATCGCGTCCGTTCGCGGCGCCCTGGAAGAGGCCGGCGCGCTCGAGTACACGACGATCGTCGCCGCCCCGGCGTCCGACCCGGCCGGCTTCAAGTACCTGGCGCCGTACACCGGTTCCGCCATCGGCCAGCACTGGATGTACGCCGGCAAGCACGTCCTGATCATCTTCGACGACCTGTCGAAGCAGGCCGACGCCTACCGCGCCGTGTCGCTGCTGCTGCGCCGCCCGCCGGGCCGCGAGGCCTACCCGGGTGACGTCTTCTACCTGCACTCCCGTCTGCTGGAGCGCTGCGCGAAGCTGTCCGACGAGATGGGCGCCGGTTCGATGACCGGTCTGCCGATCGTCGAGACCAAGGCGAACGACGTGTCGGCGTTCATCCCGACCAACGTCATCTCCATCACCGACGGCCAGTGCTTCCTGGAGTCCGACCTGTTCAACGCGGGCCAGCGCCCGGCGCTGAACGTCGGTATCTCGGTCTCCCGCGTCGGTGGCTCCGCCCAGCACAAGGCCATGAAGCAGGTTTCGGGTCGTCTCCGCGTCGACCTGGCCCAGTACCGCGAGCTGGAGGCGTTCGCCGCCTTCGGTTCCGACCTGGACGCCGCGTCGAAGTCCTCGCTGGAGCGCGGCAAGCGCATGGTCGAGCTGCTGAAGCAGGGCCAGTACCAGCCCATGCCCGTCGAGGAGCAGGTCGTCTCCGTCTGGGCCGGCACCACCGGCAAGATGGACGACGTCCCGGTCGCCGACATCCGCCGCTTCGAGTCGGAGCTGCTGGAGCACCTGCGCCGCGAGCGCAAGGACCTCCTGACCTCCATCGCCGACGGCGGCAAGATGTCGGACGACACCCTGTCCTCCATCGCGGACGCCATCGCCGGCTTCAAGCGGCAGTTCGAGACCTCGGACGGCAAGCTTCTGGGCGAGGACGCGCCGGCCGTCAACGTCTCCAAGTGACGACGGAAGGGACCTGACTCATGGGAGCGCAGCTCCGGGTCTACAAGCGTCGCATCCGTGCCATCACGGCGACCAAGAAGATCACCAAGGCGATGGAGATGATCGCCGCCTCGCGCATCGTCAAGGCGCAGCGCAAGGTGGCGGCGTCGACCCCGTACGCGACCGAGCTCACCCGCGCGGTGACCGCGGTGGCCACCGGTTCGAACTCCAAGCACGCCCTGACCACCGAGGTCGAGGCGCCGACCCGTGCCGCGGTCCTGCTCATCACGAGCGACCGCGGTCTGGCCGGCGGCTACTCCTCGAACGCCATCAAGCAGGCCGACCGGCTCACCGAGCGGCTGCGCGCCGAGGGCAAGGAAGTCGACAGCTACATCGTCGGCCGCAAGGGTGTCGCCTACTACGGGTTCCGCGAGCGCAAGATCGCGGACTCGTGGACCGGCTTCACCGACAGCCCGGACTACGCCGACGCCAAGCGCGTCGCGGCGCCGCTGATCGAGGCCATCCAGCTGGACACGGCCCAGGGTGGCGTCGACGAGCTGCACATCGTCTTCACGGAATTCGTGTCGATGATGACGCAGAACGCGGTGGACAGCCGGATGCTGCCGCTCAGCCTTGAGAAGGCTGCGGAGGAGGACGGCGCGAAGGGCGAGATCCTTCCGCTGTTCGAGTTCGAGCCGTCGGCGGAGGACGTCCTCGACGCCCTTCTGCCGCGCTACGTCGAGAGCCGTATCTACAACGCGCTGCTGCAGGCCGCTGCCTCCGAGCACGCCGCCCGCCGCCGTGCGATGAAGTCGGCCACCGACAACGCCGGTGAGCTCATCAAGAGCCTCTCCCGGCTTGCCAACGCGGCCCGCCAGGCCGAAATCACCCAGGAAATCAGCGAGATCGTCGGTGGCGCGAGCGCCATGGCCGACGCGACCGCGGGGAGTGACAAGTAATGACGACCTCTGTTGAGACGGCCGCTGCCACGGGCCGCATCGCCCGGGTCATCGGCCCGGTCGTCGACGTGGAGTTCCCCGTCGACGCGATGCCCGACATCTACAACGCGCTGAAGGTCCAGGTCGCCGACCCGGCCGAGGAGGGCGCGCTCAAGACGCTGACCCTCGAAGTCGCCCAGCACCTGGGTGACGGCCTGGTCCGCACGATCTCCATGCAGCCCACCGACGGTCTGGTCCGCCAGGCTGCGGTGACCGACACGGGCGAGGGCATCACCGTCCCCGTCGGCGACTTCACCAAGGGCAAGGTGTTCAACACCCTCGGTGAGGTGCTGAACTACCCGGAGGCGAACGCCGAGGTCGGCGAGCGCTGGGCGATCCACCGCAAGGCGCCGAACTTCGACGAGCTCGAGTCGAAGACCGAGATGTTCGAGACCGGTGTCAAGGTCATCGACCTCCTCACCCCGTACGTCAAGGGTGGAAAGATCGGTCTGTTCGGTGGTGCCGGTGTCGGCAAGACCGTTCTGATCCAGGAAATGATCTACCGCGTCGCCAACAACCACGACGGTGTGTCGGTGTTCGCGGGTGTCGGTGAGCGTACCCGTGAGGGCAACGACCTCATCGAGGAGATGTCGGAGTCCGGTGTTCTGGACAAGACCGCGCTGGTCTTCGGCCAGATGGACGAGCCCCCGGGCACCCGTCTGCGCGTCGCCCTGGCCGGTCTGACCATGGCGGAGTACTTCCGCGATGTCCAGAAGCAGGACGTGCTCTTCTTCATCGACAACATCTTCCGGTACACCCAGGCCGGTTCCGAGGTGTCGACCCTGCTCGGCCGCATGCCCTCCGCGGTGGGTTACCAGCCGAACCTGGCCGACGAGATGGGTCTCCTCCAGGAGCGCATCACCTCGACCCGTGGTCACTCGATCACCTCCATGCAGGCGATCTACGTCCCCGCCGACGACCTCACCGACCCGGCGCCGGCGACCACCTTCGCCCACCTCGACGCGACGACGGTTCTCTCCCGTCCGATCTCCGAGAAGGGCATCTACCCGGCCGTGGACCCGCTGGACTCCACGTCCCGCATCCTGGACCCCCGCTACATCGCGGCGGACCACTACGCGGCCGCCATGCGCGTCAAGGGGATCCTGCAGAAGTACAAGGACCTCCAGGACATCATCGCGATCCTCGGTATCGACGAGCTGGGCGAGGAGGACAAGCTCGTCGTCCACCGCGCCCGTCGCGTCGAGCGCTTCCTGTCGCAGAACACCCACGTCGCCAAGCAGTTCACCGGCGTGGACGGTTCGGACGTTCCGCTCGACGAGTCGATCGCCGCGTTCAACTCGATCTGCGACGGCGAGTACGACCACTTCCCCGAGCAGGCGTTCTTCATGTGCGGTGGCATCGAGGACCTGAAGGCCAACGCCAAGGAGCTGGGCGTCTCCTGATCCGGCGCGCTCCGCGAGGAGCGCATCCGGTTCGCCGGTCCCTTCCCGGCCGAAGCGGGGGAGGGACCCTGGAGAGGGGCGGGTGTGTCCCGTCCCTCTCCCCACGCCCATTAGAATTTGACCCAACACCCGGCTGACCCGCCGGGTGGTGACCCGAGGAGCCACCTTGGCTGCTGAGCTGCACGTCGAGCTGGTCGCGGCGGACCGCAATGTCTGGTCCGGCGGGGCCACCCTTGTTGTCGCCCGCACCACGTCCGGCGACATCGGCGTCATGCCCGGTCACCAGCCGCTTCTCGGTGTGCTGGAATCGGGCCCGGTGACCATCCGTACCAGCGAGGGCAACACTGTCATCGCCGCGGTGCACGGCGGATTCATCTCGTTCGCGGACAACAAGCTGTCCCTGCTGGCCGAGATCGCCGAGCTCGCGGACGAGATCGATGTCCAGCGGGCGGAGCGGGCACTGGAGCGCGCGAAGGCGGAGGCCGACGCGGCCGCCGAGCGTCGCGCGGATGTCCGGCTGCGCGCCGTAACGGGCTGACCGCCCGTCGGAGTTTCACCGCCGAGCCCTGGAGGGCGACCCTCAGGGCTCGGCAGACCTCAGCCGCGGTCCGTTCTGGAATTTTCCAGACCGGGTCGCGGCTGAGGCGATGCAGGTGCTCCCCCGGACTCCGTCTGGGAGGGGTCCCCGTTTCTCATGCGTATTCGATGAGCGAGGAGGTCGGTGAAGATGCTCCTCGCTCTGCTTGTGAGCGGCCTGGTCGTAGCCCTGGTGGTGATCGGGCTGTTCGTCTTCGGACTGCGCCGCCGCCTGATCCAGCGGTCCGGCGGGACCTTCGACTGCAGTATGCGCTGGGGCGTGGCGGAGGAGCCTGACGTCTCGGGCAAGGGCTGGGTCTACGGGGTCGCGCGCTACAGCGGAGACCGGATCGATTGGTTCCGGGTCTTTTCGTACTCCCCGCGCCCGCGCCGGCTGCTGGAGCGGAGCTCCATCGAGGTGCTGGCCCGCCGCGCCCCGGAGGGCGAGGAGGAGCTGGCCCTGCTGTCCGACGCCGTCGTGCTCGGGTGCCTCCACCAGGGGACCCGCCTGGAGCTGGCGATGAGCGAGGACGCGCTGACGGGCTTCCTGGCGTGGCTGGAGGCGGCTCCGCCCGGCCAGCGGGTGAACGTCGCCTGAGCCGGTCCGGGACCGGGGCGTTGCACCCCTGCGGGGTATCGGGTGAAGGCATGAAGAAGCCGGGGAGACGGGGGCGGACCCGTCTCCCCGGCTTCCGTCTGCCTACTGGAGTCCGGTGTGGACCGCGTTCGCGAGTTCACCGCCGGCGGTGTCGCCGCTGAACTCCCAGTAGAAGGCTCCCCTGAGGCCCTGCTGCTTGGCCCAGGTCATCTTGCCGGCGATGGTGGCGGGCGTGTCGTAGCTCCACCAGTTGCTGCCGCACTTGGCGTAGGCCGTGCCGGCGACGGTGCCGGTCACCGGGCAGCTGTTCTTGAGCACCTTGTAGTCCTCGATGCCCTGCTCGTACGTGCCCGGGGCCGGTCCGGTGGCGGTGCCGCCGGGGGTGGCCTGGGTGACGCCCGTCCAGCCGCGGCCGTAGAAGCCGATGCCGAGGTTGAGCTTGGAGCCGGGTACGCCCTTGGCCTTGAGCTTGGCGATGGCGTCGGCCGAGTTGAAGCCGGCCTGCGGGATGCCCGCGTACGAGGTCAGCGGGGAGTGCGGGGCGGTCGGGCCTTGGGCCGCCCAGGCCCCGAAGAAGTCGTACGTCATCACGTTGTAGAAGTCGGTGTACTGCGCGGCGCCCGCGTAGTCGGCCTTGTCGATCTTGCCGCCGTCCGAAGCGTCGGCGGTGATGGCCGCGGTGACCAGGTTGTTCGCGCCGAACCGGGCCTTCACGGCCTGCATCAAGTTCTTGAAGGCGGCCGGGCCGCTGCTGTCGCAGGACAGGCCGCAGGCGTTCGGATACTCCCAGTCCAGGTCGATGCCGTCGAAGACGTCGGCCCAGCGCGGGTCCTCGACCAGGTCGTAGCAGGACTGGGCGAAGGCGGTCGGGTTGGCGGCGGCCTGCGGGAAGCCGCCGGACCAGGTCCAGCCGCCGAAGGACCACAGCACCTTGATGTTCGGATACTGCTTCTTCAGTTTGCGCAGCTGGTTGAAGTTGCCGCGCAGCGGCTGGTCCCAGGTGTCGGCGACCCCGTCGACGCTCTGGGCGGCGGTGTAGGCCTTGTCGTAGTCGGCATAGGCGTCACCGATGGTGCACCGGCCGTTCTGGACGTTGCCGAAGGCGTAGTTGATGTGTGTGATCTTTCCGGCCGTACCCGAGGTGACCAGGTTCTTCACGTGGTAGTTGCGTCCGTAGACGCCCCAGTTGGTGAAGTAGCCGAGCTTGACCTTGTCGCCCGGGTCCGGGGGGATCACTCCGCCGGTCGTGGTGACCGTGGTGGAGCCCGAGGAGGGGCCGGTCTGGTCGATGGTGTCGCGGGCGGTGACGCTGTACGTGTACGTCGTGCCCTTGGTCAGGCCCGAGTCCGCGTACGTGGTCCCGGTGACGGTGGCGATCTTGGCGGAGCCCCGGTAGACGTCGTAGTTCTTGACGCCCTTGTCGTCGGTGGCCGGGGTCCAGGTCAGAGTCAGCGAGGTGTCGGCGACGTTGCTCGCGGCGGGCGCGCCGGGGGCCGTGGGGGGAGTGTCGCCGGGCTGGGTGCCGCCGTCGCAGGAGGCGCCGTTGATCGTGCAGCCGCTGGGAGCGCCCGACCCGGCGCCGTTGAAGCCGAAGCTGGCCGTGGCCCCCGGGGCGAGTGTGCCGTTCCAGCCGACGTTCTTGGCCGTCCAGTGCGTCCCGGAGCCGGTGACGGTGGCGTCCCAGGCCGAGGTGACCGAGGTGCCCGCCGGGTAGTCCCACTCCACGGTCCAGCTGCTGAGCGTGGTGGTGCCGGTGTTCTTCACCACCCACTTGCCCTCGAAGCCGGTACCCCAGTCGGAGACCTTGGTGTACGTCGCGGTCGCGGACGCGGCGGCCTGGGCCGGGCCGGCCAGGGCCACGAGCCCGGTGACGGGCAGGGCGAGCGCGGCGACGACGGCCGCGACTGTCGTGAAGAACCGGGTGCGCCTGGTGGGGGGTGGGGATGCTGTGCTCAAGGGTGATCCTCCGTAGGTCCGTCGCGGTCGTGGGGCCGACGTCGACATGGGGGTGGGACCTGCGCCGCCCGTGAGCACGCTTTGTCATGGCACGCTCACCACAGTGTTGCCGTGAGAGTAGAAAGGTCTGGACCAACCGTCAAGAGGTCCAGACCGGTGTGCCCCTCGTCCGCTAGATCCCCAACTCCTGCGCCAGCACGGCAGCTTGAAGTCGGCTGCGCAGCTCCAGCTTGCCGAGCAGGCGGCTGACATGCGTCTTCGCCGTCGCCTCCGCCATGCCCAGGCGGTCGGCGATCTCCGCGTTCGACAACCCCTGGCCGAGCGCACCCAGCACCTCCCGCTCGCGCGGGGTGAGGGAGGCGACCGCCGCCGCCCGTTCCGGCGCCGGAGCGGTCCGCGCCGGGCGCGGCGCCGCGAACTCCGCGATCAGCCTCCTGGTCACCGCCGGGGCGATCAGGCCCTCCCCGCGCGCGACGGTCCGTACCGCCTCCAGCAGCTCCGCCGCGTCCGCGTCCTTCAGCAGGAAGCCGCAGGCGCCCGCCCGCAGCGCTCCGAAGACGTACGCGTCGAGGTCGAAGGTGGTCAGCACCAGCACGTCCGCCAGCCCCTCCTCGACCACCTGGCGGGTCGCGGACACCCCGTCGAGCCGGGGCATCTGCACGTCCATGAGGACGAGATCCGGCCGCAGCTCCCGGGCCAGGCGCACCGCCTCCTCCCCGTCGGCCGCCTCGCCCGCCACCTCGATGTCGCCCGCGCTGCGCAGGATGAGCACCAGCCCGGCCCGTACCGCGGCCTGGTCCTCGGCCACCACCACCCGGATGGTCACCACTCCACCGCCTTCTCCTCGGCGGGCAGGATCGCCCGCACGTGCCACACGGGACCGGTCCGGCCCGCCGTGAACTGCCCGCCCAGCAGCTCCGTCCGCTCCCTCATGCCGATCAGCCCGGCCCCCGAGCCCGGTGCGCGGGGCCCGGGGCCGTCCCCGCAGGGCGAGTCGACCACCACGCTCAGCAGTCCGTCCTTGCGCGCCACGCGGACCGTCACCGTGCCGGGGGCCGCGTGCTTGAGGGCGTTGGTCAGGGACTCCTGGACGATCCGGTACGCCGCCAGTTCCACGGGGGCCGCGGCCGGCTCCCCGGGCGGCCGGTCGTCGTGCAGCACGAAGGCCAGCCCGCTCGCCGAGCCGTTGGACCGGGCCTGCCCGATCAGGGCGTCGAGGCCGTCCAGCGAGGGCACCGCGACCGCCTCCCGGTCGCCCCCGGCGTCCCGCAGCAGTCCGATCAGGCGGCGCATCTCGGCCAGGCCCTGCACGCTGTTCTCGCGGATCACGCCCAGCGCGTCACGGCTGGTCGCGACCGTGTCGATGGAGAGCGCGGCGGTGGAGTGGATGGCGATCGCGGAGAGGTGGTTGGCCACCATGTCGTGCAGCTCCCGGGCCATCCGGGCGCGCTCGGCGGCCACGGCCTGGCTGCGGTCCATCTCGGCCAGCAGCGCCGTCTGCTCGGCACGCAGCCGGGCCGCCTCGGCGGCCTCGCGGTGGTTGCGCAGGGTGGCCCCGGTCAGTGCCGGGGCGAAACTCACGATGCCGGTGATCGCGCCGACCAGCAGGGCCTGCGGGGTGCGGAACCAGGCCAGCGAGGCGACGGTCACCACGACGGTGATCAGGCCGGTGGTCACCGGGAGCCGCCGGGCCATGGCCGGTTCCCCGTACACGACGGCGGCGTACATCAGGTCGGTGAAGATGATGACGGTGGCGAGGCTGCCGACGGTGAACTGGTCGGCGACCACCCCCACCGTGCCGACGGTCAGGATCGTCCGCGGCGCGGTGCGGCGCAGCAGCTCCATCGCGCCGAGCGCCACGAGGGGCACCAGGGCGGCCCAGGCCGGCAGAGCGGTGCGGTGGGGGCTGCTGTAGACGCCGAGCGACCAGAACACGAGGCCCGCGGCGACGCTGACCACCGCGAGGAGGACGTCGTCACGGTGCGGGCGCAGGCTCTTCTCGGTCACGTTGCCATCCAACAGGGTGTACGCGCCCCGCACCTCGGCGGAGCGGCCGAGGTGCGGGTACATCGAAGGGTGCAGGCGCACATGGTCATTCGCGACGACGCATCGGGCGGCGGCGGACGGGAGCCTTGAGGCGAACGGCCAACCCGAGCGGACGGAGGCCCCCGTGATCGTCACGCTGATCATCGCCTGTGAGATCGGCTTCTGGGTCCTGCTGGCGGCGGGACTCGCCCTGCGCTACCTCGCGAGGATGCCCCGGCTGGGGGCCGCGGTCCTGCTGTGCGAGCCGGTGATGGAGCTGGTCCTGCTCGTCGTCACCACGATGGACCTGAAGAACGGCGCCGAGCCGGACTGGAAGCACGGCGTGGCCGCGCTCTACATCGGCTACACCGTCGCCTACGGCCACTACACGGTCAAGTGGCTCGACGGGCACGCCGCCCACCGGCTGGCCGGAGGCCCCAGGCCGGCGGGTGCCGGCCACGGGAAGGCCCGGGTCGCGCACGAGTGGAGGCTGTGGACCCGGACGGTCCTCGCCGCCGCGATCGGCGCCGGCCTGCTCCAGGTGGCGATCTGGTACGTGGGCGACGCGGGCGACATCAGCTCGCTGCGGGCGTGGCAGTCCGGCGCCCTGCGGGCGGTCGCCCTCCACGCGCTCGTCGCGGTCGGCTACACGCTGTGGCCGCCGAAGGCGCCCGCGGACGCCGAGGCGGAGGGCCGGCCCCCGCTCGCGCGGACCCGGTAGGGCGCCCCGAGCTACCGCTCGCCGCCCGGCACCCACAGCACGTCCCCGACCTCCTTGTTGGCCACCCGGGCCAGGATGAACAGGAGGTCGGAGAGACGGTTGAGGTAGGTGGCGGTGAGCGGGTTCATCGTGTCGCCGTGCACCTCCAGCGCCGCCCACGTGGACCGCTCGGCGCGCCGGACCACGGTGCACGCCTGGTGCAGCAGGGCCGCGCCGGGGGCGCCGCCGGGCAGGATGAAGCTGCGCAGCTTCTCCACCTGTTCCAGGAAGAGGTCGCAGTCGGCCTCCAGCTTGTCGACGTAGAACTGCTCCACGCGCAGCGGCGGGTACTCGGGGTTCTCGACGACGGGGGTGCACAGGTCCGCGCCCACGTCGAACAGGTCGTTCTGCACCCGCACCAGGACCTTTACGACTTCGGCGGGGAGCGCGCCCAGCGCGATGGCCGTCCCGATCGCCGCGTTGGCCTCGTTCGCGTCGGCGTACGCGGAGATCCGCAGGTCGGTCTTGGCCGTGCGGCTCATGTCGCCCAGGGCGGTCGTGCCCTTGTCGCCGGTCCGGGTGTAGATGCGCGTGAGGTTCACCATGCGGCCAGGGTAGACGGGCCCGCCGGACGGGCGGCGACGGCGGCGGCGGGTGAACTGTGCGGCAGCGCACCGCTCATGGGCCGTACCGGTGTGATGTCCGTCATCTGAGACGTGACGCGTGTTACTTCGCGGTCACACCGCACCCCCCGGGCGCTAGTCTCCGCCGGAGTGGCTGTGAAGCCGTGCCGTATTTGAGAACAACGAGGGGTGTGCAGTGGCTGGGAAGCTCGCCGTCATCGGTGCGGGACTCATGGGTTCCGGGATCGCTCAGGTCTCCGCTCAGGCGGGATGGGACGTCGTGCTGCGCGATGTCACCGACGCCGCGCTGACCCGGGGCACGGACGGGATCAAGGCCTCGTACGACAAGTTCGTCTCCAAGGGCAAGCTGACGGCCGAGGACGCCGAGGCGGCGCTCGCCCGCATCACGACGACCACCGACCTGGACGCCGTCGCCGACGTCGACATCGTGGTGGAAGCGGCCTTCGAGAAGATCGAGATCAAGCACGAGATCTTCCGCGCCCTCGACAAGATCGTGCGCGAGGACGCCGTGCTCGCCTCCAACACCTCCGCCATCCCGATCACCAAGATCGCGGCCGTGACGGAGCGTCCGGAGCGGGTCGTCGGCGCGCACTTCTTCTCGCCGGTCCCGATGATGCAGCTGTGCGAGCTGGTCCGCGGCTACAAGACGAGCGACGAGACCCTGGCCACCACCAGGGCGTTCGCCGAGTCCGTCGGCAAGACCTGCATCGTGGTCAACCGCGACGTCGCCGGCTTCGTGACGACCCGTCTGATCTCCGCGCTGGTCGTCGAGGCCGCCAAGCTGTACGAATCGGGCGTGGCGTCCGCGGAGGACATCGACATCGCCTGCAAGCTGGGCTTCGGGCACGCGATGGGCCCCCTGGCCACCGCCGACCTCACGGGCGTCGACATCCTGCTGCACGCCACCAGCAACATCTACACCGAGTCCCAGGACGAGAAGTTCGCGCCGCCGGAGCTCATGCGCCGCATGGTGGACGCCGGGGACATCGGCCGCAAGAGCGGCCAGGGCTTCTACAAGCACTGAGAACAGTCCCGCCACTGAGCGCCATCGTTCGAATGCCGTCACCCGTCAGGGTGAATTAGGTATCGGTTCGCTCACGGTCGGCAACTTCCCTGCCCGCGCGGCAGTCAGTTGCAGTGAGAGTTGCCGACCACGGGCCAGTTGCCATACGTACGCAGTACTGCCGGGAGTACACATGCACATCAGGGGCGACCACGCCGAACTCGCTGTCGGGGGCCGCCTCGACGTGCGCAGCGCGGCGGACGCCCGTACGGCCCTGCACACCGCCCTCGACGACGGCCAGGGCGACCTCGTGCTCGACCTCACCGGGCTCGACTCCTGGGACGCGACCGGACTCGGCGTGATCATGGGAGCGCACCGGAGGGCCGGCCGGACCGGGCGGCGCCTCGTCCTGCGCGGGGTGCCGCCGCAGATGCAGCGGCTGCTCGTGGCGACCAGGCTGCACCGGATCCTCGCGATCGAGGGCGGCCTGGAAGCCGAGTCCCTTCCCCGGGTCTGACCCGCAAGCCGCTGACCTTTGCATTTCCTGCGGAAAGTAACGGTCCGGTGGTGATCGAGTCCCTGCGGTTTCCCGCACCACCGGCCACGGTCTAGGGTTCGGGCGGAAACCGGACCAGTGGCGACAGCGGGTGCGCGACGGCCGGGCGGTACGACGGCGAGGCGCGCGGCCCGCGATCGGGGGACTGGGTCATGGACCGTACACACGGGCACGGCGAGCGGGACGAGCGTGCCGCCGGCGCCGGTGCGACGCCGGCCCCGGGGGCCGGCGGGCCCGCGCGGGTCGTCACCCTGACCGCCGGCGACTTCACCCTCACCGTCAACCCGGTCGACGGCAGCGAGATCGAACCGCTGCGGCCCGGCACCGAACGCGCCCGCCCCGCCCGGCGCGCCCCGGCCGCCCGCGCGGCCCGGGACGCCGAGGCCCGGCCGCCCGTACTGCCGGGAGACCCGATACCCGTCCGGCCCCTGCTCGCCCGGGACGAGGAACTGGAGCGGCTCGTACGGCTCCTCGGCCGCGGCCGTTCCGTCCGCCTGACCGGCCCTTCCGGATCCGGGCGCAGCGCGCTGTTGGACGCCGTCGCCGCCCGGTGCGCCGGCGTCGCGCCCGACGGCGTCGTACGACTCAGCGGCCACGGACATCAGCAGCCCGGGGAACTGCTGCACGCGCTCTGCGCGACGGTCTACGAGGCGCCCCGCGAACGCCCCGAACAGGACGAGCTCCTCGCCCGCGTGCGCGAGATCGGGGCCGTCGTCCTCCTCGACGACCTGGAGATGGGCGGCAGCGCTCTGGACGAGCTGCTGCGCGCCACCCCCGAGTGCGCCTACCTGCTGGCGGCCACCCCCGACACCAAGGCCCCCTCCGACGAATCCCACGTCGAAGAGGTCTTCCTCACCGGCCTCGGCAAGGCCGACTGCGCAGCACTGCTGGAGGCGGGCGTCGGACGACCGCTGACCGAGGAGGAGACCGCCTGGGCGGACGACCTCCGGTTCGCCTCGGAGGGGTTGCCGCTGCGCTTCGTACAGGCCGCCGCGATGCTGCGCCAACGCGACGAGCTCAACCACAGCGACGAGGACGACGACGAGGAGGAGCCGGGCGTCTTCGAGGAGCGCCCGCGCGACAGCGCGGCGGTGCCCCTGCCGACGCTCGCCGAGGGCGCCGCCCCGGCGGAGCTGTTGGCGTCGCGGGTCAGCGAGTCGGCGCGGGCGGCACTGCGGATCGCGTGCGCGCTGGGCGGCGAACTGCCGCACCACACCCACCTGCCGGCGCTCGTGGGGGACACCCACGCCGACACCGCGGTGGCGGAACTGCTGGCCTGCGGGCTGCTGACGCCCGTCGGGACGCGCTACCGGCTGGCCGCCGGCGTCGCCCGCCAGCTGGAGGAGGCCGGCTACGGGGAGACCGCGGCGGAGGAGGCCCGTACGGCTGCCCGGCACTACGCCTGGTGGACCGGGCACGCCTCGGTGGTCCCGGAGCGGGTGGGAAGGGAAGCGGACGCGGTGCTCGCGGCGCTGGCCGGCGCGGACGTGGTGGCCGCGGCGGTGCTGGCGCGTACGGCCGCCCCCGCCTTCGCGGCCTCACTGCACTGGGAGGCCTGGGAGCGGGTGCTGCGCTCGGGAGCGGAAGCCGCGCGCAAGGCGGGGGAGGTGGCCGAACAGGCCTACTTCCACCACGAGCTGGGGGTGCTCGCCCTGTGCGAGGGGAGGCTCGACCGGGCCCGCGCCGAACTGGAGACCTCGATCGGGCTGCGGGGCGCGCTGGCCGACAAGCGGGGCACGGTGGCGGGTAGACGAGCGCTGGCGCTGGTGGTGGACCGTGAGCTCGCCGGGGCCGCTGCGTCGCCCCCGCTGCGACTGGAGGCGCCCGAGGCTCCCGGGGAGGCCCCGGAGGCCGCGACGGTGGCGATCCCGGCCGCCGAGGCGGCGACCGTGGTGACCCCGGTCGCCCGCAGGACCCCCGCCGTCCGGCCGTCCGCGGCCACCCGCCGTGCCCCGGCCCTCCCGGCCCCGCCGCCGGCCGCCGGGGCGGCCGCGGCCGTTCCCGTGGTCCCGGTCTCCTCCGAGGCGGTCACGCGGATGACTCCGGTGGTACCGGTGACCGAGAGCCCGGAGCCGCCCACGACGCTGTCGGCGGTGTTCGAGGACGCCTTCCCGATGGCACCGAAGCAGGACGCGGCTTCCCCGGTGCCGCCGGCCCCGGTTCCGGCGCCGCCCGGCCGGGACGCCGGCCGCCGCAAGCTCGTGCTGCTGGCCGCCGCGGGAGCACTGACCGCGGTCGCGCTGGGCACCGTCGTCAGCTTCGCGATGAGCTCCCCGGACCGTGAGCCGCCCGCCCAGGGGCCGGCCGTGTCCTCGACCCCGGAGACCTCCGCGACACCGACGGCGGCCCCGGAGACCGGAGGGCACGATCCCGCGCCGGAGCAGCCCGCCACGGCTCCCTCGCAGGGCTCGACGACCACGACCACGACCCAGGCCCCTGGCGTGAGCCTCGCCCCGCCGGCCCCGGTTCCGACGCCGCCCGGCCGGACCCCGACCCGGCGCCCCGCCACGACGACCCCGAACTCGCCCGCCCCGACGTCCCCTTCGGCCCCGGCGACCACCGGGGCGCCGACGCCGCAGCCGACGGAGACCGCCGCGCCGTCGCCCACCGGCGCCGGTACGGGCACCGGCACCGCGACCGCCACCTCGCCGGTCGCCACCCCCTGAAACGCCGACGGCTCCGTCCTCGCGGACGGAGCCGTGTCGTTTCGAACGGGATCAGAACAGGCGGAGCTTGTCGTCCTCGATGCCGCGCAGGGCGTCGTAGTCCAGGACCACGCAGTCCATCCCGCGGTCCGTCGCCAGCACCTTCGCCTGCGGCTTGATCTCCTGCGCGGCGAAGACGCCGCGGACCGGGGCCAGGTGCGGATCGCGGTTGAGAAGCTCCAGGTAGCGGGTCAGCTGCTCCACGCCGTCGATCTCGCCGCGGCGCTTGATCTCCACGGCCACCGTCGCGCCCGAGGCGTCCCGGCACAGGATGTCCACCGGGCCGATCGCCGTCATGTACTCGCGCCGGATCAGGGTGTAGCCCTCGCCCAGCGTCTCGATGCGGTCGGCGAGCAGTTCCTGGAGGTGCGCCTCGACGCCGTCCTTGATGAGCCCGGGGTCCGTGCCGAGCTCGTGGGAGGAGTCGTGGAGCACTTCTTCCATCGTGATGATGAGCTTCTCGCCCGCCTTGTTGACGACCGTCCACACACCGGCGTCGTCCCCGCTCCCCTCTTTGAGGGTGCACGGAGGCGACATCCAGTTGAGCGGTTTGTACGCCCGGTCGTCCGCGTGGATCGAGACACTGCCGTCGGCCTTCACGAGGATCAGACGGGGTGCCGAGGGCAGATGGGCGGTGAGCCGGCCCGCATAGTCGACGGAGCAGCGGGCAATCACGAGACGCATGGTCGGCAACGCTACTCGACCTACTGCCCTCCACGCGATTCGCCCCTGAAAGCCCCGTTCGCCGATGGCGCGTTGTATGCGCATTCTCCTGGTGCGTCACCCAGTGGGCGCCTACCGTGGTGAGCGGGAGGTTGTCGAGCGTGCACTCTGCGTCGCGATCTCCTTCCCTGCCCGTAAGACTCCGGCAACCAGTCAGCCGGGGTCGCGAGAGGAGAACCCATGTCGCTCGACGTCTCACCGGCCCTACTCGAACAGGCCGAGCGAGGCGAGGTCGACGAAGCCGCTTTCGTCGACTGCGTCCGGACCTCCCTGCCCTACGCATGGGAGATGATCAGCTCGCTGGTGGCCCAGCTGAAGGTGGACGGCGGCCAGTTCGCCGACAACCAGACGCCGCCGCCCGACGAGCAGGCGCGTGGGCAACTGCTGCGCGCACTCGCGAGTGACGCGATACGCGGTGCGCTGCAGCGGCACTTCGGAGTGCGTCTGGCATTCCAGAACTGTCACCGGGTGGCGGTCTTCCCGCTGGATCCCTCGGTGGACGACCGGCTGGCCAAGTTCACTTCGATCCGCGGCCAGCTGCTCAACCAGTCGCCCGAACTGCGGGACTGCTGAGCAGGGCCGCAGCCGGTAGATCTCAGCCGAGACGGGGCAGGACTTCGGCGCCGAGCCGTCGTACGTTCTCCTCCGTCGCGGCGAGATCTCCCGAGCCCTCCGTCAGGAGGGCGAAGCGTGTGATCCCCGTGCGTGCGGCGGTCGCCGCCAGGCGGTCCGCCGCCAGTTGCGGGGTGCCCACCGGATGAAGGTCGCACAGCAGTTCCGTGTAGGCGACCGGATCCCGCATCGCGCGCACGCGGCCGTCCACGGTCACGTGCGCGTCCAGGCCCAGCCTGAGCCAGCCCGGCATGGACTTCAGCAGGGTCTCGCGCGCGTCGGCGGTGCCGTCCGCGATCTGGCACACCCCGGCCGAGACGTGCCCGGCCAAGGCGACGTGCTCGGGGGAGTGGCCCGCCGCGAGCGCCGTGCTGCGCCACAGCGCGACCATCTCGGCCTTGTTCTCGTCCCCGCAGTGCATGCCCAGCAGCATCGGCAGCCCGCGCTGCGCGGCCGCCCGCACCGACGACGGTGAGGTGCAGGCCACGATGACCTCCGGGCCCGACCCGTCGCCGTCCAGCGCCTCCGAGGGTCGTGGTACGACGGCCACCTCGCGGAAGGCGTACCGCTCGCCGGCGGCACCCACCCGGGCCTCGGTGAGCCAACGCCGCAGCAGGTCCAGGGACTCCGGGAAGCCGTTCTCGTAGGCGTCCAGGCCGCCGCCGAAGACCTCCAGGTCCACCCACGGCCCGCCGCGTCCCACCCCCAGGGTGAAACGGCCGCCCGAGGCCAGGTGCAGCAGGGCCGCCTGCTCCCCCAGGGCGACCGGGTGCGTGCTCGGCAGCACGCTCACCGCCGTGCCCACCCGCAGCCGACGGGTCCGGCCCAGCAGCAGGCCCGCCAGGGTCACCGCCGACGGACAGACCCCGTACGGGACGAAATGGTGCTCGGCCAGCCAGACCGAGTCGAGCCCGGCCTCCTCGGCCACCTCCGCGGTCCGCACTGCCCGGTGCAGTGCCTCGCCCTGTCCCTGGCCAGGGAACTGGGCCGCCAGTACAAACGCTCCTACGCGCATCGCCTTTATCCTCCTCGCGGCTGACGCGGCCTCCCCCAGGTGGACCGGTTCTTCCTATGGCAACAACGTCTGACACGTGCCAAAGGCACGGGCTGACACGAAAGTTATTGGGATTGTCGGGCCAGTGCCGGCCATCGGCCCGTCCTCCCCATGGACACCCTGCGGGTACCCGGCCTCGCTGCGCGTAGTCTGGAAGAAAGTCACTGCCGTCGGCTCATCCGTGAGGTATACGTGTCACCGCGCCACAACCGCCCCAGGGGCGGCGAGAACCCGGACGACCGCCCCGGTGTCGGCCTGGACCGCTTCGGGCTGGAGCGCACCGAGGAGTACCAGGGCGAGGACTGGAAGGTCAGACACGTCGCGGGCGCGAGCGCGGCCGGCAAGCGCTACCGGTGCCCCGGATGCGACCAGGAGATCCCCTCCGGCACCCCGCACCTGGTGGCCTGGCCCGAGTACGGCGGCGTGGACGACCGGCGGCACTGGCACAAGGCCTGCTGGAACGCGAAGGACCGCCGCACCACGAAGGTGCAGCGGTCCCGCAACGCGCCGAGGTACTGACCCCGGCGCCGGCTCCGTCAGACGTCCCGGCGGCCGACCATCACGTACGAGGCGGCGACCGTCGCTCCCGTGATCAGCACGATGATCAGCACATTGGAGAGGTTGCTGGGTGTAGCGCCCAGGTCGCCGCCCTCCTGCATGCCGAACAGCTGGCTCAGCGCGACCGGCACGTTGCGCTGGAGGATCTCCCGCCCGATGGGGGCCACGGCCTCCCAGACGATGAGCATGGCGCCCAGGACCGGCGGCAGCGTGACCAGGCCGAGCATGACGGCGATCGCCCCCGCCGAATGCCGCACCATCGCACCGATCGCCAGGGCGAGCACGCCGAGCAGGGTGACGTAGAGGCAGCCGGCCGCGGCGCCCAGCCACTCGTCGGCCGTGTGCGGGCCGGCGGCGGCCCCGCCGTGGGCGAGGGAGGCGGCGATCCCGACCACGAAGACCGACAGCGCGGTGGCGACGAAGGCCGTGACGCTGAAGACGAGGTACTTGGCGGTCAGGACGCGGAAGCGGTCCGGGGCGGCGGTGAACGTCGTGCGCACCAGTCCGGTGGCGTGCTCCGAGGAGATGGTCAGCACGCCGAGGACCATCACGGCGACCTGGCCGACCATCAGGCCGAAGAGGGCGGGGGTGGTGAAGGAGATCGACTCGTAGTCCCGGTCCGAGGTCTGCGAGACGAAGAGCATCCCGACGCCGACGACGGTCAGCACGAGCGCGCCCAGCGTCCACAGGGTCGAGCGGATCGAGATCAGCTTGGTCCACTCCGAGGCGAGGGCGTGCCCCAGGTGCGGCCGCGGCGAGGGCAACGGAGAGCTGTAGCTCCGCGGCCGGTCCGGCGTCGTGGTCGTCGGGGTCATCGGGTGTCCTCGGGGGAGTCCTTGGCGGTGCTCGCGAGCTCGCCGGGATTGCTGGGCATCAGGAAGGGCCTGCCGCCCGCTCCGGGCGGCGGCGGGGCGAAGAAGCCCGCCTGCGGGACCTCGGGGGCCGCCTGCTCGTCCTCCCAGGCCGGGAGGGCCAGCGGGTCCTCCTCCCACAACTCGGCCCGAGGGTCCTCGGTGGAGGCGTACTCGACGTCGGCCTGGGTCATCCGCATGTACGCCTCCTCCAGCGAGGCCCGGTGCGGGGACAGCTCCCACAGCCGTACGCCGGCCGTGTGCGCGAGGTCGCTGATGCGGGGAAGCTCCAGTCCGGTCACGCGCAGTGCTCCGTCGGGCTCCTGGAGGACCCGGCCGCCCGCCCGGGTGAGGGCTGAACCCAGCGCGTCCCGGCCATCGGGATCGGTGTCGGCCGCACGTACCCGAGCGAATCCGGCCGAGTTGTGCGCGATGAACTCCTGCGTACCCATGTCGGCCAGCAGCCGTCCGCGGCCGATGACGATCAGGTGGTCGGCGGTCAGTGCCATCTCGCTCATCAGGTGCGAGGAGACGAAGACGGTGCGACCCTCGGCGGCGAGCCGGCGCATGAGGTTGCGGACCCAGAGGATGCCCTCGGGGTCCAGCCCGTTGACCGGCTCGTCGAACAGGAGCACCTGGGGGTCGCCGAGCAGCGCCGTGGCGATGCCGAGGCGCTGGCCCATGCCGAGCGAGAAGCCCTTCGTGCGCTGCCGGGCGGCGTCCTGGAGGCCGACGACGGCCAGCACCTCGTCCACCCGCTTCTCCGGGATCCCCGAGAGCTGGGCGATGGACAGCAGGTGGGTGCGGGCCCGGCGGCCGCCGTGCACGGCCTTGGCGTCGAGGAGGGCGCCGACGTGCCGCTGGGCGTTCGGCAGCTCCCGGAAGGGGAAGCCGTTGATCGTGACATGACCGGACGTGGGCCGGTCCAGGCCGAGGATCATGCGCATGGTCGTGGACTTCCCGGAGCCGTTGGGCCCCAGGAATCCCGTCACGTGTCCCGGCTTGACCTGGAAGGACAACTGCTCGACGGCGGTCTTGGCGCCGTAGCGCTTGGTCAGGCCGACTGCCTCGATCATCTCGCTGCCCCTTACCAGGCCGGGACGACTCTCGCCCGTGTAAGGGTTAAGAGGATAGCGAGCTTCCTACGGTTCCGTCCCGGGCCGGATCCCTGACCCGCCCCCGAGGCCGACCCTGGGATGCCCCGTAGTCCTTCCGGAGGGGGCCGGCCGTCAGGCGTCCCTCCTGCTGAGGACGAGGTAGCCACCGAGTACCGAGGCGGCCGCCCACAGGAGCATGATCCCGAGCCCGCCCCACGGGCCGTAGGGCGCGTCAGAGGAGACGGTCGGGGAGGACACGGTCTGCATGATCGCGGACCCGGCCTGGTTGGGCAGGTAGTAGGCGATCTTGTGGGTGGCGTCCACCAGGCTGAGGACGATGGGCAGGATCAGGACGAAGCTGATCAGGATCGAGATCGCGGCGGCGGTGTTGCGCAGCATCATCGACACACCCATCGCGAACACCGCGAGCAGCGCCATGTACAGGCCGACGCCGATCACGGCGCGCAGCACGTTCTCCTCACCGAGCGTGGTGCTGTGCTCGCCGAGGAGGGCCTGGCCGAGGAAGAAGGACAGGAATCCGGTCGCGATGCCGACCACCAGTGCGAGGCCGGTGGCCACGGTGAGCTTCCCCAGCAGCAGGGAGCCGCGGTTCGGCACGGCGGCCAGGGAACTGCGGATCATGCCGGTGCTGTATTCGCTGCCGACCACCATGGCCCCGAAGACGAGCACCGCCACCTGGCCGAGGAGCATTCCGGAGAAGCTCATCTGGGTGGGGTCGAAGGCGATCTGCTGCGGCTCCGGCATGGTGTCGAAGGTCGCGTTGACCACGGCGCACAGACCGGCGCCCATGGCGACGGTCACCAGGAGCGCGGTGGCGAGCGTCCAGCTGGTGGAGGCCACGGTGCGGATCTTGGTCCACTCGGACGTGAGAACGGCGGAGAAGGCCATGGTCACCGCCCGCCCTTGCGCGTGGAGTCTGCGGTGTCGAAACCGGCGCCCCAGGCGGGGACGTCGGCCGGCCGGGCCGGGTTGTCGGTGGCCGGGCCGGGTGCTCCCGGTGCGTGGGAGTGGTATTCGACCGAGTCCGCCGTCATGCGCATGAACGCTTCCTCCAGTGATGCCCGTTGCGGGCTGAGCTCGTGCAGCACGATCTGGTGCCGGGCGGCCAGCTCCCCGAGCTGCTCAGCGCTCGCGCCGTCGATCTCCAGCGTGCCGCCGGCGGGGACGTCGACGGCGTCGATCCCGGCCTCGTGCAGGACGTCCTTGAGCCGCTCCTGCTGCGGCGAGCGCATCCGGACGTAGCTGCGGGAGTTCTGGTGAATGAAATCAGCCATAGAGGTATCGGCCAGCAGCCTTCCTTGGCCGATGACGATCAAATGGTCGGCGGTCAGGGCCATTTCGCTCATCAGATGGGAGGACACGAAGATCGTTCTCCCTTCTGCCGCCAGGCCCTTCATCAGATTGCGGATCCAGAGAATTCCTTCGGGATCCAGGCCGTTGACGGGCTCGTCGAACATGAGGATCTGCGGATCGCCCAGCAATGCGGCGGCGATCCCGAGCCGTTGGCCCATGCCCAGCGAAAAACCTTTGGACTTCTTCCTGGCCGCCGGCGTCAGTCCGACCAGGTCCAGCACCTCGGTGACCCGGCGCTGCGGGATGCCGTTCGACTGGGCCAGGCAGAGAAGGTTGTTGTACGCGGTGCGGCCGCCGTGCATCGCCTTCGCGTCCAGCAGCGCCCCGACGTGCTTGAGCGGTTCCCGCAGTTCCCGGTAGCGCTTGCCGAGGATCCGGACCGTGCCCGCGGTCGGGTTGTCGAGGTCGAGCATCATGCGCATCGTCGTGGACTTGCCCGCCCCGTTGGGGCCGAGGAAGCCGGTCACCACCCCTGGCCTGACCTGGAAGCTGAGGTTGTCGACTGCGGTCTTCGTGCCGAACCGTTTCGTGAGGCCATCGAGTTCGATCATGTCGCCACGCTAGAACGCCCGAGGGCCCTACGCCACCTCGAACGGGTGACATAGGGCCCTCGATCAGGCTCGATCGCTACCTGCGGGTCATGCCCGGTGGCTAACGGCTCTGCTGCGCCGGAACGCCGCGGCTGACCGGCTCGTCGTCCACGATCGGGTTGGCCGCGGCGACGGCCGCACCGGTCAGCGTGGCCAGCATCTCGCGGACGTTGGTCAGCTGCGCGTTGATCGAGTCGCGGCGGTTGGTGAGCGCGGCCAGCTCGCGCTCGGACTCGCTGCGGATGCGGTCGGCCTTGGCGTTGGCGTCGGCCACGATGTCCTCGGCCTGGCGCTGCGCGGTCTCGACGGTCTGGCGGGCCCGGCGCTCGGCGTCCGTACGCAGCTTCTCGGCCTCCAGGCGCAGCTGCTCGGCCCGGTGCTCGATCTCCGCCAGGCGCTTCTCGGCCTTGGCCTGGCGGGAGGCCAGGTCGCGCTCGGACTGCTCACGGCGCTTGGCCAGGTTGGTCTCGAAGTCCGCGGCGGCCTGTGCGGCCTTGGCGCGGGTCTCCTCGAACAGGGCGTCGGCCTCCTCGCGCTTGGAGGCCGCGTCCTTCTGGGCCTCGGCGCGCAGGGTGGCCGCGTCGCCCTTGGCCTTCTCGACGATGCGGACGCCCTCGTCCTCCGCCTTCGACTTGCGGTCGGCCGCGAACGACTCGGCGTCGTTGCGCACCTGCTGGGCGGCCGATTCGGCGAGCTCACGGTGCTGCTCGGCCGCGCGACGGGCCTCCTCGCGCAGGTCCTTCGCCTCCTCCTCGGCCAGCCGCAGGATCTTCTCGACCCGGGCGCCGAGACCCGCGTACGACGGCTCCGCGTCGTTCACCTGGGCCTGGGCGTTCTGCGTCTCGAGGTGCAGCTCCTCGATCCGCTTTTCCAGAGAGTTGATACGTCCAAGGGCGCTGTCGCGGTCGGAGACCAGCTTGGTAATGCGGTCGTCCACCTGACCGCGGTCATAACCACGCCGCACGAGCTCGAAGCCGAAGGGGGAGGAAGTGTCGCTCATGGGGTTCCTGTCGAATGAGACCGATGAGGTGCTACGTGAGGTGTTAGGGGAATCCTAGGCGCCCAGACGGCGTGTCATCGAGTCAATCCGCGTTTGATCTGGACAATGACACCCCTTTTGAGTGGCAAGGCGGCGGAATGCTTGTCACTCGTTCGCCTGAACCCTCATCAGGTGCGCACATCTCGGACCGCTTGGCTACCCCTCCGACGACTTGCCACCCGAACGAGTGGAACCTGCCGAGACTCCGGCCCTGGCACCCCCCGCGCCCTGGCCGCCGACCGCGGGCTTCCCGCCACCCGAAGGCGCCTCGAATGATTCCAACGCCTCAAGCACGTCCTGGACACGGGAGATCTCCCCCTGAATGTCCTGCCGCCTGCGGACGAGGACCTCCAGCTCGCGGCGGCCCTCCTCGACGAGGCGCTCGGCCTCCGCCTTGGCCTCGGCCAGTGCCTTCTCGGCCACGCGCGCCAGCTCGGCCTTCTTCTGCTCGGCCTCCTTGAGTAGGGCCTCCGCCTTGCGGACCGCCGCGATGCGCACCTTGCTCGCCTCGCTGCTCGCGTCCGACAGCAGCTCCTTGGCCTTCGCCTCGGCCTCGACGCTCTGCTCGGTCGCCGCACGCACCAGCTTGTCCACGCGCTCGCCGGCCGACTTCATCTGCTCGGCCGACTCCCGGCGGGCCCGCTCGTGGAGCTCTTCGACCTCGCCCTCGACGCGGCCGCGCAGCTCCTCCGCCCGTTCCCTTATGGCGGCGGCGTCCGTGCGCGCTCCGACCAGC
Organism: Streptomyces sp. PCS3-D2; assembly: GCF_000612545.2. Taxonomy (GTDB): domain Bacteria; phylum Actinomycetota; class Actinomycetes; order Streptomycetales; family Streptomycetaceae; genus Streptomyces. The sequence continues at coordinate 2,437,844 of NZ_CP097800.1, read as the reverse complement.
AGCTCGTTGGCATCGGTACGGGCCTTCTCCACCAGGGAGTTGCCCTCGACGGTCGCCTCCGAGGTGATGCGCGCCGCCTCCTTGCGAGCCGCGTCGACCATGGCGTCGGCCTGCTCCTCGGCCGCCGTCGTGGCGGCGAGGGCCTGCTTCTGCGCCTCGACGGTGAGGCTGTCGGCCTCCGCGGCCGCCTCGGTGATCAGCCGGTCGACCTGCTCCGCGGCCTCGCTGCGCCGCTTGTTGGCCTCCTCGCGGGCCTCGTCCAGCAGCCGCTCGGACTCCGCACGGGCCTCCGCCCGGGTGCGTTCCGCCGCGGCGGCGGCCTCCGCCTCGACCCGCTCGGACTCCGACCGGGTACGCGTCGCGTGCTCCTGCGCCGAGGACAGTGCCTCCGAGGCCTCGGTGCGCAGCCGCTCCGCCTCGGACGACGCCTCGCCGACCGTGCGCTCGTTGTCCTTGCGGGTCTGCTCGGTGAGCTTGTCCGCCTCGGCCGCCGCCTCGGTGATGAGCCGGTCCGCCTGCTCGGCCGCCTCGCTGCGCAGCCGGTTCGCCTCGGCGCGTGCCTCGTCCAGCGTCTGCTCGGCGTCGCGCTCGGCACCGGCCAGGGTCTCGCCCGCCGCGGCCGTGACCCGGTCCGCCTCCGCGGTGGCCTCGCCGATGATCCGGCCGCCCTCCGCACGGGCGTCGTCCAGGACGCGGGCCGCGTCGGCGCGCAGCCGCTCGGCCTCGGCCGCGGCCTCTCCGACCGTGGCCTCGTTGGCCACCCGGGTCTCGTCGATGAGCCGGTCGCCCTCGGCGCGCGAGTCGACCATGATCTTCGCGGCGTCCCGCTCGGCGCCCGCCAGCGTCTCGGCCGCCTGCGACTTCAGGCGTGCCGCCTGGGTGGTGAGGCGCTCGGCCTCCGCCGCCGCCTCGCCCACGGTGGCCGCGTTCGCGGCGCGGGTCTCCTCGACGAGGCGCTCCGCCTCCGCCGAGGCCTCGGTGATGAGCCGGTCGACCTGCTCCGCGGCCTCGGTGCGCAGCCGATTGCCCTCGGCCCGCGCCTCGTCCAGCGCGGCCGCGGCCTCAGCGCGGGTGGCCTCGGCGGCCTCCGCCGCCTCGGCGGTCAGCCGCTCCGCCTCCGCCTCGGCCTCGCCGACCGTGGCCGCGTTCGCGGCGCGGGTCTCCTCGGTGATCCGCTCGGCCTCCGCCGAAGCGTCGGCGACGATCCGGACGCCCTCGGCGCGCGAGGCCTCCAGGGCCTCCGCCGCCTCCCCACGGATGCGGTTGGCGTCGTCGCGGGCGTCGGCCCGGGTCCGGGCGGCGTCGCGCTCGGACGCGGCCAGCGCGTCCGTGGCCTCGGTACGCACCCGCTGCGCGTACTCCGCGGTGTCGGTGCGCAGCTGCTCCGCCTCGGCGATCGCCTCGCCGACGGTCCGCTCCGCCAGCGCCTTCGCCGCGTCCGTCTCGGTGCGCGCCTCGGTGCGGATCCGGTGGGCGTCCTCGGCGGCCCGCTCCCGCTCCGCGTGGGCGTCGGCGCGGACCCGGGCCGCCTCTTCCTCGGCCTCCGCCCTCGTCCGCTCCGCCACGTGCTCGGCGGCGCTGCGCAGCCCGGAGATCTCCTCCTCGGCCTGCTCGTGCAGTCCGGCCACGGAGTCGCGCATCTGCTGGGCCGTGGCCTCGGCCGCCGACACCAGCTCCGACGCGCGGCGCTCGGCCTCCTCGGTCAGGCGGGCCGCCTCCGCCTGCGCCTCCTCCGACCGGCGCCGGGCCGCGGCCAGCAGCTCCTCGCTCTGCTCGCGGGCCTGCGCCCGCTCCTGGTCGGCGTCGGTCCGGGCCGACGCCAGGGTCTCTTCGGCCTCCCGGCGGCGCCGGGCGGCCTCCTCCTGCGCGGCGGCCAGCGCCTCGGCGGCTTCCTCGGCGACCCGTTCCGCCGCGGCCTTCGCCTCGGCGCGCAGCCGGTCCGCGGTCTCCTGGGCCTCGGAGCGCACGCGCTCGGCCTCGGTCTCGGCCTCACCGCGCAGCCGTACGGCGACCTGCTCGGCCTCGGCACGTACCCGGCCGGCGTCCTGCGCCGCCTCGGTGCGCAGCCCGTCGGCCTCCGCCTCGGACTGCGCCTGCAGGGTGCGGATGCGCTCCGCCGACTCGGCGCGCAGCCGGTCGTTCTCCTCGGTCGTCTCACGGCGGATGGTCTCCGCCGCCGCGCGGGCGTCGCGCAGCGTCTGCTCGGCCGTGGTCAGCCGGCTCTCGGCCTCCGTGTGCAGCCGTACGAGCTCCTCGTCGGCCTCCGCCCGCTTCGCGGCCAGAGCCTGCTCGGTCTCCTCGCGCCGTGCGAGGGCCGCAGCGTCCGCCTCGGCGCGGACCGACTCGGCCTGCTCCTCGGCCTCGCCGCGGATCCGCTCGGCCTCGGCGCGGGTGCGCTCCAGCGTCTCCTCGGCCTGCCTGCGCAGGGTGCCGGCCCGCTCGACGGCCTCGGCGCGGACCCGCTCGCTCTCCGTGGTCGCCCCGGCGCGCAGTTCGTCCGCGTCGGACTTGGCCTTGCCGAGCAGTTCCTCGGCGGTCTTGGCCGCCTCCTCGATCTGCTGGACCGCCTCGCGGCGGGCCTCGCCGCGGATCCGCTCGCCCTCGGCGACGGCCTCCGCGCGCAGCTGCTCGGCCTCGCCCCGCAGTCGACGGGCCTCCTCCTGCAGCTCGACGGTCCGGGCGCGGTACTCCTCGGTGTCGTCCTTCGCGGCGCCCTTGAGCTCGTCCGCCGTTGCCGCGGCCTGCAGGCGCAGCCGGTCGGCCTCGGCCTCGGCCTCGCGGCGGATCCGTTCGGCCTCCTCGGACGCGGCCCGGGTGGTGGCCCGGGCGTCCTCCGAGGCCTTGTTCAGGACGTCCTCCGCCGTACGGGCGGCCTTCGCCAGCTGTGCGGCCATGTCCTCGGCAGCGGCCGTACGGGCCTGCTCTCCGGCCTCGGTGCGCTGCCGCTCGGCGTCCGCGCGGGCGTCGGCCAGGAGCTGCTCGGCCTCGGCCTTGAGGAGGTCGGCCTCCTTGGTGGCCTGGCCGACCAGCCGGGCGACCTGCTCCTTGGCGGTGCGGGTGCGCTGTTCGTTGACCGACTCCGCCGACGCGAGCTGGCGCGAGGCGCTCTCCTTGGCCTCCGCGAGGACCTTTTCGGCCTCGGCACGCGCCTCGCGCAGCGCGGACTCGGCCTCCTGCACCCGGGATTCGGCGATGCGGCCGAGGTCCAGGGTCTGCTGCCGGGTCTGCTCCGCCTCGGCGGAGGTGGTGGAGCGCAGCCGCTCGGCGTGCTGGGTGGCCTCCTGCGCCTGGGTGGAGGCGGCGGTCAGCAGTCGCTCGGCCTCCTTGCGGGCGCGCAGCAGCGTGGACTCGGCCTCCGCGCGGGCGGCGTCGGCATCGGCGGTCATCCGGCGCCGGGTCTCTTCGGCGACCCGGGCGGCCTCGGCGCGCGCCGCGTTCAGGGACTGCTCGGCCTCGGCGCGGGACTCCTCCATCAGGCGGCGAGCCTGGGCCTCGGTACGGGCGCGCAGCTGTTCCGCCCAGGCCACGTTCTCGTTGACGTGCGCCTCGACGGTCTGGCGGCGCTCGTTGAGCTCCTGGTCCAGCCGCTGGCGGCGGTTGACGGCCTCGGTGTGCAGCTCGGCCTGCAGGCGCGCCTGGTGCTCGGCGTGCTCCTGGAGGATGCGCTGGGTCTGCGCCCGTGCGTCGCGCAGCTCGCGCTCGGCGTCGGAGCGCATCTGGTCGGCCTGGATCTGGGCGTTGCGGAGCAACTGCTCCGCCTGATAGCCCATGTCCGCGCCGTCGTAGGCAGGGCGGGACGCGAGGGCCCGGCGTACCTCGTGGAGCTTGGCGCGCAGCACCTCGACCTGGTAGCCCAGGTCCTCAGCGTGCTGGACGGCCTTCCCGCGCTCCTTCTTCAGCCGCTCCATCTCGGCCTCGAAGCGCGAGAGATGGTCGGCCTCGGCCTGATGGCTCTCCTGGCTTTCGTAGCCCCGCACAGCGCGGTCCCATCCGTCCCCTGGTCGCAAGCTCACTCCCAATGAGCATCGCTCGCCCGCTGAACGACGCCCCCGGGGGAATGGTGTCAGATACCGGGGCAGGGGTCACAGGCCCCGACCCTCTCCGCACCGAACCCCGGCCGAGCCATGGCCACTCTACCGGCCGGGGAATCGGGCCATCAGTGGTCCATCAATGGTCGGGGCCGGAGGTGACCAGTTCGGTGAGGACTCCGTGGCAGTCCTTGGGGTGCAGGAAGGTGATCGAGGAGCCCATCGAACCGGTGCGGGGCTGGTCGTAGAGCACGCGGACGCCCTTGCCGCGGATGGCCTCGGAGTCGCCCCGGACGTCCTCGGTGCCGAAGGCGATGTGGTGCACGCCCTCGCCGTTCTTGGCGAGCCACTTGCCCACGGCGGAGTCCTCGCGGGTGGGCTCCAGGAGCTGGATGTAGGAGGCGCCGCCGTCGGAGGTTTCGTTGATCTTCAACATGGCCTCGCGGACGCCCTGCTCCTCGTTGACCTCGGTGTGGAACACCTCGAAGCCGTACGTGGCACGGTAGAACTCGACAGTCTTGTCCAGGTCGAAGCAGGCGATCCCGATGTGGTCGATTCTTGTCAGCATGGGGACAGTGCACTCCTGAAGGGGGCGGTCACGCAACGTGCGCGCGATCACACCGGCAGCCCGGTGACCGCTGCGGTACCGCCCAGTACATTCACGTAAACCCTCGTTCACTCCTCATCCAAGGGGCTGTGCCTCATGTCCGGATCGAACAACACCACCTCCGTGATCGTCGCCGGGGCCCGCACGCCCATGGGGCGGCTGCTCGGCTCGCTGAAGTCCTTCTCGGGCGCCGACCTCGGCGGCTTCGCCATCAAGTCCGCGCTGGAGCGGGCCGGGATCTCCGGCGACCAGGTCCAGTACGTGATCATGGGCCAGGTGCTCCAGGCCGGCGCGGGTCAGATCCCCGCCCGCCAGGCGGCGGTCAAGGCCGGCATCCCGATGAACGTGCCGGCCCTGACCATCAACAAGGTGTGCCTGTCCGGCCTGGACGCGATCGCGCTGGCCGACCAGCTGATCCGCGCCGGCGAGTTCGACATCGTCGTCGCGGGCGGCCAGGAGTCGATGACCAACGCCCCGCACCTGCTGCCGAAGTCCCGCGAGGGCTACAAGTACGGCGCGATCGAGATGCTGGACGCGATGGCCTACGACGGCCTCACCGACGCCTTCGAGAACATCGCGATGGGCGAGTCCACCGAGAAGCACAACACCCGCCTGGGCATCGAGCGCGGCCCGCAGGACGCGTTCGCCGCCGCCTCCCACCAGCGTGCGGCCGCCGCCCAGAAGAACGGCGTCTTCGAGGCGGAGATCACCCCGGTCGAGATCCCGCAGCGCAAGGGCGACCCGGTGATCTTCTCCACCGACGAGGGCATCCGCCCCGAGACCACGGTGGAGTCGCTCGGCAAGCTGCGGCCCGCCTTCGCCAAGGACGGCACGATCACCGCCGGCACCTCCTCGCAGATCAGCGACGGCGCGGCCGCCGTGGTCGTGATGAGCAGGGCGAAGGCCGAGGAGCTCGGCCTGGAGTGGATCGCGGAGATCGGCGCCCACGGCAATGTGGCGGGCCCGGACAACTCCCTCCAGTCGCAGCCGTCGAACGCGATCCTGCACGCCCTGAAGAAGGAGGGTCTGGAGGTTTCCGACCTGGACCTCATCGAGATCAACGAGGCCTTCGCGGCGGTCGCCGTGCAGTCAATGAAGGATCTGGGCGTGACCCCGGAAAAGGTGAACGTCAACGGCGGTGCGATCGCCCTGGGCCACCCGATCGGCATGTCCGGGGCCCGCGTGGTGCTGCACCTGGCGCTGGAGCTCAAGCGCCGCGGCGGCGGGGTCGGCGCGGCCGCGCTGTGCGGCGGCGGCGGCCAGGGTGACGCGCTGATCGTCCGCGTCGCCAAGTAGCCGCCGAGTAAGCGGCCCGGCCGCCGGGCCGGAACCGGGCCCGGCGGCCCGCACGTATCCCGTACGAGAACCGAGGAGCGCAGCACGCATGACGGTGGACGTCCCCCAGCTGGTGGCCCAGGCGCGGGAGGGCCGGCCGAGAGCGGTGGCCCGGTTGATCTCGCTGGTCGAGGGGGCGTCCCCGCAGCTGCGTGAGGTGATGGCCGCGCTGGCCCCGCTGACGGGCGGGGCGTACGTGGTGGGCCTGACGGGATCGCCGGGCGTGGGCAAGTCGACCTCGACGTCCGCGCTGGTGTCGGCGTACCGCAGGACCGGCAAGCGCGTGGGCGTCCTCGCCGTGGACCCGTCCTCGCCCTTCTCCGGCGGGGCGCTGCTCGGCGACCGGGTGCGGATGTCGGACCACGCCTCGGACCCGGGGGTCTACATCCGCTCCATGGCCACCCGCGGCCACCTGGGCGGTCTCGCCTGGGCTGCCCCGCAGGCGATCCGGGTGCTGGACGCGGCCGGCTGCGACGTGATCCTGGTCGAGACGGTCGGCGTCGGGCAGTCGGAGGTGGAGATCGCCTCGCAGGCGGACACCTCGGTGGTGCTGCTGGCTCCGGGGATGGGCGACGGGATCCAGGCTGCCAAGGCGGGCATCCTGGAGATCGGCGACGTGTACGTGGTCAACAAGGCCGACCGGGACGGCGCGGACGCCACCGCCCGCGAGCTGAACCACATGCTGGGGCTGGGCGAGGCGCGCGGCCGGGACGACTGGCGGCCGCCGATCGTGAAGACGGTGGCGGCTCGCGGGCAGGGCATCGACGAGGTCGTCGAGGCGTTGGAGAAGCACCGGGCGTGGATGGACGAGCGCGGCGTGCTCGCCGAGCGGCGGGCTGCGCGGGCCGCCCGGGAGGTCGAGACGATCGCCGTCACGGCGCTGCGGGCGCGGATGGCCGACGTGCACGGGGACGCGCACCTCGGCGCGCTGGCCGCCCGGGTCGCCGAGGGCGAGCTGGATCCGTACGCGGCGGCCGACGCCCTCCTGGCGACCCTGACGGAGGCCTGACGGCCCCGGCGGCGGGCGGGCAGCGGGCGGATCGCCCCGCCCGCTGCCGGGCGGGGCGATCCGGGCGCCCGGACCGACCTGGACCGGCTCAGACCTTGCCGCGGGTGCCGCGCAGGTGCTCCGCGACCGGGGTCAGGGAGGTGCGCAGCGCCGCCAGGGCCTCCGGCGGCAGCAAGTCGATGAAGTGCCGGCGGACGGACGCCACGTGGTGCGGGGCGACCTTCCGCATCGTCTCCATGCCCTCGTCCGTGAGCACCGCGTACAGGCCGCGGCGGTCGGACTCGCAGTTGACCCGGCGGACCAGGCCCGCCGTCTCCATGCGCGTGATCTGGTGCGAGAGCCGGCTCTTGGACTGCAGGGTCGCGGTCGCGAGATCGCTCATGCGCATCCGGTGCTCCTGCGACTCCGAGAGGTTCACGAGGATCTCGTAGTCGTTGTTGGTGAGTCCGAAGGGCTGGAGATCCTTTTCCAGCTGGTGCATGAGCAGCCTGCTGACGTCCAGGTGAGTGCGCCAGGCGCACTGCTCCGCGTCGGTGAGCCAGCGCGTTGCCGTCTCGGTCTCCATGGTCTCCATGAATGAACTCTACCTAAAAAGTTGAATTGCGTACAAAGGTCGAAAGTCCCGGCCGTTACAGTCCCAGGCGCCGCTGGAGATCACCCAGCTGTCCCGGCATCCTCGGCACACCCACCTGCCCCAGGGGTCCCTGGCCGGCCCCCGGCACGCCCTGTGCGTTGCCCGTGGCCGCCCCGGCACCCACCGTGCCGACCGACTGCTCCGCCATCAGCATCTCCGAGGACTGCAGCAGCACCGTCCCCGCTCCGACGAACTCGAACTGGTGCTCCTCGCCCGAGGTTCCCCCGATGCCGGTCAGCGAGCGCAGTCCGCCCATCACGCCGGACATGTAGCCGTGATCGTAATGGTGACAGGGAGACGGGCAGTCCGCCCATCCGACGAGCGCCTGCGGGTCCACGCGCAGCGGCGGCTCCATGAACACCACCGGCCCGTTGGAGGCCGCCACGAACTTCCCGGTCCCGATCAGTGTCAGGAAGCCCGGGACGATCGACTGCTTCAGGGCGAGCGAGGGCTGGTAGGCGAGCAGGTTGCCCGAGCGGATCGTCAGGTTCCCGTCGTCCAGGTCGTACGAGTTCACATCGAACGCCCGGTCGGCCAGCAGCATCTTGCCCTGGCCCTCGGCGACCACCCAGTCGCTGGCGTGCAGCGGGGAGTGGAAACTGGTGCGCAGCAGGCGGTCGAAGCGCCCGTTGCCGATGCCGTTGAACTCGATGCGCCCGTAGTACGAGATCATCTTGCCCTTCTGCAGGAACCACTGGCTCCCCTTGAGCTCCACGCAGAAGGTGTAGGCGTTCACGTTGTCGTCCGACGGCAGCGTGTACGGGTCGAAGACCGTCGGGCCGCCGGGCCCGCCCGTCACGGGGCCAAAGTTCACAGCTTCTCCTCGGAGGCCTGTACGTACACCGCGCCCTGGCCGGACAGTTCCAGCTGGAACGCCTCGCCCGAGCCGCGCCCCACCATGTCCCGCCAGCCGAGGGCGGTGGAGAGCTTGTTCCTGACGTCCCCGTGGTGGGCCACGTACGCCTGCGGGTCCACGTGGACCGGCCGGTTCGCGGTGATCGGGAGTTCCATGACCCCGCCGTGGGCCATCACGGCGACCGAGCCGTGGCCCTTGAGGGTGGTGGTGAAGAGGCCCTGTCCGGTCACCTGGCCGCGGACCATGCCCATGACCCCGCCCTGCGACCCCATGAACATCGTGCCCTGCTGGAGGGTGCCGTCGAAGGCGAGCAGCCGGTCGGCCTCCACGTAGAGGGTTTCGCCGGTCAGGTTGATCACCTGGATGTGGTGGCCGCCGTGCCCGAACATCACGGTCCCGCTGCCCTCGACCGCCATCAGCGGGGTCTGCTCGTTGGCCACGCGGCGCCCGATCATGCCCATGACGCCGCCCTGACCGCCCGTCATGCTCGGGGTGAAGGAGACGTCGCCGCGGTAGGCGAGCATCGCGCCGCGCTGGCTGAACATCTTCTGACCCGGGACGACCTGGGCCTCGACCATCTTCGAGTTGATCTCGCGGAACGGCATCAGAGATCGCCCCCGACGGTGTTGCGTTCGCTCGGCTGCACGTAGACCAGGCCCTCGCCCTCGAAGCGGATCTGGAACGCCTCGCCGGAGCCCTCGCCGATCAGCGTGCGGAAGGTCACGCCGGACTGGAAGGACTGCTGGAGGTTGCCGGTGTGCGCGATGTACGCCCCCGGGTCGACGGACAGCGGGTACTGGGCGCTCACGCGCAGCACCACGGCCGGGCCGTCGGAGATGATCGCGGCCTGCCCCGAGCCCTCCACCGTCGTGGTGAACAGACCGTTGCCCGTCGAGGCGCCGCGCAGACCGGTGAACGTGGTGCCGGTGCGCAGGCCGGCGTCCGTGCACAGCAGGTTGCTGGACTCGACGTGGAGCTTCTCACCGTGCAGATTGACCAGATTGATCTCACTTGCGCGGTCGGCGAAGAAGCAGGTGCCGTGCCCCTGTACCTCCATCACCGTCATCTGTTCGCCGGTCAGCCGGCGGGTCACCATGCCGCGGAGGCCTTCGCCGCCGCCGGTCATCTTCTTGAAGGCCATCTGCCCGTCGTACGCGACCATGGAGCCGTTCTTCGCTTTCACGGCGTCCCCGGTCAGGTCGACGGCCAGCACCTTGCTGCCTTGGAGTCGGAACTGAGCCACGGGAAGACGTTATCGGCAGGGGGCGGACCCGAACAGAGTCCCGTGGCCGGATATATGACACACCCGGGCGTTTGGGAGCGATCGCGGTCCGGCCCGGCCCGTGCCGCGGCGGAGGGGCCGGGTCAAGATCCCGCAAAGCGGCTGAGACACTGGATGGCGACCCCGGCCTCCCTCCCCGAAGGTTCCACGTGGACATCAAGACCGCCTCCGCCCTGCACCGCCTGCGCCTCGTCTCCGTCCCGGAGGCGCTGTCGTTCCCGGCCCTGCTGATCTTCGGCTCGCTGCTGAGCCGGGTCTCGGACATCGACTACCTGCTGCTGCCGCTGGGCCTGCTGCACGCGTTCCTGTTCATGGTCTACTCGGTGCTGCTGCTGGACGTGTGGTACAAGGCGAAGTGGCCGTTCAAGAAGGCCCTGTTCTTCTTCGTCCTCTCGGTGGTGCCCCTGGGCGGCCTCTACGGCGACAAGCTGCTCAAGCGCGAAGAGGCCGACAGCGTGGTCGCGGCCCGTGCCCGTGAGGCGGCCCGGGCGTGATCGTCGCGTTCTCGGTGACCCCGCTCGGGGTCGGTGAAGAGGTGGGCGAGTACGTCGCCGACGCCGTCCGCGTGGTCCGCGAGTCAGGGCTCCCGAACCGCACCGACGCCATGTTCACCACCGTCGAAGGTGAGTGGGACGAGGTCATGGACGTGATCCGGCGCGCGGTCGCCGCCGTCGAGGAGCGGGCGCCCCGTGTCTCCTTCATCCTGAAGGCCGACATCCGCCCCGGCGTCACCGACGGGATCACCTCGAAGGTGGAGACGGTGGAGCGTCACCTCGCGCAGGGGTGAACGACCCGTTCCCGCCCCACGCCGCGAGCGCCCCCGGCCGATCGGCCGGGGGCGCTCGCGCATGCTCGGACCCCCATCCGGCTGACCGCGCTCACTGTTGAGCGATCGCTCGCAGCGTGGGAACGGGGGGGTGGCCGCACCTCGCGGCGTCGCCGTCGGGCGTCCGGGTGCGCCCGGCGCTGCTCCGCGGACACGGCCTACGAGGCGCCCCGTGCCCGGCGGGCCAGGCCGAGGGCCTGTTCGGGCCACCAGGCGCCGGCCGCCGGGCCACCGCGGCAGGTTCCGTCGGACTCGCCGGGCCGTTTCACCCAGAGGTACGCGTCCACGAGCGGGTCGCCGGTCCGGTCGGTCGGCGGCGTGCCGAGCGCGCGGCCCGGCGGGTTGCAGGAGACGCGTCCGCGGTCACCCGGCAGGGGCCCCTCGCCGTTGCGGCCGGTGTCGACGACGAAGTGCCGGCCCTCGACCGCCCGGGAGAGCTTCGCGCCGTAGGCCCGTACGGCCGCGTCGGGCTGGAAGCCGGAGACGTTGAGGGCGAAGCCGTCGGCGCGGTCGAGGCCCGCGCGGCGGAGCGGGCCGGCGAGATCCGCCGGGTCGCGGATCCACGTCGGCCCGCCGGCGTCCAGATAGACCTTCGTGTGGCGGTTCCGCTTGAGCCGGTCGACGGCCTCGGAGAGCAGCCGGTAGCGCTCGGCGCGGTGCTCGGCGCGCACGCAGCCGTCGACGGCGTGCGCGACGGCGTGCGGCTCCAGCACGACGAGGGCCCGGGCGTCGCCGATGGCATCGGCGAACGCGTCGATCCAGTCGCGGTAGGCGCGGGCGTCGGCGGCGCCGCCCGCGGGCGGCTGCCCGCAGCCGCGGGGCGGGATGTGGTGCGCGGCCAGGACCAGCGTCCGCCCGGAGGCCTTCGCGGCCGCGCGGGCCCGGCGGATCCCGGGTCCGGGATCGCCCGGTCGTCCCCACAGGGCGACCGGCCGGTCCGCGATCCGGCGCAGTACCTGGGCGTCGGCGTAGCGGCCCGTCGCCTCCCAGGCCGCGACCTGCCGGGCGGCCTCGCTGTCGGGGTCCACCCAGAACGGGGACTCGCCGTGGGCGGCCGTGGCCGTGGGGCCGGCGGCTTGGCCGGCGGCGGGACCGCGCGGCCCGTGATCCGGCGCGGTGGTGCAGGCGGCGGCCGCGGCGAGGAGCAGGAGGAGGCCGAGGACGGCGACGGGCCTGGGAGCGACGGGTGGCATCCGGATTCCTCGCGACGAAGGGTCGGGGGCGGGCCGTGAGGCGGTGAGGCGGTGACGCGGTAGGGATGTATGACCGGAATATGGTGACATGACGGTCCGTCGGCTCGGTCGTGCGACACCGCCCGCGCCGGTCAGTCGGCGGCGCTCCCGGTGGTGAGGGCGATGGCCAGCGGGGTGCGTTCGTAGAGGACCTGGTGCCCGGGGCGGACGGAGACGAGCAAACCTGCGGCCTGCAGGATCCCCAGGTGGGCCGAGACGGTGGAGGGGGCCAGGCCGAGGCGGTGGGCCAGGGCGGTCGTGGACGCCGGCTCCTCCAGCGCGCACAGGACGTCCGCCCGGGCCCGGCCCAGCAGCCGGGTCAGCGCGGTCGGCGTGTCCTGGTCCGCCGGGGTCCACAGGGCGCCGATGCCGCGCGCCGGATAGACGACGGTCGGCCGCCAGGGCGGGTCGAAGCCGCCCGCGATCTGCGGCCAGACGAAGGCGCTCGGCATGAGCAGCAGCCCCTGGCCGCCCAGCACCCGGTCGTGGTGGCTGGGCCGCTCGATGGTGAGGGTGAGAGACGCGGGGTCCCAGGAGGGATCAGGGTGCAGGCCGTCGAAGAGGGACGCCAGCCCGCCGGCGGCCAGACGGCGGGTGTGGATGAGGACGTCCGCCTCCAGCAGGGCCCGCAGTCGGGGCCAGTGCGGCTCGACCAGTACGCCCCAGGCCCGCTCCAGCAGATCGGCCAGTTCCCGTACCGACCGGGCCGGATCGGCGAGCAGGGCCCGGCCCGGCTCGCTGTCGAGCGCGCCCGGCGTGCACGCCAACGACCTGTGGATGTCCTCGCGCGCAGCGGCCGGGTCGGCCGCCCGGATCACCGCGAGCTCCTCCTCGAAGGAGACGCCCGGACCTCCGCGATCGCCGGGATGCGGGCCGTCCTGGGGCGGCGCCGGCTGCGGGCGCTCACCCTGTTGTTCTGGCTTCCGCCCGTCTTCCTCGTCGTCCCGAGGCGCTGCTCGCCGCGTACGCCGACGGCATCGGCGCCGGGACCGGCGTCCTCGGCCTGATGATGTGCGCCATGCCCGTCGGCACCCTGGCCGGGGAGCTCTGGGCGGGCTCCGCGCTCAGTGCGCGGACGCGTTCGCGGATCGTCGCCCCGCTCGCCGCCGGCGGCCTGCTGCCGTTCCTCCTCTACGCCGGCCGGCCGGGCGTGCCCGTCGCCCTGCTCGCGCTGCTGCTCGCCGGGCTGGCCCACGCCTACACCCTGGGGCTGGACCAGTGGTACGTGGACGCCGTCCCCGACGGGTTGCGCGGCCGGGCGATGACCCTGCTCAGCACCGGCCTGATGACCCTCCAGGGAGCAGGCATGGCCCTGGCCGGGGTCGCCGCCGAGTTCTTGCCGGTGCACGTGGTCGTCACGGGGGCCGGGGTGCTCGGTACGGTCGTCGCCCTGGCTCTCCTGGCCGAACTCCGCTGCGCGGTCCGGCAGGAGGAGCGACTGAGGGATGAGACGGCCCCCGCCGTGAAGTGACCTCCCGGTAGGGTCGGAGGCGTGCCCAAGCCGCTCAGCCTTCCCTTCGACCCCATCGCCCGCGCCGACGAGCTCTGGCAGCAGCGCTGGGGGCCCGTGCCCTCGATGGCCGCGATCACCTCGATCATGCGCGCCCACCAGATCCTGCTCGGCGAGGTCGACGCGGTCGTCAAGCCGTACGGGCTGACCTTCGCGCGCTACGAGGCGCTGGTGCTGCTCACCTTCTCCAAGGCGGGCGAGCTGCCGATGTCGAAGATCGGCGAGAGGCTGATGGTCCACCCGACCTCGGTGACCAACACCGTGGACCGGCTGGTGAGGTCCGGGCTGGTCGCCAAGCGGCCCAACCCGAACGACGGCCGAGGCACCCTCGCCTCCATCACGGAGAAGGGCCGCGAGGTCGTCGAGGCCGCCACAAAGGACCTGATGGCCGTCGACTTCGGCCTCGGCGCCTACGACGCCGAGGAGTGCGGCGAGATCTTCGCTCTGCTCCGCCCGCTGCGGGTGGCCGCCGCCGACTTCGAGGAGTCCTGAGGCCGCCCCGCGATCCCGGGGCCGCGTCAAGATCGAGCAAAACGGACGGTTAGGCTCGTCGGCATGAAACGAAGCGTGCTGACCCGCTACCGCGTCATGGCCTACGTGACCGCGGTCATGCTCCTGATCCTGTGCGCCTGCATGGTGGCGAAGTACGGCTTCGACACCGGGGCCGATCTGACCTTCGTGGTGTCGCAGACCCACGGCGTGCTGTTCATGATCTACCTGGTGTTCGCCTTCGACCTGGGATCCAAGGCGAAGTGGCCCTTCGGCAGGCTGCTGTGGGTGCTGGTGTCGGGCACGATCCCGCTGGCCGCCTTCTTCGTCGAGCGCACGGTCCGCGCCGAGGTGGAGCCGCTGATCGACGACTCGCTCGCGACCGCGAAGGCCTGACGACGAGGCGAGCGTCACCCGCCCCCGGGACGACTCCCGGGGGTTTCCCATCGACATTTACTAGGACGTCCTAGTAAATTCGTGGGTATGGACGCTGACGCCATCGAGGAGGGCCGCCGCCGCTGGCAGGCCCGTTATGACAAGGCCCGCAAGCGCGAGGCAGACTTCACCACGCTCTCCGGCGACGAGGTCGAACCCGTCTACGGGCCCCGGCCCGGCGACGCGTACGAGGGCTTCGAGCGGATCGGCTGGCCGGGGGAGTACCCGTACACGCGCGGCCTGCACGCCACCGGCTACCGCGGCCGGACCTGGACCATCCGCCAGTTCGCCGGCTTCGGGAACGCCGAGCAGACGAACGAGCGCTACAAGATGATCCTGGCCGCCGGCGGCGGCGGGCTCTCGGTCGCCTTCGACATGCCGACCCTCATGGGCCGCGACTCCGACGACCCCCGCTCCCTCGGTGAGGTCGGCCACTGCGGCGTCGCCATCGACTCCGCCGCCGACATGGAGGTCCTCTTCAAGGACATTCCCCTCGGCGACGTCACGACCTCCATGACGATCTCGGGCCCCGCCGTGCCCGCCTTCTGCATGTACCTGGTCGCCGCCGAGCGCCAGGGCGTGGACCCCGCCGTCCTGAACGGCACCCTCCAGACGGACATCTTCAAGGAGTACATCGCCCAGAAGGAGTGGCTCTTCGAGCCGGAGCCGCACCTGCGCCTCATCGGCGACCTCATGGAGTACTGCGCGAAGGGCATCCCGGCCTACAAGCCGCTGTCCGTCTCCGGCTACCACATCCGCGAAGCCGGGGCCACGGCCGCGCAGGAGCTCGCGTACACCCTCGCCGACGGCTTCGGCTACGTGGAGCTGGGCCTCTCCCGCGGCCTGGACGTGGACCACTTCGCCTCCGGGCTCTCCTTCTTCTTCGACGCGCACCTCGACTTCTTCGAGGAGATCGCCAAGTTCCGCGCGGCCCGCCGGATCTGGGCCCGCTGGATGAAGGAGGTCTACGGGGCCCGGAACGAGAAGTCGATGTGGCTGCGCTTCCACACGCAGACCGCGGGCGTCTCCCTCACCGCGCAGCAGCCCTACAACAACGTCGTGCGCACCGCCGTGGAAGCCCTCGCGGCCGTCCTCGGCGGCACCAACTCGCTGCACACCAACGCCCTCGACGAGACCCTCGCGCTGCCGAGCGAGCAGGCTGCCGAGATCGCCCTGCGCACCCAGCAGGTGCTGATGGAGGAGACCGGCGTCGCCAACGTGGCGGACCCGCTGGGCGGCTCCTGGTTCGTGGAGCAGCTCACCGACCGCATCGAGGCCGACGCCGAGCGGATCTTCGAGCAGATCAAGGAGCGCGGCCTGCGCGCCCACCCCGACGGGCAGCACCCCATCGGTCCGATCACCTCGGGCATCCTGCGCGGCATCGAGGACGGCTGGTTCACCGGCGAGATCGCCGAGTCCGCCTTCCAGTACCAGCGCTCGCTGGAGAAGGGCGACAAGCGGGTCGTCGGCGTCAACGTCCACCACGGATCGGTCACCGGCGACCTGGAGATCCTGCGGGTCAGCCACGAGGTGGAGCGCGAACAGGTCCGCATGCTCGCCGATCGCAAGGCCCGCCGCGACGACGCCAAGGTCGCCGCCTCCCTGAAGGCCATGCTGGACGCCGCCCGCGACGGGTCGAACATGATCCCCGCCATGCTGGACGCGGTCCGCGCCGAGGCCACGATGGGCGAGATCTGCAACACGCTGCGCGACGAATGGGGCACCTACACCGAGCCCCCGGGCTTCTGAGGCCGGGTCCCGCCCCGGAGAGCGCGCGGAAGGCCGGTCGCGGCGCCCGTAGGGTGGCGCCGTGACCGGCCTTCCCCTGCCCGTACGGAGCGTGAGCGCGCACGGGGTGAGGAACAGGGGCGGCTGCGGCCTCAGGCGGCGGCCGCGCCGCGCAGGCCGTGCATCAGGAGGGTGGTGAAGGCTGCCACCCAGAGCTCGTCCACCGGCTCCGAGCTCACCAGGGCGCGGTGCACCACGGTGCCCGCGATCACGTCGAAGATCAGGTCCGTGGTGTGGCCGGCGAGGAAGTCGTCCTCCTCGTGGGGGAGTTCGCCGCGGGCCTGGGCCCGTTCGCGGCCCAGGACGACGAGACGTTTCTGCCGGTCCACGATCGCCGACCGGATCCGGTCGCGCAGGGCCTCGTCCCGGGTGGACTCGGCGACGACCGCCATCAGGGCCGTACGGGCCTCCGGGCGCCGCAGCAGCTCCGCGAAGCGCAGGACCACGTACTCGATGTCGGCTTCCAGGGAGCCCCGGTCCGGCAGTTCGAGCGAGTCGAAGAGCTCCGCGACCGCGTCCACGACCAGCTCGCTCTTGCCCGCCCAGCGCCGGTACAGGGTGGTCTTGGCGACGCCCGCGCGGGCCGAGACGTCGCCCATGGTCAGCTTCGACCAGCCCAGCTCGACCAGCGCGTCCCGGGTGGCGGCGAGGATGGCGGCGTCCGCGGCCGCGCTGCGGGGGCGACCGGTGCGGCCGGGGCTCGGGTTGCGCATGGCCGAGACCATACCCGCCGGTAGCCGAACGGGCCGCTGTGGTTCAGATCACGGGCGCCGCGGGGGCGCGCCGGGCCCCCGGGAGAGTTACGCTACGGCTCGTAGCGTAAGAGCGACAACCACGCGACGAGCTACAGGCGCCAGGTGGGGACCCGGCGCCGCCCAGCAAGACGATCGCAGTGGACGTGACGGCACGGACGTGACGGCACGGCCAATTCGCGCGATCTTTTTCGTCGGCGCGCGCACACGGGGGAGGATGTACGCATGCAGCCCAGAAACATGTCCATGAGCGGCGTCGTCGACCTCGCCGCGGTGAAGGCGGCCGGCGAGGCCAAGGCCAAGGCCGAGCAGGCCCGCGCGGAAGCGGCGCGGCAGGCCGCTCAGGGTGGCGCGGCCGCTCCGGCCGCCGGCGCCGTCCCGCCCTCGGCACTCGTCGTCGACGTCGACGAGGCCGGCTTCGAACGCGACGTGCTCCAGCTCTCCGCCGAGGTCCCGGTCGTCCTGGACTTCTGGGCCGAGTGGTGCCAGCCGTGCAAGCAGCTCAGCCCGCTCCTGGAGCGCCTGACCGTCGAGGCGAACGGCCGCCTCGTGCTGGCCAAGGTGGACGTCGACGCCAATCAGATGCTGATGCAGCAGTTCCAGATCCAGGGCATCCCGGCCGTCTTCGCCGTGGTTGCCGGTCAGGTGCTGCCACTGTTCCAGGGCGTCGCCCCCGAGCAGCAGATCCGCGAGACCCTCGCCCAGCTGGTCCAGGTCGCCGAGGAGCGCTTCGGGATCATCGGCCTCCAGGTGGACCCGAACGCCGAGGGCGCCGCCGAGGCCATCCCGGCCGAGGCGCCCGCCGGACCGTACGACGCGCTGCTGGAGGCGGCCGTCGTCGCACTGGATGCAGGCGACCTGGGCGGTGCGGTGCAGGCGTACAAGAACGTGCTCGCGGACGACCCGGGCAACACCGAGGCCAAACTCGGGTTGGCCCAGGCCGAGCTGCTCGCCAGGGTCCAGCACATGAACCCGCAGCAGGTGCGCACGGCCGCCGCCGAGAATCCGCGCGATCCGGCGGCGCAGATCGCCGCGGCCGACCTCGATCTGGTCGGCGGCCACGTGGAGGACGCCTTCGGGCGCCTGGTGGACACCGTGAAGGTCACGTTCGGTGACGATCGCGATGCGGTGCGGCTGCGGCTTCTCGAACTGTTCGAGGTCATCGGCGCCGACGATCCGAGGGTGACGGCGGCGCGGACGGCGCTGGCGCGGGTGCTCTTCTAGGGCGGCTCCGGTGCGGTTCCGAGCCGGTCCCGGGAAGGGCTCGGAGGTCGGTGGACCGCCGACGATTTGTTGACACGTAGATAAACAGCGGCCGCGCTTTGCCAAAACTTGGCATTCGCGGCCGCTGTTACTCGCAGTAAATCGAACCCCGTGAACTGTCCGGTGTGTTCACCATTCCGCCATTCTGTCGTGGCCCTCGGCGGCACCCTGCGTTGCCGACGGACGGTTACGGGCAGCACGCAGGTTATCTGGCCGTTACCCGCCAGTAACGAACCCTCTTGTGCCCCGGCCGGGAATGGACCACGATCGGCGACGCTCGGTCCTTCCCGCAGAGCCGCTCACTCGGAGCCGCGGTGAAGGGTCCCCACCGGGCCGGCCGGTGGCAGTGGCACCGGCCGTGGGACAGGGGGGTCTCCGCCGCACGGGCGGGGCCTGTCCTCCAGGTTGCGCGAACGCGTGGCCCAGTGGTTGTCGCTCGGGGGTGAACGCCGGTGTATCGGACGTGGCACGGCCGCGGCCGGCCCGCCTGCGCTCCTTCCCGAGGACGTAGCACTTCTCCCATCCCAGGACGGGCGCGGCCCGGACCGGAGATGTACGTCCGAGAAGGAGGAACGAAATGAGTTCTCAGGTTCGTGGCGGGACCAGATGGAAGCGCTTCGCGCTCGTCATGGTGCCGAGCATCGCGGCCACGGCCGCGGTCGGTGTGGGTCTGGCGCAGGGTGCCCTCGCGGCGTCCTTCAGCGTCTCCGGCCAGGACTTCAAGGTCACGGCCGACAAGCTCGACGGTGACAACCTCATCCAGTACGGCGGCATCGCCGAGGGGCACGACCTCAAGGGCAATGCGCAGCACCACCCGGTGACCATCTCCGGGTTCAGCCACGCCGAGATCACCAACATGTGCCAGTCGCTGGTGACCCCGACGCCGCTGGGCAACATCACGCTGCAGCTGCGCACCGGCCACAAGGGCAAGCCGGCCGTCGCCGACAACATCTACCTGGATGTGGCGGAGCTCGACACCGACGCCGAGTTCAAGAACCTGGACATCGGTGTCGCGGTCGGCGACCAGAGCCACAAGACCAAGCCGCAGGCCGGCACGGTCGCCAGCCCGTACGCGTTCTCGCAGCGCGCGGACAAGGCGATCCTGACCAACGTGCGCCAGAAGGCGTGGGCGACCACGGCCGCCACGTTCAAGCTGCCCGACCTGAAGCTGCGCCTGCTCGGTGGCGACCAGCCGTGCTACCAGGACATCAAGGACTGAGTCCGTCCTGGTGAATGACCGGACGGGCGGGTGGCGACGGCTGTCCCCGCCCGCCCGTCCGGGCTCCACAGAGTTCTCCGTACCACCGTTTCCAGGGAGCTGTTGTCCATGAACCCCCAGGCCCCGGTTTACGTTCGCGCAGAAGACGACGCCTGGCTCACCGTGGTGTACTACCACTTCCATGCCTGGAGCGGTCGCCGTCCCTTCTGGGCCGGGCTGTTCACGCTCCTCGGTGGCTTCCCGATCGCGTACTTCCCCTATGCGGACCTCCGGTTGGGCAACGTCAGTCTCGCGATGGCCACCCCCGGTGGCGCCGGTGCGCTGATCATCGGTGTACTGCTGATCACGCTGGGCCTGGCCCTCTGGTTCCAGCAGTCCATCCGGGTCTTCGCCGGAGTCGCCTCGATCCTGCTGGCCCTGGTGTCCCTGCCGGTGTCCAACCTCGGCGGCTTCGGGATGGGCTTCGTCCTCTCCCTCATCGGCGGCGCACTCGCCCTGTCGTGGGTGCCCGGACAGCCCGCGGAGGAGGTGCCCGCCGACCGGCAGGCGGCCGTCCAGCAGCCCGCGGTCCAGCAGCCGGGCGCGGTCGCCCCGGGCAAGACGGATGCGGCGCCCGGAGCCCTGGACGTTCCGGGCCCCCGCGAGACGGAGACGGCACACGCGAGCGAGACGACTGCCCACGCCGATGGCGGGAGGAACAGTGCGGGGTGACGAGACGCAGCGGGGCGTGGCCCCAGGCGCAGAGTCCCGTGAGAAGACGGGCCCGCGGCACGCGGCGCCCAGGAAGTCCCTGCTGAACAAGATCCAGATACCCGTCGGCAGGACGATGGCGCTGGCGGCGATGCCGACGGCCGTTTTCGTCGGGATGGGCATGGCGCCCAAACTGGCCGTGGCCGACGACAAGGAGATCCCCTTCGCGCCGGGGCCGTGCGTGACGCGGTCCGACGAGCCGGCGGAGACCGAGTCGAAGTCCCCGTCCCCCACGCCCTCCAAGACGGCCTCGCCGAGCACCTCGCCCAGCGCGTCGCCCGCAGCCTCCACCGCCGCGAAGCCGAAGGCGAGCCCTTCCCCTTCGGCGACCGGCTCCCCGTCGGCGAGCACCCCGGCGCCGGCCGCCACCACGCCTGCGCCGGCACCCACGAAGTCCGCGAACCCGCTGGACCCCCTCGGCGTGGGCGACAAGCTCAAGGACCTCTTCGACGGGCTGGGCAAGCCGCTGGAGCCGAAGGCGGACCCGACGCCCACGGCCACGCCCTCCACGACGGCGAAGCCGGCCCCGGACCCTGCGGCGGAAGCGATCAGGCGCGCCGCCGAGCAGGCCGGTGCCACGGTCGAGGAGCTGCCCGACGAGGTCAAGGACACCGTCAGGAAGCCCAAGGACGAGAAGCCCAAGGACGAGAAGCCCAAGGACGAGACACCCGAGGACGAGGGTGACGAGGGCGAGGACGCGACCGAGCCCGGGACGACGAAGGACCCGGACGGGAAGGAACCCTTCCCCTGTCCGACCTACGACGCCGAGGCCCTGGCCAACGCCGAGTTGGAGCAGGGCATCCCGCTCCTGCCGGACGAGCCCTGGTACCTCGACAGCTCCCTGCTGACCCTCTACGGCCTCGACTACCACGGCATCGTCGAGGTGAAGACCGCCGGCGGCAAGGTGAAGAAGGTCCTGAAGTTCACCGCGGACTCGCTGGACATCAAGGACCTCTACCAGACGGTCGGCAAGGGCGGGAACGTCGCCCACCTGAAGTCGCGTCCGGGCTCCACGTCCAAGATCCGCGGCGGCACGGTGACGATGTACACCGAGAGCCTCAAGGGGAAGCTGTTCGGGCTGATCCCGATCGAGTTCACTCCGAACAGCCCGCCGCCCCTGAACGTCCCGTTCGCGTTCTTCACGGACGTCAAGGTCGTCCAGGCCGGCCAGTTCGGCGGCACCCTGACGGTCCCGGAACTGAAGAACTACATCGGTCCGCCCGAGTAGGCGGCACGCCGTACGGACGCACACCGAGGGCGGCACCCCGCGTCACCGCGGGGTGCCGCCCTCGGCCCCTGTGCGGCAGGGTCCGTGGCGATCGACGCGTCAGGCGTGGTCGACGCCGCCCAGGTGGTGCACCCGGACCATGTTGGTGGTGCCCGGTACGCCGGGGGGCGAGCCGGCGGTGATGATCATGGTGTCGCCCTCGTTGTAGCGGCCCAGCTTGAGCAGCTCGCCGTCGACCAGGTCGACCATCGCGTCGGTGGTGTCCACGTGCGGGACGATGTACGACTCGACGCCCCAGCTCAGCGTGAGCTGGTTGCGGGTGTTGACGTCCGTGGTGAAGGCCAGGATCTGCTGGGTGGCGCGGTAGCGCGACAGGCGCCGGGCGGTGTCCCCGGACTGGGTGAAGGCGATGAGTGCCTGGCCGTCCAGGAAGTCGGCGATCTCGCACGCCGCGCGGGCCACGGATCCGCCCTGGGTGCGCGGCTTCTTGCCCGGGACCAGCGGCTGGAGGCCCTTGGAGAGGAGCTCCTCCTCGGCCGCCGCGACGATCTTCGACATCGTCTTGACGGTCTCGATCGGGTAGGCGCCCACGGAGGACTCGGCCGACAGCATGACCGCGTCCGCGCCGTCGAGGATGGCGTTGGCGACGTCGGACGCCTCCGCGCGCGTCGGGCGGGAGTTGGTGATCATCGACTCCATCATCTGGGTCGCGACGATCACCGGCTTGGCGTTGCGGCGGCACATCTCGATGAGCCGCTTCTGGACCATCGGGACCTTTTCGAGCGGGTACTCGACGGCGAGGTCGCCGCGGGCCACCATGACCGCGTCGAAGGCGGCGACCACGGCCTCCATGTTCTCGACGGCCTGCGGCTTCTCCACCTTGGCGATGACGGGGACCCGGCGGCCCTCCTCGTCCATCACCCGGTGGACGTCCTTGACGTCGTTGGCGTCGCGGACGAAGGACAGGGCGACCATGTCGCAGCCCATCCGCAGGGCGAAGCGGAGGTCGTCGACGTCCTTCTCCGACAGGGCGGGGACGTTCACGGCGGCACCCGGCAGGTTGATGCCCTTGTGGTCCGAGATGACACCGCCCTCGATGACGATGGTCCTGACCCGGGGGCCGTCGACCTCCGTCACCCGGAGCTCGACGTTGCCGTCGTTGATCAGGACCTGGTCGCCCTTGGCGACGTCGCCCGGGAGGCCCTTGTAGGTGGTGCCGCAGATGGACTTGTCACCCGGGACGTCCTCGGTGGTGATGACGAACTCGTCACCGCGCACCAGCTCGACGGGCCCCTCGGCGAAGGTCTCCAGGCGGATCTTCGGACCCTGGAGGTCGGCGAGGACGCCGACGGCGCGCCCGGTGTCCTCGGAGACCTGCCGGACGCGGTCGTACCGCTCCTGGTGTTCTGCCTGGGACCCGTGGCTGAAGTTGAATCGGGCCACGTTCATACCTGCCTCGATGAGCGCTTTCAGCTGCTCATACGAGTCGACGGCGGGGCCCAGCGTGCAGACGATTTTGGAACGGCGCATGACTGGATCCTATCGGTTTGTTTCGTAGCGGAATATTCCGACTGGTGGAAAGTCCAAGTGACTACTGGGTAACCAGCGCGTACGCCTGGGTGGCGATCTCCAGTTCCTCATCCGTCGGGACCACCGCCACGGCCACTCGGGCATCGTCCGCCGAAACCAGCCGCGGTTGCGGGGAACGCGCCGCGTTGGCCTCCGGATCCAGTACCAGGCCCAGCGCGGCCAGACCGTCCAGCGCCGCCTCGCGGACCTGGTGGGCGTTCTCGCCGACCCCGGCCGTGAACGCCACCGCGTCCACCCGCCCGAGGACCGCCGCGTAGGCCCCGATGTACTTCTTCAGCCGGTGGACGTACGCGGCGAAGGCCAGGCGCGCCGTCTCGTCGCCCTCGCCCGCCCGCCGCAGCACCTCGCGCATGTCGTTGTCGCCGCACAGGCCCAGCAGACCGCTCTTCTTGTTCAGGAGCGAATCGATCTCATCCACCGAGAGGCCGCCGACCCGGGCCAGGTGGAGGACCACCGCAGGGTCGAGATCGCCCGAGCGGGTGCCCATGACCAGCCCCTCCAGCGGGGTCATGCCCATGGAGGTCTCCACGCAGGCACCGCCGCGCACGGCCGAGGCCGAGGCGCCGTTGCCCAGGTGCAGCACGATCACGTTCACGTCCTCGACCGGCCTGCCCAACAGGGCGGCCGTCGCCCGTGAGACGTAGGCGTGGGAGGTGCCGTGGAAGCCGTACCGCCGGATGGAGTACGCGTCGGCGGTCGCCGCGTCGATGGCGTACCGGGCCGCGTACTCCGGCATCGTGGAGTGGAAGGCGGTGTCGAAGACGGCGACCTGGGGGAGGTCCGCCCGCAGCGAGCGGGCCACCTCGATGCCCGTCACGTTCGCCGGGTTGTGCAGCGGGGCCAGAGGGATCAGCTTCCGGATCTCCGCCAGCACCTCGTCGTCGATCACGGTCGGCCGGGTGAACCGCGTCCCGCCGTGCACCACCCGGTGCCCGACCGCGGCCAGCTCGGGGGAGTCCAGGCCGAGGCCGTCGGCGGCGAGCTCGGCGGCGACGGCCTTCAGCGCGGCCTCGTGGTCCGCGATCGCGCCGACCCGCTCGCGCCTGCCGCCGGCCGCGGCGGGACCCGTGAGCGGCTCGTGCACCAGCCGGGAGGTCCCCTCTCCGATCCGCTCCACCAGGCCGGCGGCCAGACGCGACCGGTCCGCCATGTCGAGGAGCTGGTACTTGACCGAGGAGGAGCCGGAGTTGAGGACGAGTACGCGCGAAGCGGTCACGGTGGGGGTCTTTCCTTGTCGCGGGCGGTGACGGAGAAGGGCGGTGCGGAGGCGGAGGGGCGGGACGGGACGGGCCGAGCGGGACGGGCCGAGCGGGGCGGCAGAGGCGGGAGGCGGACCGCTCAGGCGCCGGCGACGGGCCCCGGTGCGCCCTGCGCCTGGATCGCCGTGATGGCCACGGTGGTGACGATGTCCTGGACGAGGGCGCCGCGCGAGAGGTCGTTCACGGGCTTGCGCAGACCCTGGAGCACCGGGCCGACCGCGACCGCGCCCGCCGAACGCTGCACGGCCTTGTACGTGTTGTTGCCCGTGTTCAGGTCGGGGAAGATCAGCACCGTCGCGCGGCCGGCCACCTCGGACCCGGGCAGCTTCGTCGCGGCGACCGAGGGTTCCACCGCCGCGTCGTACTGGATCGGACCCTCGACCGCCAGATCGGGCCGCCGCTCGCGGACGATCTCGGTGGCCTTGCGGACCTTGTCGACGTCCGCGCCCGAGCCGGAGGTGCCGGTCGAGTACGAGAGCATCGCGATCCGCGGCTCGACCCCGAAGGCGGCGGCGGTGGCGGCCGACTGGACGGCGATGTCGGCGAGTTGCTCGGCGTTCGGGTCCGGGTTGACCGCGCAGTCGCCGTACACGAGGACCCGGTCGGCCAGGCACATGAAGAAGACGGAGGAGACGATGGACGCCTCCGGTTTGGTCTTGATGATCTCGAACGCCGGGCGGATGGTCGCAGCGGTGGAGTGCACCGAGCCGGAGACCATGCCGTCGGCCAGGCCCCGCTCGACCATCAGGGTGCCGAAGTAGTTGACGTCGGTGACCACGTCGCCGGCCAGCTCGACGGTCATGCCCTTGTGCGCGCGGACCGAGGCGTAGTACTCGGCGAACCCCTCCCGCAGCGGCGACGTCGCCGGGTCGATGAGCTGCGCGCCCGAGACGTCGATGCCGAGGTCGCCGGCCTTCTTGAGGATCGCCTGCTCGTCGCCCAGCAGGGTCAGGTCGCACACGCTCCGGCGCAGCACCACGTCCGCGGCCCGCAGCACCCGCTCCTCGGTGCCCTCGGGCAGGACGACACGGCGGCGGCCGGAGCGGGCCCGCTCCAGCAACTCGTGCTCGAACATCATCGGCGTGACGCGCTCCGAACGGGTCACCGAGAGCAGGCCGCGCAGCTCGCCGGTGTCCACGTGGCGCTCGAAGAGGCCGAGCGCGGTCTCCAGCTTGCGCGGGGTCGCGGAGTTCAACCGGCTCTGCAGCGAGAAGAGTTCGGTGGCGGTCGGGAAGCTGTTGCCGGCCACGGACACCACGGGCGTGCCCGGTGCCAGCTTCGATGCCAGCGCCAGGATGTCCTTGCTCGGCCGCTCGTTCAGGGTGAGCAGCACGCCGGCGATCGGCGGGGTGCCCGAGGTGTGCGCGGCGAGTGCGCCGATCACGAGGTCCGAACGGTCGCCGGGGGTCACGACCAGGCAGCCGGGGGTCAGGGCGTTCAGGAAGTTCGGCAGCATCGCGCCGCCGAAGACGAAGTCCAGGGCGTCGCGGGCCAGGCCCGCGTCGTCGCCGAGGAGTACCTCGCCGCCGAGCGCCCGGGTGATCTGGGCGACGGTCGGGGCGGACAGCGACTTGTCGTCCGGCAGTACGTAGCAGGGCACGGGGAGGCGGGCCGCCAGCCGCTCGGCTATCAGGTCGCGGTCCTCCGCGGCCACCCGGTTGACGACCATCGCGACGACATGGCACCCCAGGCTCTCGTACGCGCGGTGGGCGTTGCGGGCCTCGGCGCGCACGTCCTCGGCGGGGCGGTTGGTGCCGCCCACGACGGGGACGACGACCGCGCCGAGTTCGTTGGCGAGGCGGGCGTTGAGCGCCAGTTCGTCGGGGAGGTTGGTCTCCGCGTAGTCGGTGCCCAGGACGAGCACGACCTCGTAGTCGCGGGCCAGTCGGTGGTAGCGGTCGACCAGCTGCGAGACGAGCTCGTCGGTGCCCTTCTCCGCCAGGATCGCCGACGCCTCGCGGTACTCCATCCCGTAGGCCGCCGAGGCGTCCTGGTCGATCCGGTAGCGGGCCTTGAGCAGGTCGAAGAGGCGGTCGGGCGCATCGTGGAGAAGTGGCCGGTACACGCCCACCCGGCCGGTCTGCCGGGTCAGGAGCTCCATGATCCCGAGTTCGACGACCTGCCGGCCGTCCCCCCGCTCGATGCCGGTCACGTACACGCTGCGCGTCACGCGTGCTCCCCGTCTCTCTTCGTGTGGTCGATCGACCCGGTTTGGATGCCTTTCCCTCTTGACAATACCTCTGTCAATGGATAGAGCGCCCGCCGGAACGTCGGCCCGGTCCGGCGGGTCCAAAGGCCCTCCGGACCGGGTGGTGCGGAGCGCGCCCCACTCCGCGAGCATGGAACAATCGGACAGGCGGCATCAATACGCCCTTCTTATGTACGGGAGCAGGAGACACAGCACGATGCGTATCGGAGTTCTCACCGCAGGCGGAGACTGCCCGGGCCTCAACGCTGTCATCCGGTCGGTCGTACACCGTGCCGTGGTCGGGCACGGGGACGAGGTCATCGGTTTCGAGGACGGCTTCAAGGGCCTCCTCGACGGCCACTTCCGCCCCCTCGACATCAATGCCGTCAGCGGCATCCTCGCCCGCGGCGGCACGATCCTCGGCTCGGCGCGCATGGAGCGGGCCCGTCTGCACGAGGCAGCCGAGAACGCGCAGGAGCTGGCCACCCGCTACGGCATCGACGCGCTCATCCCGATCGGCGGTGAGGGCACCCTGACCGCGGCCCGGATGCTGTCCGATGCCGGGATGCCGGTCGTCGGCGTGCCCAAGACCATCGACAACGACATCTCCTCCACCGACCGCACCTTCGGCTTCGACACCGCCGTCATGGTCGCCACCGAGGCCATCGACCGCCTCAAGACCACGGCCGAGTCCCACCAGCGCGTGATGGTGGTCGAGGTCATGGGCCGTCACGCGGGCTGGATCGCCCTGGAGTCCGGGATGGCCGGCGGCGCCCACGGGATCTGCCTGCCGGAGCGCCCCTTCGAGGTGGACGCCCTGGTCAAGATGGTCGAGGAACGCTTCGCCCGAGGGAAGAAGTTCGCCGTCGTCTGCGTCGCCGAGGGCGCGCACCCGGCCGAGGGCTCCATGCCGTACGAGAAGGGCGCGATCGACGCCTACGGCCACGAGCGCTTCGCCGGCATCGGCAACCGCCTCGCCATCGAACTGGAGCACCGCCTGGGCAAGGAGGCCCGCCCGGTCATCCTCGGCCACGTCCAGCGCGGCGGCACCCCCACCGCCTATGACCGCGTCCTCGCGACCCGCTTCGGCTGGCACGCCGTGGAGGCGGTCCACCGCGGCGAGTACGGCAACATGACCGCCCTGCGCGGCACCGACATCGTCATGGCCCCGCTCGCCCACGCGGTCACCGAGCTGAAGACCGTCCCCGAGGACCGCATGTACGAGGCCGAATCGGTCTTCTGACGCTCCCTCCCGGCCAGGCCCCGGCCGCCGCCGGCGTCTCGACCGCCGTGGCCTTCGCACCACTGCTCCAGGCTCCGGGCGGTGCGCGGGCGCTCCGGGCGTGCTACCCCGCGCCGCCCGCGAGCTGCCAGAAGCGGTCCACGATCCCGGTGAGGAACTCGCGGCCCGCGTCCCCGCTCGCGGCCTCGCCCTGACCGCCGCCCCAGCTGAGCGTCGCCACCATCCGCGACTGGTAGTCCCCGTGCAACTGCTCCAGCACCCGCTCCAGGTGGTGCTTGGGGATCGGCAGCAGTTTGCCGAGCGGCTTCACGTAGGCCTGCCAGCGCGTGGTGACCGCGCTGCGCAGCAGTCCGGCGAGCTCCTCCTGCTTGCCGGTCGCCGTCACGAACTGGGCCAGGGTGAGACCGAGCACGGTGGCGAGAGCGGCGGACTGCCGCTCGTTGCCCTTCCAGCGTCCGGTGTCCTCCATCTTCTGGTAGGAGCCCGTCTCCAGGCCGATCCGCCGGGCCAGTTCGTCCGCCGCCAGCCCCCGCGCGATCCGGTGCTCCCGCAGGGTGACCGGCTCGGCCAGCAGCTCGCCGGGCGAACACCACAGGACGCCCGCGAGCGCCGTGAGCTCGGCGGACGACGGTGATATCTCGCCGCGCTCCCACGCCATCACCGTCTCTGGGGCGACCACGAGTCCGTACTGGGCGCGCAGGCCGTAGGCGACATGTCCGGGAGCCATGCCCAGGGCCGCACGCAGACGCCGCGCGGCGGGGGCATTGAAGGGTGGGCTGGAGTGCACACCGCACACCGTAGAAGTGGCCGGGCTGCGCCGCCTACAGACCAAACAAACAAGCCAATACCTCGTAGGAACGTCCTATGGAGGAGGGGTCTTTTGGCGAGTTTTCCGGCGACTGTCCGGTAATCGGTGCATCTTCGGAATTCGAAGATCCATTACTGCGTACGGTTCCAGCCAACTCCCCGCGACGCAATACCCCTCACACGGCCTCCACGGAATGTGAACCGGAACCGCCCCTCGTACGTGGTTCCTGTGGGGCCCTCGCATACGGGGGTGGCGAGGGCCCCGCCCCGAGCACGTCCTGCTCGCCTCCGGCGACGGTGGAGCCGTGCGCCGGCCGGCCGGCGCACGGTCCGTCCTCCGCCCCCTGCCGGAAGCGGAGGACGGGTTCGGCTACGGCCTGAGCCAGATCGTCGCCAGCGGCGGCAGCGTCATCCGCAGGCTGGCCGGGCGGCCCTGCGCCGGCACCGGCTCGGGCCGCAGCGGCTGTGCGTGGTGCACCCCGCTGCCGCCGTACCCCTCCCGGTCGGTGTTGAGGACCTCGTGCCACACCGGTACCTCCTCCGGTACCCCGATCCGGTAGCCGTGCCGGACCACGGGCGAGAAGTTGGACACCGCCAGCAGCTGCGAGCCGTCCCGGGCGTACCGCAGGAAGGCGAAGACGTTGTCCTCCGCCGCGTCCGCCTCCACCCAGGCGAAGCCCTCCGGCACGGTGTCGCGCTCCCACAGCGCCGGCGTGGCCGCATACGCCCGATTCAGGTCCCGCACCAGATCGCGCACGCCCCGG